>DATHPP010000300.1:0-14250 GCA_035483795.1 Tepidisphaeraceae bacterium | reverse complement strand
GCCACGTCGACAAGCTCGTCGACGCGAAGCTCAAAAAACTGCGGATCGTTCCCTCGCCGGTCTGTAGCGACGAGGTTTTTATCCGTCGGGCGTTTATCGACGTGATCGGCCAGCTTCCGACGCGGGCGGAGCACGACAAATTCCTGGCCGGCACCGATCCCGACAAACGGGCCAAGCTCATCGACGACCTGCTTGGCCGCAAGGAATTCGTCGAGTTGTGGGTGATGAAGTTCGCCGAGCTGCTCAAGATCCGCTCGAGCATCGAGGTGAGCTACAAGTCGGCGCTGCTGTACTACAACTGGCTGGAAGACAAACTGTCGCGCAATGTGCCGATGGACCAGATCGTGCAGGAGCTTCTGGATAGCACCGGTGGCACCTTCAAAAACCCCGCCACCAACTATTACGAGGTCGAGCGCGACCCGCTCAAGCTGGCCGAGGACACGGCCCAGGTGTTCATGGGCATGCAGATCAAGTGTTCCCAGTGTCACAATCACCCATTCGACCGCTGGACGATGAACGATTACTACGGATTTGCCGCGTTCTTCGCCCAGGTCGGCCGCAAGCAGGCTGAGGACCAGCGCGAGCGGATCATCTTCAACGCCGGGGGCGGCGAAGTCGCCAATCCCGTCAAGAAGCAGGTCGCCAAGCCCAAATTCCTCGGCGGCGAGGAGCCTGACACCGCCGGGAAAGATCGAAGACAGGTGTTGGCAGAGTGGCTGGCATCTCCGAAGAACCCGTACTTCGCCAAGAACCTGGCGAACATCGTCTGGCAGCATTTCCTGGGAAAGGGAATCGTCGATCCGGTGGACGACATTCGCATCAGCAACCCCGCGAGCAACCCCGAGCTCCTCGAAACGCTCGGCCAGAAATTCCAGGACTACCACTACGACTTCAAGCACCTGGTGCGCGACATCTGCAACTCGCGGGCGTACCAGACGGCCGCCGAGACCAACGAGAGTAACGTCAGCGACGACCGCAATTTCGCCCATGCCACGATCCGGCGGATGCGGGCGGAGGTGATGCTGGATTGCCTGGCCGAGGTGACCGAAGTGCCGGAGAAATTCCGCGGCCTCCCCCTGGGCGCCCGCGCCGTCGACATCGCCGACGGCAACACCACGACTTACTTCCTCCGCACCTTCGGCCGCGCCAGCCGCGAAACCGTCTGCTCGTGCGAAGTAAAAATGGACCCCAATTTGTCACAGGCCTTACACCTTCTCAACGGCCAGACCATCCAGCGCGAGCTGGGCCAGAGCAAATTGATCGCGGATATGCTGAAAGAGAAGAAGACGCCGGACGAGATTGTCGAAGACCTTTACATTCGCTGCTTCGGCCGCAAACCGACATCGGATGAAACGACGGCCATCGATGCCCTTTTCCCGAAGGATTCGGAGAAAAACAAAGCTCAGGAAACGCGAAAGGTTCTCGATGACCTGTTCTGGGCGTTATTGAACTCCGAAGAGTTCATGTTCAATCATTGAGGGGAAAGCATTGGGCATGCGATTGACGAGCATCATGCGACAAGTTCGGGAGGGCGAGGCTCGGGCCGAGCCAAAACCTTCCTTACCGGGTGCGCCCGGCTCGGCGGGAGCCTCGCCCTCCCGTTCACGGACCCTCCTTTTCGTCGCGTGCCTTCTCTTCTTGCAAACTCCTGTCTGCTTCGCCGCGGAGAAGATCACCTACGAAGACCACCTGCTGCCCATCCTCCGCAATGAATGCACCTCCTGTCACAACCCCGACAAGAAGAAAGGCGGGCTGGATCTGAGCAGCTACCAGGCGATCCTGACCGGCAGCGACAGCGGCGCCGTCGTCGCCGCCGGTGATCCCGACAACAGCAAGCTCTTCAAAGTCGTTGCCCACACCGACGACCCAAACATGCCCAAGGGGAAAGGGAAACTTCCGGACAAGGATGTCAACGTTTTCAAGCAGTGGATCGCGGGGGGAATGCTGGAGAACGCCGGCGGAAAAGCGGTCGTCGCGAAGGGTAAACCCAAGCTCAATCTGTCCGTGGTCGCGGATGCTGGCAAACCCCAGGGTCCGGTTGCGATGCCCAAAGACCTGCCCGTCGAACCGGTCGTTCACACCACCCGGCCCGGCGCGCTGATGTGCCTCGCCGCCAGCCCCTGGGCGCCGCTGGCCGCAATCGGCGGCCAACACCAGGTCCTCCTCTACAACACCGACACGCTCGAGCTTCTTGGCGTCCTTCCCTTCACCGAAGGAGACCCATACGTTCTGCGGTTCAGCCGCAATGGGAGCATGCTGCTGGTCGGCGGCGGAGTATCCGCCAAGAGCGGTCGCGCAGCCCTCTTCGACGTCGCTTCAGGGAACCGCGTCACGCAGATCGGTGACGAGTTCGACGCCGTCATCGCAGCCGACATTTCCGCCGATCAGTCGACGGTCGCCTTGGGCGGCCCGGGCAAGACGCTCAAGATATACTCCACCGCCGACGGCCAGCTCCTGCACGCGATCAAGAAACACACCGACTGGGTGACCGCCATCGCCTATAGCCCCGATGGCGTCCTGCTGGCCAGCGGCGACCGGGCCGGTGGGCTGTGGGTCTGGGAAGCGCGCAGCGGAAACGAGTTCTATGGCCTCACCGGCCACAAGGCGGCCATCACCGCGGTCAGCTTTCGCGGCGATTCCAACATCCTGGCCTCTGCCAGCGAAGACGGCACCGTCAAGCTCTGGGACATGCAGAGCGGAAACCTGGTCAAGAGCATCAACGCCCACGGTCCTGGTGTGCTCGATGTCTCGTTCACACACGACGGCCGGCTGGTCACCTGCGGCCGCGACCGGCTCGTGCGAATCTGGAAGCCCGACGGCAGCGCGCTGCTCGCAACCCAACCCTTTGCGGACATCGCGCTGCATGCGGCCTTCGACGGCGACGGCAAGCGCGTCGTCGCCGGCGACTGGACGGGCTCCATTCGCGTGTTCGACGCCAAGACCGCCAAGCCGGTCGGCGAGCTGACCGCCAACCCGGCGGGCGTTGGCGAGCGTCTGGCCGACGCAAACAAACAGCTCACGCAGGCGCAGGCGAATTACGCCACACTCGCCGCCGCCCTCGATCAGGCCACGCAACAGCTCAACCATGCCCGCGCCCAGGTCAGCCAGCTCAAGACGGCGCAAGTCAACCTGACTGTGTGGCACGCGCGCGATGAATTGTCGCGGGAGCAGGCGGAATTGGAGAAAACGCGCGGAGCCGCAGAACAAGCGAAGCTCGCAGCAGACAAAGCGGCGGCCGATCTGGCCGCGCGGCAGAAGCTGGTCAGCGACGCACCCGAGCTGATCAAGGCCCGCGAGCGGGCGATCGCCGAGGCGAACCAGTCCGTTGCCCAGGCTTCGTCGGCCAGAGATGCGGCGCAGGCGCAACGCACCAGGCGCATCGCGCTGGCGCAGCAGGCGGGGCAAATCGCCCAGGCGCTTGCCGATGCCGCGGCCAATGCGTCCACCGACAGTGAAACCGTCGCGGCTGCCGCGAAGGCCAAGGTCCTGTTTGACTCACTTAACCAGAGCGTCGAGTCTGTGGATCGCTTGCTTCTGGCAAAGTCGGTTGACGTGGAAAAACGCCGTGCGGCCGTCGCCCGGGCGGAGGCCGCACTGGCAAAACAGAAGTCGGAGATCGATCAGGCGCCAACGCGCATCGCTTCACTGCGGTATGCGGCCCAGGCCGCTCAAGAGGAACATCAGAAAACGCGACAAGCCGCCGAGCAAGTCGCCCAGCGCGTCGACGCCGCCAAAGGCCGCCTGCAAAAGCTGACCAGGGAATACCACCAGCTCTCGCAGTCCGCCTCCAACCCGCCTGCCCCGCAGGTCGCCGGGCAAAACTAAACTGCCTGGCCCGAGATCGCCGCTCGGTTTGCAACCTTTCGTGCCGCCGGTGCCCTCACCGGCGGTTTTGGTTGCGCCGGCGAATTTCCGCCGGTGAGGGCACCGGCGGCACTTTATCGATACGTCGCCATCGGACGCGGATGCATCAGGCTGTCAAGAAGCTTGCGGTCAACCTCGAGGTTCAGTCCATTGAGCTTCGCGGTCGCGGCAACGGGACTTCCCCGTTGCATGGCGAAAGGAAGCCGGTCGAACAGAGCGCCCTTCGGCTCATATCGAACGACATTCGGATTGCCCAGATGGGCGTTGGTGGCGACATAGTTGACCGCCTTGTCGAGGTAGCCGATGTCGTCGATCAGGCCGTTTTGCTTCGCCTCGGGGGCGGTGTAGGCCTTGCCGTTGGCGATTTCGTCGAGGCTCGGCTTGAGCTTCGGTCCCCGGCTCTTGAACACGACCGCCTTGAAACGGGCGAACTCGGAATCGACCAGCCCACGGAGATAGGCCTCGTGCTCGGCGTTGGGCGCCTGTGTGGGTGAGCCGGCGTCTTTGTATGGTGCACCATCCGATACGATCGTCGCGTCCTTGACACCGTACTTCTGCATCAGCTCGGCGAAATTGTAGTTGGGCCAGAGCACGCCAATGCTGCCCGTGATGGTGGTTTCCTCGGCGACGATTGTGTCGCACCCGCAGGCGGCGTAGTAAGCGCCGCTGGCGCCCATTCCGCGCATCGACGCCGCGATCACAAGGCCCGAATGGTCGCCCTTGAGCTTAAGGATCCGCTGGTAGATCTCATCCGACGGCGTGACCTCTCCGCCAGGCGAGTCGATGTCGATCACCACGCCTTTGAGACCCTTGTTCTCTTCGATGTGCCGGAGGATCTGCTCGAAATCCTTGCGCGAGGAATCGGTGAGAATGCCTTCCAGCGGGATGACGGCGATCTGCTGATCGCCGGCGCCGCTGACAATGGTGGTTTCCTCGATGCTGCGGCCGTCAAACCCGCCGACCGCAAAGGCGCCCAGAACCAGGTTCATTACGATCGAAAGAAGGAGCAGCAGAAGAAGAATGGCGACGAGCACACCCCACCCCGCCCCGCCGCGTCGAGGAGGGGGCGGCGGAGCGAACTGCGGAAACGGCATCGGCGGCTGCATCATTGGCATCGGCTGCATCATCGGCATGGGCGGCCCCAGAGCCGGCGGCCCGCCGGGCGGGGGCGGAGGCCCGAAAGCCCCGCGCGGATCGATCGGACCCTGGCCGGGAGGAAGTTGGCTCGACATCGTGTTCTGTCCTTTCATGTTCCTGGAATTTCACCGTTGTACTCGACGGTGACCGTCGCGGCAGTCCCTCCGCGGACGTTAAAAGCGCCGACGACGGTCATTCGCCGTGGCTTGAGCACGGCAACCAGATCATCACAGATCGTGTTCACGACGCCTTCGTAGAAAATCCCCTTGTCGCGAAACGCAAAAAAGTAGAGCTTCAAGCTCTTCATCTCCACGCACCATCCGTCCGGAACATATCGAACTGTGATCGTCGCAAAATCGGGTTGGCCGGTAACGGGGCAGAGACTGGTGAATTCGGGAAAGACAAATTCGATCTGGTAATCACGGCCGGGGCGCGGGTTGTCAAAGACTTCGAGAATTGAGCGGGGCTGTTCGATCTGACGG
Source organism: Tepidisphaeraceae bacterium (assembly GCA_035483795.1). Taxonomy (GTDB): domain Bacteria; phylum Planctomycetota; class Phycisphaerae; order Tepidisphaerales; family Tepidisphaeraceae; genus DASXMX01. Next base: position 8,767 of record DATHPP010000300.1, on the reverse strand, counting down.
GCGGTCAAATGGGAGGAACTCTTCCCAAGCTGCGCGATCGTCGGCGCCGGGCGGCGCGGTTGTCGTTGGGGCATGGGTGGATTCTATCCGCACAGGTTCGGATGATTCGAGGCGTGTGAGCTGGACAATGCGGTCGAGCCTGAAGGTGCGCCGGTCTCCGCGAAGCTGGCAGTGGGCGATCATGATCAGCTCGCCCCGGCGCCGGCGGATGTGCAACGGCTGAATCACCCGCTGCGTGCGGCTCTCCTGTCCGTCGAGGTACTCCATCATGACCGGCTTGCGCTGCTCCAACGCCTCTTCCAGTTCCAGTGGCAGCAGGCTTTCTCTGGGGTTGGGCGGCAGCAAACCCATCGGCCCGCCCTGCTCGCGGATGGCATCGCAAAGGCAAGTTCGCCAGCCCCCGACCGGCTCCATCAGCCGCTCGAACACCAGCGCCGTCGTCTGGGCGTCGGCCAGCGCGCGATGCGCTGCAACCGGAAATACACCGAGCCGTGGGGCCAGTGATTGAAGTCCATTGCCGCCCCGGCCAAAGCGCCGCCGGGCGATTCGGACCGTGTCGAGCACCGGAACCTGGCCGAGGGCCTCCACCAGATCGCTCCGGCAACGGCGGAATTCCTTGCGCAGAAACGAAAGATCGAAGCGAACGTTGTGACCGAGCACGACTGCGCCCTGGAGCAGTTGCAGCATGCCGGAAAATTGCTCGCCGAATGTGGGTCGCCCCTCGACCATGGCCTGAGTGATGCCGGTCAGGGCACAGACGCCGGCGCTGATTTTCCGGCGGGGATCGATCAACTGCTCGTACTCAGCGACCTTGACACCCCGCTCATAACGCACGATTCCCAGCTCGATCACCTTATGGCCGAAATCGGCCGACGCACCGGTAGTTTCGACATCGACAACCGCCAAAGGGATATCGCAAAGGGGTTGGAGGAGGGAAAAAGCCATTCCTTGGTCGCTCGAGGTCCTTCCGTGACGTCAGGATTATACGCGATTTTCGCCCGCAAACCACGGAAAGGCCCGTTTGCGTGATCTTTTCGCAGACCGTGACCGGACCCGGCGTTGCCGAGAGCCAAAAAGGGCACCGGTTCCGGCCACTCTATCGTTGCCCGATGCCTGCCGGGCCGGTACGATTTGCCCTTTTAACTCCAGAGACCTACCGCGGCGCCAGAGCGCCGGAGCTTTTACGTATGCGTCTGACGGAAATCCTCAAACCCGCGAACATCAAGCTGCCGCTGAACGCCAAGACCAAGACGGAAGCAATCGGCGAGTTGGTCGACGTGCTCGGGGCCAGCGGCGAAGTGACCGACTCGAAGAAAGTGCTCGACTCGGTCCTCGAACGCGAATCGACCCGCACGACCGGCATTGGAAATGGCCTGGCCATTCCCCACGGTAAATGCAACGGCGTGAATCACCTGGTGATGGCGATCGGCCGGCCCGCTACGCCGATCGACTTTCAGGCGATCGACGGCCGCCCCGTGACCCTCATCTGGCTACTGGCCTCCCCGCCCGATCAGACCGGACCGCACATTCATGCCCTGGCCCGAATCAGCCGGCTGATGACCATCGAGCGCTTCCGCCAGGCCCTGGTCGCGGCCCAGACGCCGCAGCAGCTTTACGATGCCATCGTGCAGCAGGAAAATGCGCTGTAAGCTCAGATGCGCAGGAAGATTTTCCGTCGATACATCCAGTAGCAGATCAACCACAGGATAAACAGGACCGTCGCCGATTCGAGGATCGGCGCGAAAACTCCCGCCCACTCAAAGAAGCCGCTGCCGAGATGCGTGCGCACAGCGCGCAGGACAAAGCCTTTGAACCCGGCGTTGGACATGCAATAGATGGCAATCGAATTCATTCCGACAACGACCAGCGGAAATGCCCAGCCGCGCCATCCAGCCCAGTCGACAATGCCGTAGAACGCCGCCAGCAGAAGACACGTCCATCCGCCCGCATAAATCGTCCAGGCGGGCGTCCAGATCCGCTTGACGATCGGGCACATGCCGGTGCGGTCGAAGAGGGTGCCCAGGATCAGGCCGAGAAATCCACAGGCGACGAGAATCCAGAATTTTCTGTCCGCCGGCCGGTCGCTGCGGAGCAGCTCACCCGCCAGCAGGCCAAACGTCATCGTCGCCAGCGAGGGGATGAAGCTGAGAGTCAGATACCCGCCGGCGTTAAACGCAAACCGTTGCGAGCGCGGAAACAAGTTGAGGAACCATACATCGAAGTTGGCGGCAAAGTTCGTGTTCTTGTCCCAGTGGGCGGCAAATCCGCTCAGGCCGAACGGGTTGTGCCAGTCGATCGAGACGCCGACGCTCGAGTAATCGAACCCGTGCCGCGGCAGCGGAAAAATCGCGAACGCCAGCCAGTAGGAAACCAGAATCAGCGCCGCGGCCAGCAACTGCGCCGATGGCCTGGTCCAGGCCAGCAGAAACAGGAACGTGTACCCCAGCCCGATCTGCGTCAGCACGTTCTCAAAAGTGAAATTGGTCTGCGGCTTTCCGATCGAGCTCAAGAAAATCCCCAGCCAGATCAGCAGCAGCGACCGCCACACGGCGTGGAGCAGCAGCCGACTGAACGACTCCCCTTTTGCGACGCGCTTGGCCAACGAAAAAGGAAGCGCAACCCCGACGATGAACATGAACGACGGCTGAATCAGGTCCCAGAGCGAACACCCGCTCCATTGCACGTGATCCACCTGCCCGGCCAGGAAATGCCAGAAAGGCCTGGCGTGCTGGGCCCTTTGCTCCGCGGTGGCGATCCCCAGGCCAGCCGAGACCATCAGCAGCATCACAAATCCGCGATACGCGTCCAGTGAGACCAGCCGCGTGGTCGGCAGCAACGCGGGCGCGAACGCCTCCCGCACCACCCTCAGGGAATCAATCCGGGGTTCCTGCTCGATCGTGGTCATCGCACGCCTCCAACCAAGCGAGGTGAGCGGTAACCAATATATCAAGCCGCCATGCCAAGTGGCTGATATGCAAGGCCTAAAGCAAGAATTTTTTGCAGGAGGGATTCGTAATCCAGACCACCTGCGGCGGCGGAATCGGCAAAATCCTCGCCCCGGGCAATCTGCGGATTGGGATTCGCTTCCAGCAGGTAAATCTCATCGTCGGGCGTAAGGCGCAGGTCGATCCGGGCATAGCCGGACATGTCCAACGTGCGGTAGATCTCCTTCCCCAGCTCCCCAATGCGGTCTTCCAGCGCCCTGGAAAGGCCGGTCGCGGCGCGGCTGACGATTCCGTGACGATCGCGGTAAGCCTCATCCCATTTGACCTTTGCCGTCGCGATTCGGGCCGCCTCCGCGGGAAGATTCTCCAGGAACAGTTCCCACACCGGAAAAGTCTGGAGCTTCCGGTTGCCCAATACCGACACGTACAACTCGCGTCCTTCGATGTACTGCTCGGCGATGGCGTCGGTGTTGTGCTTCTGGTGGAGAAACTCGACGCGCTCGACCAACTGCGCAGGATCATAAACGACCGACGCCTGCGAGATGCCCACCGACCCTTCCTCGCTGAGCGACTTGACCAGAAGCGGAAAAGGCAAAGATTGCGGCGGCCGCACCGGCCGGCCTTGGGGAAACTCCGCAAACAGCGGCACCTTGATCCCGTGATAGGACAAAACTTTTTTCGACAGCGCCTTGTCGCGCGCCAGCGTAAGGCCGCGCGGGTTCGAACCGGTGTAGGGCTGGTCGATCAATTCGAGATAACTGACGACGTGCTGATCGCGGCTGGGGATGCCGTCGAAATCTTCGACGAGGTTGAAGCAGATATGGGGGCGGAAGTCGCGAATGGCCGCCGCCAGCACGTCCAACTCGGTCTTCACGCCCACGGGACACACCTCGTGCCCCATCGCCGCCAGCGTCGTGAGCACGTCGTATTCGGTTTTAAAGGGCGCAATTTCCGCCGCACCCAACCCCTCAACCGAAGCCGGTGGAACCAGCGACGGGTCCATCATTACCAGGACGCGAAATCGTTTCATGCAAAGTCGTCGAGCAAATCGTAGGCCCGGCGCGGCTCACAGTACAACCCGGTGCTTGCCGTCGTTGACGAAGTTCATCGTCTGCACCGCGAGCATCATCACCAGGTCGACCCTGGTCTGGCGGGCCGGTTTGGACAAACGCAGCCCAAGCTGCCGGACCCTCAAGATCATATCGGCAATCGTGCGATCGATCGTGAGCTGACTTGCCCCCGTCCAGCGTGAAATCATCATCCGCGCCTCGCCGCGAAAGGCCTCGATGAAGGGCGCCGCGGCGGGCTTTGCGCTATGTTCAGGGCGATCGGAGAATATACGACGAAGGTCGCGGTCGTAAATTCCCGGACTGTCGCGGCAGTAGTATTTGCGCTTCCGCTCGTAGTGCTCGCCCAGCGTGTGCCGCAGGCTGCTCATCGGATGCGGCCGGCGCCTGGAGGTGACGGCGGCGGGCCGCCCGCCCACCTCGCCCATCACCTGCTCGACGTAGCGCAGCTTTCTCATCGCCGGCCAGGTTGCGTACTGCTCCTGCCAGCGCGAATCGGGATTGAGCCAGACGGCGAACGTTTCGGCGAAATCCTCCGCCGGATGCGCCTGCGCGTACCACATGTCCAGGTGGATCACGAAATGTTTCGTGTAGGGTTTGGGTTTGTAGGAATCGGGGTATGGCTCGTGATACGAGCCGAACAGCTCCCGGTAGGGTTTGCGGCGGTGCAGGCGGTAGGCGTTGTCCAGCGCGTGGCCGGCCTCGTGCCGCAGAATCCTCATGCACCAGTCCGGCGTGCCGCCCTCGATTTCCAGCATCTGCGTCCGTTCCATTTCCCGCAGCCGCGGATGGGCCAGGTAGAACGGGATGGCAATGCCGGGAACGTTATCGGGCGTGAACCATTCGTCGGAGAGCCAGACGTGCGGACGGAACTGGATTCCCTGCCCGCCCAACTCACCATAGAGAGTCTGGACCTGCGGCGCGACCGACGACCCCTCTACCGTCACGCCCAAATCGCAAAGCGGCATCTCCAGCAGGCGTGGGTCGCTCAGCGAAGCCCAGGGTGGGTCCGATTGGCGGCGCGAACGAGGCATGGCAATAACATACGCTCCAACTGCCCGCCGCGGCTACCGGGTCCGAGAAATCGACACCCCAGAGTCCGATAACCGCCCCGCGGCGCAAAAACACCGCGGGCCGCCGCTTTCGGTTTCGCGATCATCGGACCCCCCGACGGATCGCGAAACCCAGAAGCAACGGCCCGCGGCTGAATGCTTGAAGCCCGTTCAGCCCGGTACTCAGGGGCCAACCAGGGTCAGCGTGTCGGTGCCGGTGCCGAAGAGGCGGCCGGTGCCGGCGCCGCTGTTGTAGTCATAGGCCCAGCCGCAGGCGCTGGCCGCCGAGCCGGGGCTCTGCGCCGTGCCGTACTGCACGCCCGGGGTATCAACCACGGTCGTGAGCTGGTTCAGCGCGTTGAGTGGGATCGACTGCATGTAGGGGCCGTAAGGACCGGCCGATGCCGCGGTCGTGTAGGCAGCGCCGTTGGCGTCGGTCGCAGTCGTCATCAGCGTCCAGAACGTGGCCGGAGCCGGCAACACGTCGTTGTGCTGGAGCTTGTACAGCGCGATCTGGCTCCGCAGCGATTGCGCGGTGGTGGCCACAGCGCTGGTCTTCGCGGCGGTGCTGGCGTTGCTGAACTGCGGGATGACGATCGCAGCCAGAATGCCCAGGATGATCACGACGATCAGGATTTCGATGAGCGTGAAACCGCGCGATGAGCGGGCTGCTTTACGCATGTTCTTCTCTCCAGAAGGCTGATTTTGTGTCGACGCGGCTTACCTACCTGCAAGACCAATTGCGTAACACATACAAGATTGATATCGGATTGGTCGCGCGCCCATGCAAGTGTTACAGCAAGGATAACCGGTGATCTGGGCAAACCCGCGATTATCGGAGGGCGGTGCAGATCGATGTCGAGTCGCGCTGGCTTAGTGGTTGTACAAGTTACGGGAAGGAAACCCGACATCCGAACCGCTGCGACGGGGCGGCACGCCCCGCCGCCCACCGGATACACATCAGCCATGACGTTCATATCGATTTCTTTCCATTGTTCGCCCTCACCGAGCGCGAGATGCAGTTGAAACTGAACAAGGGCTTGAGCGCTCTGACCCGCGTCCTTGCCGAGGGCGAGGTGTACACGGAACTGCTGGACCCTGAACCGATGCGGGAAGAGCGCAAGAGATCCGCTTAACTTTCCCTTCACAAAAAAATCCGGGATTGTTCTGGGCGTAGCAAGAAAAGGATGTACAATCCGCCGCTTTACGGGGTCTTGCTACACATCTGAGGACGGTCCTTTCGAGGAATTGGCGCTGGCCGTCTCGACTCGAAAGGCTGTCCGGGTTTGCAGGGAAGGAGACGCATCATGTTGGATCGCTACATGCGCAGCGTTGGGAAACGGTCAGTTGCTGCCTTGCGGCAGGCGCGCAGGAGAGCGCAAATGGAGTCCCTGGAGCAGCGCACACTGCTGTCTGTCTCGATCATCAACGGTGGGGGCTCAGGCTACGTCGGCGATGCGTTCCCCGGTGACGGCGGTGACCCGCCCGACACTTGCGGCGCCGCCGGGCCGAGCAGTTACATCGAGTCTACCAACGCATTTATCAGCATTTTCACCCCGAAAGCGAGCGGAACCTCGGTGGTTACTCAGGGCCCTGGGTCTTTTTTCTTCAGCCCTTCGATCGGGAACGAGACACAAATCGACGCCCCCGGCTCCGGCGGCGCCAAAGACCCCGGCTCGGCAGAGATTTCCGACGTCACCGTCCAGTACGACAACTTAATAGGCCGGTTCATCCTCGGGGACATTGACGTCGATCAAACCACGAACGTCAGCCAGTACGTCTTCGCCGTCTCCACGTCCAACGACCCAACCACCCTGACGACCGCAGACTGGAACTTCTATCACATCACCACCACAGAAGGCTCAGGCTCATCCACCTCCTGGTCCGACTATCCCGGCAACTCCGGCTACAACGCAGATGCCTTCGTCGAGACTTTCAACATGTTTGGGGCAGCTCCTAACGACTGTCAGGTTGTTTCCGTCAATGCTACCGACCTGGCCAACGGCGTTCCACAGGCTTCCCTGCACTTTTTCAAGAATGACGTCTCCGGCGGCGCTCAAAACTACCGGCCGACCACGATGCAAGATTCGGTGCCCGGCGACCCGATGTGGCTTGTCCACAATCCTGACGACGGTTCGACCGTCGATGTGGTCAAGATGACCAACGTGCTCTCGAACTCCGCGTCCTTTTCCACCACTTCCCTGAGCCTTCCGGCGGCTGACCAGTTCAATCCTCTGCCCGTCTCTCCGGAAAATCCGGACAGTAGCCTAATCCAGACGGACGCCAACGACCAACTCGACGGCGCCTCCGGCAACACAACCAATGCCAGCAGCAAAATCGACGACCGGATTCTAAAGGCGTCGGAATACAATAACATCGTTGTTGCCACGGACAGTGTTCCGGTCGGCAACGCCTTCGTCGCCGCAGCCTCACTCCAACTCGACAGCATGAAAAACCCCATTGGAGGCTCGGGATACAGTGTCGGCGATACTTTGACCGTCAGCGGCGGGACATTTACGACCGCGGCCACCTTGAAGGTCACCTCCGTCACCGGTAGCGGCGGCGTCGCCACGGTCACCGTCGCCATTCCAGGCAACTATTCCAACACTTCGGGGATTACCGGGGCGGTGACCGGCGGCACCGGCAGCGGCGCCATGTTCAATTTCCGATTTGGGGGCCAGCGGGACGCCGAATGGTTCGCGTTTAACGTGAGTGGCGGCACGCCCGCTTTTCAGCTCGTGGGCGGTGGCCCTAACCTGGGCCTGATTGGCTTCGGCGCCAATACCTACTGTGTTTACCCGGGCATCGGCATCAACGCCGCCGGGGAAATCGGCCTGAGTTTCACGGAGTCCGACACGGTAGGGGGCGCTGCCAATCCCGCCAGCGGTGGCTTTGTCTCGACGTTCGTGACGGCACGACTTCCAACCGATCCCGCGGGAACAATGGATCCGGTCGTCCTCGTTCCCGCCGGAACCGGCTACGGCGATATCGGTGACAGGGCCGGTGACTTCAGCGGCCTAAACGTCGACCCGGTGAATGGTACTTTCTGGGCTGCCAACCAGTTTGGCGTAGGTAGCAACCCTATGTTCGACAAGGTCGGCGACCCGGCCGACGACATCGTCAATTTTACGCCCGAAGCCCCACCGATGGTCACACCGCCCACCGACCAAATGGCGGTGGAAGGCGCTCCAAAGTCGATTAACCTCGGTTCATTCACTGATCCCGACGGCTCTCCTTGGACAGTTAAAGTTGATTGGGGCGACGGATCACAGGACTCCTTCTCCATCGCCACGGCCGGACCGCTAGGCTCATTGACGCACACGTATGCGGAAGAGGGCAATTACAGTCCTAAAGTAACCGTCACCGACAACACTCTGCTATCAGGCTCGGCGACGTTCAATGTCGCCGTTTCCGATCCTGCCGTAATTCCCACGGGCGGCTTCCTCGTCACCGGGGTCGAGGGCGCGAACTCCGGCGCGCAGACGGTCGCCACCTTCACCGATCCCGGCGGGCCCGAGGTACTCGGCGACTATTCCGCCACCATTAAATGGGGCGACGGCAACATCACCAGCGGCATCATCACTTTCAGCGGAGGCGTCTTCACTGTCCAAGGCGCTGATACGTATGGCGAGGAAGGCATCTATGCGATCACCGTCACCCTCCACCACGAGACCGCGTCTGACGCCATGACCACCAGCATCGC
>DATHPP010000299.1:0-9792 GCA_035483795.1 Tepidisphaeraceae bacterium | reverse complement strand
GCCTTCCAAGCCCCATCCCGGCACCCCAACCCCGGACAATCACCCGCCTTGATACAGGAAAGGCAAATTTACGAAATCTACTCAGGCAAGCGACCGCCGGGCCGAACGGGATTAACATTCTGCGACATTCGCGACATTTGGAGCACCCCATTTTCTGCGGAAGCCAGACGCTTTATCGCATTCTTGCGTAATACATGCGCACTGTGCCGCGCGCCACGTCTCGACTCCTCTACACCCGCGCTGCATTTGCCCAGCTTGCCGCGGCGGGCGCGCTGCTTCCTCGACGTGCGCCCGGAGGAGGGGGAAGAATTCCGCAAAGTCCTTGTCCAGATCGGCGAAGTTTTCGAGGAGCGTCCCGACGGAATGCTGAAGCGCGATCGACTTGCCTCGCCGGGCCGACAGGCGGCGCGACACGCGTTCCAGCGCCGCCGCCACTCCCACCGGCGACGGGATCGACAATTCCGCCGACCTCCAGCAGGTGCTGGCCGACGACAACACCGGCCCCTGGCCGGTCACCAAGTCCGACGACTTCAACAAGGATACGTTCGTCAACAGCGCCGACCTCTCGATCGTCAACTTCCACTCCAACACCTTGATCCCGATGATCACCACGCCGGTGCAGGCGCGGTCCTATTACTCGACCAGCTACTACGACGCCGCGGACCGGTTGACCGATCAGGTGAACGTCGGCACCAACGGCGGAACGCCATACACCCGGCCGACGTCGGTACCGAGCAGTTCGAACACCGTTCTGGTCACCCATACCGACTACGACAACGGCGGGCGGGTGCTGGACACAGTCGATCCACGCGGGATCAAGCAGGGCAACTTCTACGACCTGCTGGGCCGCACCTTGGACACGATCGCCGCCTGGGACGGGACCGGCAGCGCCGGCTCCCTGCCGACGGTCGGTAATTCGAGCAATCAGATCACCCAGTACACCTATGATGGCAACGGCGACGTGCTCTCGATGACGGCGATGCAGCCCACCGGCGGCGCCACGCCGAACCAGACCACCGCCTATGTCTACGGCACCGCCGGAACCATTGGCTCCAATCTGTTCAGCAACGACCTGATCTCCACGGTGGAATACTCCGACCCCAGCACCGGCAGCGCCAGCACCTCGCCGAGCAACGACGTGAGCTACGCCTATGACTTCCAGGGCGAAACGACGCAAATGACCGATCGCGACGGCAACCCGACCCACACCGTCCATAGCTACAGCTACGACGTTCTGGGCCGCTTGAAGCTCGACGCGGTCACCACATTGGGAACCGGCGTAGACGGTTCCATTCGCGCGCTGGGCTACAATTACACCGCGCTCGGTCTGCCCTACCAGCAGGCCAGCTACTCGGATGCCGGCGGAACCACCGTTGTCAACCAGGTGCAGGATGCGTACAACGGCTATGGCCAGCTCATCACGCAGTACCAGGAGCACTCGGGCGCCGTGAACACCAGCTCATCGCTCAAAGTCCAGTACGGCTACAGCCAGCCCACCGGCGCCAACTACAGCCGCCTGAGCACGATCACCTACCCCAACACGAGAGTGCTGGATTACGTATATAACCCCGGCTTGGACGGCGACATCAGCCGCGTGAGCGGCATCAGCGATGCCTCGGGAACCGGCGCCGGCAACGACCAGAGTTACCTGTACCTGGGGCTCAACACGATCGTCCAGGCGACGGACGGCAATGGCATCGCCCTGTCCTACATCAAGCAGCCCGGCGACACGCTCGCCGGTAGCGACGGTGGCGACCAATACACCGGCCTCGACCGCTTCGGCCGTGTCGATGACCAGAGCTGGGTCAACACCAGCACCGGCGTCAGCACCGACCGCTTCCAATACGGCTACGACGCCGATGGCAACGTGCTGTACAAGAACAACCTCGTCAACTCCAGCTTCTCCGAGCTGTACCACGCGAACGGCGTGGCGACCAACAGCAGCTACGACAATCTCAACCGCTTGACCAACTTTGCCCGCGGCACACTCTCGTCCAGCGGCAACAACGGCACGATGCTGGACCAGATCACCAGCCCCAGCACGACCAACAACTGGAACCTCGACGCCTTGGGCAACTGGACCGGAACCGGCTCTCAGACCCGCACCTTCAACGCCCAAAACCAGATCACCGGCATCAGCGGCCTGACCACCCCGACCTACGACAACAACGGCAACATGACCAAGGACCAGGCGGGCAACACCTACACCTTCAACGCCTGGAACCAGATTGCCAAGGTGAACGGAACTTACACGTACTCCTACGACGCCCAGGGGCGACGGATTTACGAAGGCACCACCGGCCGGGATCTCTACTACGACGGTACGAACGTGATCGAAGAACGACAAGGCTCGACCGTGGCCGACCAGAACGTATGGGGGCTGATGTACGTCAACCAACTCGTCTTCCGCGACGACAACACCGTCAACGGCGGCTACGGCTTCACTGGCAGCGGCCTGGGCGAGCGCCTCTACGCCCAGCAGGACGCCAACTGGAACGTTACCTCGCTGGTCAACACGAGCGGCGCTGTCGAGGAGCGGTTCGTTTACGACCCGTATGGCACGCGCACCGTGCTGAGCGCGAGTTGGGGATCGGCAAGCGACTCATTCGGATGGGTCTACAACTTCCAGGGTGGGCGGATGGATCCGGTCGACGGGCTGGTTCACTTCGGCGCCCGCGAGTACAACCCCGCCACTGGGACGTGGATGCAGCAGGATCCGACGGGGGGAATGTACATCAACGGGCCGGACCTCTACCAGTTCGTGCTCGACGATCCGGCCAACAAGACAGATCTCACAGGATTGGCAGCCCCGTCTCTCTGTTATCGTCCGTGGTCGCCAAAAGACTGCTTCGGGCTATGGAATGATATCCTAAACAAGACGGCTAAACTTGACTACGCGATGGATAACTTCGATCCGGACCAAGACGCGGCGGGAGGGCCGACTTGGAAGCCGGGAGGTCATCGGAAAAAAATTAATGACCTCAAGAACGGGCTTCGTAATGATCTGGAGAACTTCGACAATCACTGTCGCGGCAGATCGCGTAAGCCCGACCCGCGCGCTGTCAGCCGCGCGTGGGAGTTGGTGAATCGCCCGATACCGGATCCCACGCCACCTTGGGTGGCGCCGTTCTACGGCGACCCCAGGTACCCGATTATCACTCCGACCGACCCTGTTTGGCCGGGCCCGGTCGAGCCGATTCGAGTGCGTGTGCCGATCGAAATCCCGGTCATGGCCGGCTAAGACGGTCCACCGCTTCATGCGAGGTTCCGATGCGAGTGCGAGAATTATCCCCCGAGGAACACAGGGCCATGCGGCTCCTGGCCGATGCATTCACGTCGCTTCCCCGCGAGCTTCAGCGGGCCGAGAGCGGCCAATCAGGAATGCTGGACCACGCTAAGTGCGTCGAGATGAGATCTGATCTAGCACTGCTTGTTCCGCCGCAGGTAGTCGAGTGGCTGCCAATTGTCCTTTACGACCTCACGATGCACCGCGAATCCTGTCGGGAGGAGGACGGGGAGATGGTCGCCTATTTTTTGGACCCCATTGTACGTCCGCCCTCGAGGCACGACGAGGAGATCGTAGATAAATTTGCCAAGTCGTGTTCGAGTGAGGAAGACGGGCAACGGCTCAGAGATCTCATGCTTACCGAGCCGCCATGGCCCGCTAGACTCAGCGAGATGTCGGCAGAACAGCGTTTAGATTACCAGAACGCTAGTAACGAGCAATCGTTTTCGTTGTTCAACGAACGTCAGGATCTCGCCGTGCTCGCGTGGCTGGAGGCAGTGCGAACCTGGGACTGCTTTCGGAGATTCTGTCCGGAGGATTTGGCGCGTGCCATCCAATACTGGCAGGCGAGAGTGAACGCGCGCGGTCAAGGCTAACACCCCGGAGAATGAAACGGGGGGAGAATAGGGGATTAATTTAAAGGGACGGGGATTAATTTAAAGGGACGCGAACCATTCTGGAGGACGCATGAACAACAGTAATGATCGCGGCGCCGGCTTCGCGGAAACCGGGCCGGAACTGCCCGGCCCCGAGGGCTTCAACCCGTACGGCGTGCGCCTGGCGGCGGACGAAATCCCGCCGGGCGAGCCGCGGTATTCGATCGCCCGGGGTTCGGCGGGACCGGTCGCCCTCGGCCGCTGCGCGGGCCGCTGTGAATGCTGCGAGGAGCTGCCGCCGGGAAAGTGGGCGGATCAGGATGCGGCGTTGTACGTCGAAGACGGCACCGAGTATCCGATGCCGGATGAGTCCGGCCTACAGGATTGAACGGTTAAGGGGACGCTGCTGGGACACTGCTACATTACCAGAGATTTGATTGATGTCATCTCTTCGGACTCTGGCGTGCGGCGACGTGGGCGGCACCGAGCGGTACCCGCCGCTCGACGCGATCCTGGGGGTACGCGGCTTCCTCGACGTGCGCCCGCAGGAGGGGGAAGAATTCCGCAAAGTCCTTGTCCAGATCGGCGAAGTTTTCGAGGAGCGTCCCGACGGAATTCTGAAGCGCGAACGGCTTGCGTCGCCGGGCCGACAGGCGGCGCGACACGCGCTCCAGCGCCGCCGTCACTCCCGCGACGCTCCGATACGATCCCAGCCAATCCTCCCGCAGCATCCCATCAACCGCGTTTCGCATCGCTTCGGGAAAGCGATCGCGGTGCTCCCGCAGGTCGGCGTAAACACTCGCGATGAATTCCTCAAGCGGCTGGTCGCAGTGCCGGCTCCAGTTGCGCACCAATAGATGATCGTAGAAGATGTCGATGATGATGGCCCGGGTGTGAGGATAGGCGCCCGCGACCCGCAATCGGCTCCGCCGGACCAGCGGGTGCGCGTCGGTGAATGCGTCGATCGCCTGGTGCCGCCGCACGCCCAGCAGGAAGTTTGCCGTCATGCCCGCGCGGGCCGGCCCCTTCACCAGGTCGGCCAGCAGGTTGCCGAGCCGCGTTTCAGCATCCGCTTCCGAGAGAAGTGCATGGGCGAGCCAGTTCACGGTGTTGACCAATCGTAAGCTGCCAGTTGTCGCGTTGAGGAATGAATCTGGAATTTCGGTTTCGCCGCCGCTTGCCCTGCGCGACTGCGACACGTCTGGCTTTGGGCGACCGTCAAATCGCTGGATTGCGCCGATGTGTTCGTCTCCGCGATCCGATCAGATAACGAAAAACGACCGTTGTCGCAGCAAGATTCTGAGGCTAGGGTCCGTTTCAGCGGTGCTGATCCTCGGTGCCGCATCGGGACTTGTCGCGCAGCGGAGGTGTCTCATGGCACACAACGTCGCGGATTACCTGTGGGAAATGCTGGAGAAGGCCGGGGTCAAGCGCTGTTACGGGATCGTTGGCGATGCGCTGAACCCGGTGATCGACGCGCTTCGCCGCAACGGCAAGATCGAGTTCATCCACGTGCGGCATGAAGAGTACGGTGTATTCGCGGCGGTTGCCGACGCGTATTACACCGGCAGACCGGTCGCGGTGTGCGGCACCGCCGGTCCGGGTGTCACGCACCTGTTCAACGGGCTGATGGATGCCCGCAAGGAAGGCGCGCCGGTTATTGCTATCGCGGGCGACGTGGAAACGAAGCTGATCGACACCGCTGCGCTCGAAGAGCTCAATCCGTACAAATTCTTCGACACGGCGTGCCTCTACGTCGGGCGCGTGGTGAACCCGGAGCAGGCGCGTGCCGTGATCGACACCGCCATCCTGACGGCGGTCATCGAGCGCGGGCCGACGGTGATTTCCCTGCCGGGCGATGTCGCGGCGTCGGAGGTGTCCTTCGCCGCTCACGATATGACGATTCCAACCGCACCGGTTTTTCGCCCTGGCGATTCCGATCTTCAGAGACTCGCGGGGATGATCCAGGACGCCAGGACGGTGGCGATTTTCGGGGGCGACGGCTGCCGCGACGCGCGCGATCAGGTCCTCGCCCTCGCCATCAAGCTTCAGGCGCCGGTCGGCTATTCCTTTCGCGGCAAGCAGTGGCTGGAGCACGACAATCCGAATGCCGTCGGCATGACCGGGCTTCTAGGTTACGGCGGCGCGTACAAGGCCATTCAGGAGGCCGAGCTTCTGCTGCTGCTGGGCACGGATTTTCCCTTCAGCGAATTCCTGCCCAGGGATGGCGTGACCAAAGTGCAGATCGATCGGAAGCCAAAACACATTGGCCGCCGGACTCCTGTCGACCTCGCGCTCGTCGGCGACGTCAAGGCGACACTGGAGTCGCTATTGCCGATGGTCAGCGAAAAAACCGACGCCCGCTTTCTGGAAAAGCATCTCATTGAAACGCGCAACTTCGAAGAACTGATGAGCCATTACGTCGAGAAGGGTCCGGAGATTAAACCGATCCGGCCCGAGTTCCTGACGGCGGTGCTCGACGGACTGGCTTCGGATGACGCCATGTTTTTTGCCGACACGGGGACGCCGTGCATCTGGCTGGCCCGGCACATCAAGGGCGGGGCGAAGCGCAGGCTTTTTGGGTCATTCTCCTGGGCCTCGATGGCCAACGCGGCGCCCAACGCCTTCGGAGCGCAGCTGGCGTATCCGGGCCGGCAGACCATCGCCCTCTGCGGCGACGGCGGCTTCACCATGCTGGCCCTGGGCGACCTGGCGACGCAGGTTCAGCGGCGCAGCCGTGTCGTGCAGATCATCTTCAACAACGAATCCCTCGACTTCGTCAACATCGAGCAGCAGGAGGCGGGATTCGTGCCGTTCGGCGTGGAATTCAAGAATCCCAATTTCGCCAAAGTGGCCGAGGCGATGGGCGCCAAAGGCATTCGCGTGGAGCAGCCCGGCGACGTGAAGGATGCGCTCGCCGAGGCGTTGGCGCACGAGGGCGGGCCGGTTGTGGTGGACGCGGTTGTCGACCCGTTCGCGCTTTCGATGCCGTCGCACGTGCCATTCCACACGGCCAAAGGCTTCACGTTGAGCATGGCCAGGCAGGTGCTGTCCGGCCGGATGGACTCGGTCATCAAAACGATCGAGCACAATGTTCATCTGGTTTGAGCGGGCAGAGGCGCGGCAGAAGCCATTTCGGCGACTTCGACGGGAAGCTGGATCTCGGTCAGGTAGTTTTTGGGATTGCCCTTGAAAATCATCCCGGGCCCTTTCACATACACTTCGCGCGTCGGGATGATCACCTGGAGGCCCATTGATTTGGCGTGGCTGAGGATTTTGGCGTAGGAGTGGCCGAGCTGGTCGTAGGGGCCGCGGTGCAGGAGGGACAGACAGCGGCCGGCCGGGAGCGTTCGGACGCTCACACCCTCGACGTTGACCTGCTTGCGGATGGGCATGCAGGCCTCGAAGTCAGCGTCGTCCTCGCGGTACTCGCCGTCATAGTGAAGCAGGAACGGCTTGCCGCTGATGTGGCGGCCGAGCGAGCGGCCCAGCTTTGCGAAGGCCTTTCCGCAGTCGCTGTAGCGGCCCTTCATGCGGATGCCGGCGATCAGCATCGCCTCCAGCGGTTTCTCCTGAACCTGGAAATCTCCTTGCGCCATGGTTTGTGCCTGCCTTTCTTCGGAAATGAACTGGTCGAGCGAGCGAACGGCTTTCTGGAAGGTGCGGATTCGCTGCGACAGTGCCGTCTTCTGCTTTTCCAGAAGCTTGAGGATGTCCGGGTCGGCTTGGTCGCTCAGGATCGACTTGATGTCGGCGAGGGGGAATTCCAGCGACCGCAGGTAGGCGATCGCACGGGCGGTTTCGAGTTGGGCGGCGCCGTAGTGGCGGTAGCCGGTCTGTGGGTCGATGAACGACGGAACCAGAAGACCCTGCTCGTGGTAGAAGCGGAGGGTCTTCACGGTCAGGCCGGTGATCCTGGAAAACTCGCCGATGCTGAACATCCTGTCCTCGTTTGCCGGCGGCATGCTAAAGCCTCCAGAAAGGGGAGAGTCAAAGGAATATTTTGCAGTTTCGCGGACGGGAGTCTCGCGCTCGATTAAATCACGAAGAAATACCAGGACGTTGATCCACAGATTTCGCAGATTACGCAGATTCGGTGTTCCTCAATCTGCGCAATCTGCGGATCCAATGCATTGCTGTGTGGTGCTTGATTGTTAATCGATGCAATCGGGAGTCTTGGATGGGGTCTTGGTAGACTGTCGCAAAGGGGGTCTTGGATGGGAACCGCGGAGGCGACATGAACCGGCGGGAATTTCTCAAGCATTCGGGCGTGACGGTGGGGGCGGCGGCGCTGACCTGGGGATGCGGGCAGGATGATCCGGCCGGCACTCGGTCCTCGCAACCGTCCGGCCCGAAAGAGGTTCGTGTCGTGTGCGATCCGGGCGATCCCATCGCTTCGACGCCGCCGGCACGATGGGCGGCGGAGCAGTTGTGCAAGACGCTTGCGGCACGGGGGATCACTGCCAGGACCTGCGAGAAGCTGGAGGATGTGCCGCCGACCGCGATGTGCGTCGTCGCGGGTGGGAGCGCGACCCAGGCTTGCCGCGATCTGCTCTCGCAGCACGGGGCCAATGCGCCAAGCAGCGCGGAGGCGCTGGGGCTGGCTTCAGGCTCACTTTACGGGCGCGCGGTCACACTGGCGTGCGGATACGACGGGCGCGGGTTGGTCTACGCGCTGACCGAACTGGCGGATGCGGCGGCGCACGCGTCCGATCCCGTCGCCGCACTGGCGATTCCCTCGCCCGTCGTCGAAAAACCGGCCAATCACGTCCGCAGCATCATGAGGCTTTTTAGCAGCGACATCGAGGACAAGCCGTGGTTCAACGATCGCGGATTCTGGGAGCGGTATCTGTCGATGCTGGTGAGCAACCGGTTCAACCGCTTCAATCTGGCGCTGGGGTTGGGATACGATTTTCCCAATCACATCCGCGATGCGTACTTTTATTTCGCGTATCCGTTTCTCTTGTCGGTGCCGGGGTATGAGGTGCGGGCGCCGCAGTTGCCGGACACGGAGCGGGACGCGAACCTGGCGATGTTGAAGTTCATCAGCGACCAGTGCGCCGTGCGCGGGCTGAATTTTCAGCTGGGGATCTGGACGCATGCGTACGAGTGGCCGGATAGTCCGGGAGTGAATTACACGGTCGAAGGACTGAATGCCGAGAAGCACGCGGCGTACTGCCGCGACGCGATCCGGATTCTGCTGCGAGAGTGTCCGAACATCACCGGCGTGACGTTCCGCATTCACGGCGAGAGCGGCGTGGCCGAGGGAAGCTACGATTTCTGGAAGACGCTGTTCGACGGCGTGGCGACGTGCGGCAGGCCGGTGCCGATCGACATGCACGCCAAGGGGATGGACCAGCCGATGATCGACCTGGCGCTGGCGACGGGATTGCCGATTACCATCTCGCCCAAGTACTGGGCCGAGCACATGGGGTTGCCGTACCACCAGGCGTGGATTCGGCCGACGGAACTGCCGCGGGAACAACGCGGCGGCCAGGGATTCTTCTCGCGCAGCTCCGGATCGCGCAGCTTTCTGCGCTACGGCTACGGCGATCTGATGCGCGAGGACCGCAAGTACGGGATCGTGTTCCGGATGTGGCCGGGCACGCAGCGGTTTCTGCTCTGGGGCGATCCGGAGATGGCCGCGGGGTATGGGCGGGCCTCCAGCTTCTGCGGCGCATTGGGTCTCGATCTGTTTGAGCCGTTGTCGTTCAAGGGGAGGAAGGGGTCGGGCATGAAGGGTGGCAGGAACGCATATGCGGATCGCTCGCTCAATCCCGCCGACGATTGGGAGAAGTTTCGGTACACATACAAATTGTGGGGAAGACTGACTTACAACCCGGACTGCGATGCGGAGGTGTGGCGACGCGATTGGCACAGCGAACATTCGGACGGAAGCGAAATCGAGAA
>DATHPP010000298.1:0-3477 GCA_035483795.1 Tepidisphaeraceae bacterium | reverse complement strand
TCTTATCAGCACGGCGTCATCGATAAGCTCTTGTTCGGAAGCGACTTCCCGTATACCAATGCCTCCGAATGCATCGAATCGCTCTACAGCATCAATCAGCTCGCCCAGGGGACCAATCTGCCGGTGGTCCCTCGCGAGGCGCTTCGCGGCATCGTCGAGCGCGACGCCCTTTCACTTCTTGGACTAGCCTGAACCCTGCCCCAATGAATCGATCTGATGTGATGACGACCGCCCGACACTCCCGATGGCCGATTTGCGCCGCCCTGTTGCTGCTCTGCGGCATCGGTTGCGCTCACACCGACCCCGACCCGGCCACGCTGACGATCAGTTGCATCGGCGATGGCAAGTCCTTTACCCAGTGTTTCAACCAGGCCTGGTCGACCGGTGGCGATAGCGGAGACGTCGATGTGGTCCTCGTCAACGGCCCCGATGATCCCGTCCGGCAGATCATGCATATCCGCGTCCTCTGGAAGCCGACGCGCGATACCAAGGCCGACCACGATTCCGCCCGCAACGCCACCGTTCATTGGTACGTGATGGGCAAGTCCACCCCCGACATTATCGAATACGACGGGACGGCCATGGTGGTGGTCGAGTCCGACGAACATGGCGCCACCCTGTCGATCCGCAGCGCGGTCATGCGTCCAGTCGCCCGCCGGGGGTCGCTGCGCGATCCGATCGGCCAGACGTCGCTGCACGGCACCGTCCGCGCCACCGCCAATCCCGATCGCGTTCGCAGCGTCCTCAAGGACCTGCGGGCGTCGGTCACCGCCGCCCGAAGTCTGCCGGGCAACCTCACCCTCCGCACCCATCCCGAATCGCCGTCGTCATCGGCTCAGTAATCGCTGGCGGGACCGCCCGGACAATGTCCCAAATGTCCCAAAATGTCCCATGTTTTGAGCAAAATGGGACATTTGTCATATTATCGCTAAACCCTTGATCGCCTTCCGCCGGTCCTCGCCCCCCGCAACGAAAACCCAGGCTCTGCTTGATAACTCTTGATAACTATTGAGGCCGCGTTTGCGGATCGTCGTTTACCATAAACGTGCCAGACCGGGGCGACACGTCCCGGCTCTAAAGCGCAGCAATTCACCCCGTTGCCATCCGACTCCGGTTCCGATAAGCAATGGGCGCCCCTTCGGAGAGCAATCATGGACCTTGCAACGTTGCGGCGGACCTGGGAATCGGCGGGAGAGGGACACGTGTTCCGCTTCTTCGATTCCCTGGACCCGGCGGGAAAACAGAAGCTCCAGAACCAGCTCCAGCAGTTCGACCCGCGACACTTGAGCGAGCTGGCCAGCCAGTACGTCACGCACAAGCCGCCGATCAACATCCCCAAAGACATTCAGCCCGTGAAGGCATTTCCACGCGAGCCTCTCACGCCCGACCAGCGCAAGCTGTACGACGATGCCCGCCGCCGCGGCCAGGAGCTGCTCTCCGCCGGAAAAATCGCGGCGTTTCTCGTGGCCGGCGGCCAGGGCACCCGCCTGGGCTACGACGGGCCCAAGGGCGAATTCCCCGTCACTCCCGTCAGGCACAAGCCGCTCTTCCAAGTCTTCGCCGAGCAGATCCGCGCCTATTCCCGCGATTTCGGCAAAACCGTCCCCTGGTACATCATGACCAGCGAGGCCAACGACACCCAGACGCGGGCATTCTTCCAGCAGCACAATTACTTCGGACTCAATGCATACGATGTCTTCTTCTTCCAGCAGGGCATGATCCCGGCCTTCGCGATGGACGGCCGCGTGCTGCTGGGCGAGCGGGATTCGCTGGCGCTGAGCCCCGACGGGCACGGCGGCAGCCTGCGGGCCCTCAGCCGCAGCGGCGCCCTGGCCGACATGCGCCGCCGCGGAATCGAGCATCTTTCCTATTTCCAGGTGGACAATCCGCTGGTACACGTCGTCGATCCCCTTTTCCTGGGCCTCCACGACCTCACCACAAGCGAGATGAGCAGCAAAACCATCCCCAAGGCCGGGCCGCTCGAGAAGGTCGGCAACTTCGTGCAGGCCGACGGCGTCGTGCAGGTCATCGAGTACAGCGACCTGCCCGAAGAACTCGCCAGGCAGACCAATTCCGACGGCGGCCTGCGTTTCAACGAAGGCTCGATCGCGATCCACGCCCTGCGGGTTTCTTTCGTCGAGCGCTTGAATTCCACCGGCACGCTGAGCCTTCCCTGGCACCGCGCCGAGAAGAAGGTGCCCTACGTGGACGAGCAGGGAAATCCGGTGAAGCCGGACAAACCCAACGCCGTCAAGCTCGAGCAGTTCGTCTTCGACGCCATTCCGCTGGCGAAAAACGCAATGGTCTACACGACGGATCGGGCCGAGGAATTCTCGCCGGTGAAGAACGCCGAGGGCGTCGATTCCCCGGCGACGTGCCGCCGCGACCAGATCCGCCGATCCGCCCGCTGGCTCCGCGCTGCCGGCGTCCAAGTCCCCGAAAAAAATGGCGAGCCGGATGCCACGCTGGAAATCTCCCCGCTCCTGGCCGTCTCCGCCGAGCAGCTTCGCCAGCGCAACCTGACCGTCCGCCAGATCGCCCCCGGCTCAAGCCTCTATCTCGACGAAGCCGCACGTTAGGCGACGCAGTCGCGAAGCAATCACGCCGCTTGCCGCACGAAAAATCGCTGAAAACGTTCAGGAACGTTTGAAACGTTATCGTGACCAGACCGCGTGCTCTTTCGAGGGACGCGCTGGTGGCCCAGAATGGCCGAAGATGGCCTAAAATGGCACTGCGTTTAACAAATTATTGCGATATAGCCATTTCGCATGTTCTTGCTCATTCTGCTGCGTATCGGCGGCCTCGCCGCTCTTTCCCATCCCGCCGGCCCTCGCGCCGCCTGCGGAGCGTTGCACCGCTGGGGTGGAGGCCCAAAGGCGATCAGACTGTAAAGGTGATCGGTGCGAATGCGAGTCTGCGACGGAACCCTGCAATACAAGGTGTTTTGTCGTTGTTTCGTATCGCTCGTGAGAAGTTGTGCCCACGGCTTGTGCCCACGGAGCCTCGTGTGCCCGGTTTTTCATGTGCCCGGTGTGCCCAACAACCCTAATAGTTCCCTTCCGGTGTGCCCGGCCTTGGGCAGAAATACCCCCGGCCTGAGTTCATCAGGGGCTGCTTATGGGGTCAACTCCGGCTGCTTGTGGGGTCAACTCCGGCTGCTTATGGGGTCAACTCCGTACATCGTACATTGTGTCCTATGTACGGCGTTGACCCCAAGTTGACCCCCAACGGACAGGTTGACGAATACCCTCTTTCCTGGGCCCTTCCAGCACAAGAGATTCAGCGGGCGCTAGATTACTTCCGTCGAGAACAAAAGCCGCCAATGTTCATCACGTGGCACAACGACTCGGGAGATGGCGCTGCACCCGACTCGCGTTGGACCGATAGCGAACGAAAAGGACGTGCGGGAACGCCACGACCCCACAATAGGGGAGAGTGAAGAGGGATGGCCAACTCACGGCATGCTGTCCCCGGCAC
>DATHPP010000297.1:0-2881 GCA_035483795.1 Tepidisphaeraceae bacterium | reverse complement strand
CGCGATCGAGGAAGTTAAAGAAATAGCAGAACATCAGGAAAGGGACGAGGCGCCGAAACACCTTTTTCATGGTACGTTGTTCAATCTGGCTCATGGTGTTGCCTCCCGTTTGTGCGTCATGATCGCTCATCGCGTTTTCCTACTCCGCTGGAGATCATAGGCGCCTTTCGCGACTCGCACCTCGCGCGAACTCAGGGAATCTGGTTTCGAATTCTTTCGTCAGGTTTCATTAATGTTAGATATTCTTGTTAATTGATCGGATCGAGCGTCTTGAACTCTTGAACAGCCGGCAGCACCTGTTTGGGTCCTGCGAATGACCTGACCCGACTGCGAAGAGCGGAGTCCCGAAGCTCCCCTTGACGGGGCCGGTCAATGGGCTTCTCGCCAATGCGCTGACCTCATTGGAGCGCCCCGGATTCGGCCTCGCCGGTCGCGCGTGCTATGACAACCCGAATCCTTCGTAGCCGTTCTCCGCGACTTCAGCGCAGATCTCCCGGTATCGCACCATACCGCCCGCGTAAGGCATGAACACTCGGGGCTTTCCTGGAATGTTTGCCCCCAGGTACCAGGAGTGCTTCGCCATCGGTAGCACGGTCTTGCGGGCGGCCTCGTTGACCTCCGCCACCCATTTGTCCATTGACTCAGGCCGCGCCTCGATGCGTTCCAGACCCTTCTCCCGCATGTGTTCGATACAGTCGGCGATCCAGTCCGCGTGCTGCTCGATCGCCACCGGCATGTTGCACAGCACGGAGGGACTGCCGGGACCCGTGATCGTGATCAGGTTCGGGAACCCCGCGACCTGCAGACCGAGGTAATTGCGCGGACCCGCCTCCCACACATCCTTTAACACCACCCCGCCGCGCCCACGAATATCCATCCGCAGCATCGGGCCGGTCATCGCATCAAAGCCGGTGGCGAAGACGATGATGTCCAACGGGTATTCGTCTTGGGTGGTACAAACTCCCGACGGAGTGATCCGCTCGATCGGCGCCGCCCTCAAGTCCACCAGCGTGACATTGGGGCGGTTGTAAGTCTCAAAGTAGTCGGTATCGATCGGCGGGCGCTTCGCCGCGTAGGGATGATCGATGTCCGACAGGATCGCCGCCGTCGTCGGGTCCTTCACGATCGAGCGGATCTTGCGCTTGATAAAGTCCGCCGCCGTGTCGTTCGCTGCCTTGTCAATCATCATGTCCTGGAACGCTGCGCGGAATTGCAGGCCACCACGCTCCCAGGCCGCCTCGTAGATCTTCTCGCGCTCCTCAGGCGAGGTTTCGACAGCTAGCCGTTGCTCGATCCGGAACGCCATGCCGTTCAGCGTCTCACGCGTGGCCGTCCGAATTTCGCCGGGGTGTTCCTTGATGTACTGCCGGAACTCGGGCGTCAGAGGCGCGTTGCGCGCGGGCACCGAATAGTTCGCGGTGCGTTGGAACACGGTCAGATGCGCTGCCGACGCCGCAATCACTGGTGCGGCCTGAATACCGGTGGAACCGGTGCCGATCATGCCCACCCGCTTGCCGGTGAAATCCACGCCCTCATGCGGCCATTGGCCAGTGTGGTACCAATCCCCTTTGAAATCCTTCAGGCCGGGGAAGTGCGGCACGTTTGCCGTGGACAGGCAGCCGACGGCGGTGATCAAGAATTTGACCACAAAGGTCTGGCCCCGTTCGGTGCGCACCTGCCAACGGTTCGCGACCTCGTCGTAATGCGCGGCAACGACCCGGGTGTTGAAATGGATGTCCCGCTTCAGGTCGAACCGGTCGGCGACGAAATTCAGGTAGCGCATAATCTCCAGCTGGCCGGGATAGCGTTCGGACCATTCCCACTCGCGCATCAGCTCGGGAGAAAACGTGTACCAATAAACATGGCTTTCGGAATCGCACCGCGCGCCCGGATAGCGGTTCCAGTACCAGGTGCCGCCCACGCCGCCGCCCGCCTCCAGCGCCTTGACGGACAGGCCGAGGCGGTCGCGTAGGCAGAGCAGTTGGTAGAGCCCCGCGAAGCCCGCACCGATCACCAGCCCGTCGAGTTCGGTGGTCTGAAGAGATCTGTTGCTCGGGATATCCGTCGTCACATCTGCCATTCTGCCCAATTCCTTTGTCTTTTGCCCCGGCGAGCGCGCCTGCCAGCCCTTGTCTGCCTGTCTACCCCCGCCATGTCAGGGGAACATTTCCTCTTCTTTCTGGCGAAAAAGCGTCTAGAGCCCCTCGCGTACGTCTTGGATGGAAGACGAATGATTTGTATTGCGATTTGACAGGCGACCTCATATCATTCCGACTTGTATAGGTCAATGCGTCTGATGATGAGGAGATATCGGAGTGTCTCCGCCCCCGGTTGCGGTCGGGAGCGCGCGTCATGGAGGGCGCGATGCCGAAAGCAAACCTATGGAGCAAGAGCGTGCCGCGGGTCGAGCTCGATCGGCGGGCACGCGTGGCCCAATTCCGGCTCGAGCGGATCGAACGACTGCTTATGCCGCGCGCTGCCATGACCTTTGTCTTTTTAGCTTCGGCACATACGGCGAAGCTTGGCAAGGTAATCGAGGCAGAGGGCCGTTGAGCAATCGGCAGCCGTCCCGCATGGGTCAATGCGTTTGATAAGGCGAGAGATGGACCGGCCGCAGTCAACGGGTTCAACAGCCAACCCCCTCCAGACAAAGGGCCATGAAACGGAGTCGACCGGGGCGACTCGTGCGCGGCTTGTTTCCAGTGATCTCGGCCGGGGCAAGCCGGTGGGCGCGGTTGTTGCAGCAGCCAAAGTCTTGCGCACGTTACACGCGTCGGAGCGGCCGTTGAACGCGAGCGAGGTCGCCCGCGCCGCGGGCCTCCATCGCGGCACCGCGTACAACATTCTGCGGACGCTGCAAGCGGAGGGTTTTGTCGGTTAC
>DATHPP010000296.1:0-2633 GCA_035483795.1 Tepidisphaeraceae bacterium | reverse complement strand
AATCGGCAATCGGCAATCGGCAATCGCAAATCGCAGCGGATGGATTACGTACAGATCACGAAAAGTCATCGTGAGCAGATGCTCAAGGCGGTCGGGGCCGGGAGCATCGCGGACCTGCTGAAGCAGGTTCCCGACGAGTTTCGGCTCGAAGAAGCGCTGAAGCTTCCGCCGAGCCTGGACGAGCTTTCACTTCGGAATCATCTTTCGCAGCTTGCGGCGCGAAACGCCCCGGCGGATGAGAAGGTGTGTTTCCTGGGGGCCGGCGTTTACGACCATTTCATCCCGGCGGTCGTGGATTTTCTGGCGATGAAGGGGGAATTTCTCACCGCGTACACGCCGTACCAGGCCGAGGCGTCGCAGGGATCGCTACAGGCATTTTTCGAATTCCAGACGATGGTCTGCCAGCTCACCGGGATGGAGGTCGCCAACGCTTCGCTGTACGAGGGCGCGACCGCCCTGGCCGAGGCGGCGATGATGGCCCTCAACCTCAGCGGCAAGCGCGAAATCATCGTCAGCGAGGGCGTCCATCCGCATTACCGCCAGGTGCTCAAAACGTATCTGGCCGATCTGCCGGCGATCTACACCCAGATGCCCCTGAAGAACGGCGTCGTCGATACGCAGGAACTCGAGAGCGAGCTGGAGACGGACACCGCCGCCGTCATCGTTCAATCCCCCAACTTCCTGGGCAACATCGAGCGGGTCGACACGATCACCAAATTCGCCCACGCCAACCAGTCGTTGATGATCCAGTCGTTCAACCCGCTGAGCCTGGGAATCCTCAAGCACCCCGGCGAGATGGGCGTGGACATCGCCACCGCGGAGGGCCAGCCGCTGGGCATTCCCCTCCAATTCGGCGGGCCGTACCTGGGATTGTTCGCCACCCGGTTGGCCCACGTCCGCAAGATGCCGGGGCGATTGGTCGGGCAGACGGTGGACGCCGAGGGCAGGCGGGCGTTTTGTCTGACGCTCCAGACCCGCGAGCAGCACATCCGCCGGGAGAAGGCAACGAGCAATGTCTGCACCAATCAGGGATTGCTGGCCCTTCGCGCCAGCGTCTACATGGCGGCGATGGGCCCCGCCGGCATCCGCCAGGCGGCGCAGCTTTGCCACAACAAGACTTCGTACCTTGTCGACCGGCTGAAGGACACCGGGATTCGGCGCCGCTTCGAACAACCCTTCTTCAACGAGGTCGTGGTGCAACTGGAGCGGCCGGTGGACGAGGTGCTGGAAGAAGCAAGCCGGGCGGGGATTCTGGCGGGATATGCGATCGGCAAGGACTATCCCGATCTGGTGGATTGTCTGCTCATCGCGGTGACTGAAAAGCGATCGCGCGAAGAGATTGACCGACTCGTGGAAGTCCTTTCCGGAAAGCGAGCCAAATCGCCTAAAATGGTTGCATCCGTGAGATGAAAATGGAAAACGATTTCGCGACTGTGTTTGAGAAGGACGGGGGGTGGTGGATCGGGTACGTTCCCGGGTTGCCCGGGGCGAACACGCAAGGCGCCACGCTAGAAGAAGCGCGCGGGAACATGAAGGAAGCCATCGTGATGGTGCTGGAAGCGAATCGCGAGCTCGCTGCACGAAAGTCGTAAGCGAAACACGATGTCAGAAACCAACGGCGAAAAGCTCTTGTTCGAGATCTCCTCCCCCGGCGCGCGGGCGGTGGACCTGCCTGCGTCCGATGTCCCGCACGCGGAACTCGATCCGGCATTCGCTTCGTTCACGGAAACCGGCCTTCCCGAGCTCGGCCAGCTCGAGGTGGTCCGGCATTACACGCACCTGAGCCATCGCAACTTTTCCGTCGACGCCAACTTCTATCCGCTCGGCTCGTGTACCATGAAGTACAACCCGAAGGTGAACGAATGGGCGGCGGCCCTGGCGGGATTCGCCAACCTTCACCCGATGCAGCCGGAGGCGGATTGCCAGGGGGCGCTCGAATTGCTCTACAACCTGCGGGTCATCCTTCAGGAGATCGCCGGGCTGGATGAAGTTTCGCTTCAGCCCTGCGCCGGCGCGCACGGGGAATGGACGGCGCTGAAGGTCATCACCGCCTGGTTCAAGGACCACGGCCAGCCCAAACGCCGCGTCGTCCTCGCCCCCGACACCGCGCATGGAACCAATCCCGCGAGCTGCGCCATGTGCGGGGCCGGCGTCGTCACCATTCGCTCGCGCCCCGACGGCCTGACTGATCTGGGTGATCTCAAGGCCCATCTGAACGATGAAGTGGCAGCGGTGATGGTGACCAATCCCAACACCGTCGGCAAATTTGACGCGCACATCGGCGAGATGGCCGAGATGGTTCACGCGGCGGGGGCGTTCCTCTACCTCGACGGCGCCAACATGAACGCGATCCTGGGGATCGCCCGCCCCGGGGATTTCGGCGTCGACGTGATGCACTACAACACGCACAAGACCTTCAGCACGCCGCACGGCTGCGGCGGGCCTGGCGCGGGGCCGATCGCCGTCAAAAAGCAGTTCGCCCCCTACCTTCCCGTGCCGCAGGTCGTCAAGCATGGCGACCGATACGCCTGGGACTGCGACCGGCCCAAATCGATCGGCAAGGTGCGATCGTTCTGGGGCCAATTCAACGTGCTGGTCCGCGCCTACGCCTACATCCGCGCCTGCGGGCCGCA
>DATHPP010000295.1:0-4145 GCA_035483795.1 Tepidisphaeraceae bacterium | reverse complement strand
GTAATGATTGGCAGGTTCGCGGGCTACGACCTGGGCTACTCGGCGGGACTTTACTCGGGATCGCAGACGATTTCGGCCGCAATGGGCCTCTCGACCGACGCCATCAACCGCCTTGACATGCCGCACGAACAGGCCAAGGCGCTGCTCGACTCGATGCCGATCGCCTACGCCGTGACCTACCTGTTCGGCACAGTCGGCGCTGCCCTCGTGATTGCGCTGCTTGGCCCCGTGCTGCTCCGCATTAATCTCGCTGCCGCCTGCAAGGACTATGAGGAGAAGCAAGGGGGCACCAGGGAGATGGGCGGCGCCGGCTCGGCCTGGCACCGCTGGGAACTTCGTGCGTTTCGCGTGCAGCCGGGCGGGAAGGCCGTCGGGCTCAGGGCCGCCGAGGCCGAGGCGCTGGTGCCCGACGCGCGCGTCTTCGTTCAGCGCATTCGACGAAACGGCACGATCGAGGATGCGACTGCGGACACCGTCCTGAGCGAGGGCGACGTGGTGGCGGTCGCGGGAGCACGCGAGGTGCTCGTGAAGGTGCTGGGGGCGACGACTCACGAGGTCGACGACGCAGAACTGTTGAATGTGCCGGTGCAAGGCGTCGACGTGCTCGTGACCAACAAGGCGGTTGACGGCAAGACACTGGTCGATCTGGCCAGGATGCCCGCCGCCCGCGGCGTCTTTCTGCGGAAGATCACACGGGGGGCGACCGGCACGACGATCCCCATCCTGCCCAACACCAGGATCGAGCGTGGCGACATCCTTACCCTCGTCGGGCGTACGCAGGACACCAACGCAGCCACCGAGCTGCTGGGTGTCGCGGATCGTGCAACCGACGTTGCCGACGTCGCGTTCATCGGCGCCTGGATCGCGGTCGGCGCGCTGATCGGCTCGCTGGTCTTTAAGGTGAAGGGAGTGCCCTTGACGTTGTCCACGGCCGGCGGCGCGCTCATCGTGGGCATCGTGGGTGGCTGGCTGCGCTCGGTACGCCCGTCCTTCGGGCGCATTCCATCCCCCACAATCTGGTTCATGAACTCGGTCGGTCTGAACATCTTCATCGCCATCGTCGGGATCTCCGCCGGCCCGGGCTTCGTCAACGGCGCTTGGCATCGTCTCCGGGGCTCGTACGACGACGGCATCGCTCGGCCTCATTTGTGATCTGGGCAAGAGTCAGGTGCCCGCGCTCGGTTACACGGTCACCTACGCCGTGGGCAACACATTTCTCACAATCTGGGGCATGGTCGTCGTCATGCTGCTGTCGTGAGGGGCAAATCGCGCGCGTGGTTCGGAGAACGCATCGTCTTCATTCCCTAAGCGCGATAGGTCGCCCACCCCGCCAGACGATACGATGCGACTTATGGTGACGTCGCGCCGTCAGCTCTACGGGCTGGTCATTCTGAACGTCGCCGCGGTGTCGGTGATCGCCGGTGCGCTGTACGACCTGCTGGTCCCGGCGGTCCCGCCGAACCACCTCCGCTATGTCGGCGCCCTCGACCCGGCAGCCGTGTCCCGCTTCGCCCGGCTCGATCTGGCCATGCTGCGCTCGATCGGCGGGTGCCTCCTGGCCATCGGCGTCACCTGCCTCCTGCTCATCAACGGCCCCGTCCGCCGCGGCAACGGCTGGGCGCGACTCGCCGTCGCCTTGCTGATCGGCGTCGCCGAAGCCAACAACGCCTACCGAATGTATCCCTTCGATTCGCCCTGGTATGCGCCGTTGAGCTTCGCAATTCTGGCCGTCGTCGGGGCGGCGCTGGTCGGGAATCGCAGAGGCCACGGGAGGAGGCCGATCGCCCGAACAACGGTCACCACGCGTGACAAATGATTGTGTTGCCATGTATATTTTTCCCCGGGGAGTGCGGGCAGAGCGGGTATGATTCCGGCTGAAACCCGGGTGCGGCATGAGTCATGTTCTTCGAGCGATGATCTTCGGAGCATTGGCCATAGGTGTCGTTTCGGTCGGGCGTGCGGCTGCGGGTGCGGTGGAGTTTCCGCCGGGGGTGTTCAGCGATGATGCGCCGATCCAGATCGGGGATTGCCGGGGAAGGGTGGTGGTGCTGCTGTTTTTTGATCCGGGTGCGGAGCGGGATTGGGGAGACCCGGAGGTGGCGCGGTGGATGGTGAGCGAATATCGAGATCGGCCCGTGAAGTTCGTGGCGGTCGTGCCGGGGCGGAAGATCGAGGAGGTCCGCGGGACGCCGGCGGACACGCCGGACGTGCCGGCGTTCGCCGACACGCTGCGGGTGATGGAGAGCCGGGCGGGCGGCGGGGCGCCGCCCGTCGGGCAGTGGCGGTATACGGTGATCGGGGCGGACGGGAACGTGGTCGGACGGGAGGGCGAGCCATTCGACCAGGCGGTCAGCGACATCGGTCGCGCCCTCCCCGCCGCGCGGTGGGAGTACCGAGCGGCAGCGACATTCGAGAAGGTGAAGCCCGCGGCCGATTGCCTGGAGTGCGGCCAGTTTGCCCGCGGGGCGGCGATGCTGCGGCCGCTCTTCAGCGACCACGACCCCGCCACCTCCCAAACTTCCGGGGACTTGTATGCGCGGCTGCGAAAGGAAGCCGGGGCGTGGAAGGCCAAGGCCGCGGCGGACGAACGCAACGACCCCATCGGCGCCTACGACGGCTATGTCCGCGTGGCGGCGGTTTTCGCGAGCGACGAGCTGGGCCGCTCGGCGCTGCGGGCGATGCGAAAGCTCCAGGACCGCCCCGCCGTCCGCGCCGAGCTGGCCGCCCGGCGGGAATATCAGAAACTCAACGAGCTCTCGCACCCGGCCCAGGACGCGGTTGCCAGCGCGCTGGCGATCTGCCGGGAGATTGCGTCGACGTATCCGGGGACGCCGACCGCAGCCCAGGCGGCGGCACTGGCCGGGGAGCTCGCGCGGATCGTGCCCCCGCCGCCCGCGATGCGGCCGGAGCCGGCGTTCACGATCCGCATCGACGATTTCCACGGCGTCGAAGGGTTTTCGCTGCTCTACCAGGTGACGCCGGACCGGATTGCGGTCGGCGCGATCAGCGATTTCGCCGGCGCTCCTCCGAAGGAAATGTACCGGGCGGCGCTCAACGATTCCCAGCGAACGGCGCTGGCGGAATTCATGCGCGCGTTTCCTCTGCTGGCGCTGAACCACGTCTACCAGGACCCGACTGTCAACGACGGATTCCAGCGCTCGTTTGAGATCGACAAGGGCCAGGTGACTCGGCAGATCGTCGTCGCAAACCGCAGACAGCCGGACCTGGAACGCCTGTGCTCGGAAGTGAACAAGCTGCTGCCGGAGAAGCTGCGCGTGCGGCCGCCGAGTTGGATCGTGAGGTAGATAAGTAGGGAAAAACTCAGAAGCTCCACAAAAGTGAGTGACATCCGCCTTTTTAAAAGGTGGATGTCACATCGATGTCACGTTTGCACCGCTCAGAAACGGGCCTTTGCTGGTGATCTCTTGTTGGTCAGGGAGCGTCGGACGCAACTTGATGAGGTTGATCCGTAAACTCGATGACATCGGCTGTGATCGTGATACTTGGGAACGAGGCAGATTGAGGATTCATCTGTCCCCGGGGGGGGACTCACCATTAAGAAGACTGCCGTCGTGCTCCCCGCAGCCGCAGCGCGATAGGATCATTCTCTTTGCCCTTGAAGAACTCGTCGGCTGCCCGGTTTCGCAGTTGAATCTCGGCGTCGAGCTGGGCCTGGTGATCGTAGTAGTTGGCAAGGGCGCTGTGGATCTGAGCGAGGCTCAGATGTGGGTGCTGTCGCTGGATCTGCTCGGCGTCCCACTTATACGGGACGCAGCCCAAATAACCATTTCAAAGCTCCCTTGGCCCGCTTTCATTCGGGCGGGGCCCGGCGGTCTGGGAAAATCTGCCGGAACTGTTCTTTGGCAAGCCCGGCAAAGTCTAGGCAA
This sequence comes from Tepidisphaeraceae bacterium, assembly GCA_035483795.1. GTDB lineage: Bacteria > Planctomycetota > Phycisphaerae > Tepidisphaerales > Tepidisphaeraceae > DASXMX01. The sequence goes on along the minus strand of DATHPP010000295.1, from coordinate 258 downwards.
TCTTATGACAAATACTGGTTCTCAGTGTTTGCGCAGCGCCTCACGATGCCGTTGCACGAAGTCCGCAATATTTGGATATACAAAACTGTGGTGCCCCGTTTTGGCTGGTTTTGGCGTGTTTTGGGGCTCATCCGGTTTTTGCGTAGGTAGCTGGGGCTCCGCCCCAGACCCCGGAGTTTAGCGCGGAGGTGCCGCCGGCACGAAACAGTGGGGTCTTTGGGGAAGGTTGGGTGATTGAAAAGAGATGGACATGCCTGT
>DATHPP010000294.1:0-6227 GCA_035483795.1 Tepidisphaeraceae bacterium | reverse complement strand
GTCGTTGGCCGGGTCGGCGGGGTAGGCGCCGTCGATGTAGTTGTCGTGGATCAGAATGGGACTCGATGTGGTGCCGCTGGTTTGGAAGACGCTGATGTTGTCTTCGACACGGCTCTGGCCCGGCTGATTCACCACCTGGTTCCAGGCGATCTCGACGCCGGGGATGTTGATGCAGTGGTTGAACTGGGCGAACTGGACGTAGTCGTTGGCGTTGGGCGAGGTCTGGTAGCCGCCGTTGCCATCCGACCAGCGTCCGTCGATGTTGAGAGCGTTGTTGTAGAGGATCTTCACTGTGCCGGATCCACCCTGCCAATACCCCATCTCGATGCCGGCGGTGCCGACCAGGGTGTTGTGCTCGATGTCGAGGTTGGAGAAGTTCTCGGCGTCGATGAACCGGCCGGGGCTTTGGCCGGAGACGTTGGGGTTCAATGCCCAGCCGTGGGTGTTGAGAACGGTGAGATTCGCCCCGCCGTTACCGGCGTCGATCAGCATCGACATCGATTCGATGTTGCTGCCGGTGATGGTGACCGGCTGGCTGGTCTGAATCGAGACGGCGGGCGTGTTGGGGCTCAGGCTGCGCCAGTTGCCGCTGTAGGTCCCACCGGCGGTGATGACGATCGGGCCGGACCAGTTGATGCTCGAGGGCGGCGTCGGTGAGGCGGTCATGATCGCCCCGCCGCCCGGCGGAGGCGTGGGGGTTGGCGTCGGAGTGGGCGTCGGTGTCGGAGTCGGCGTTGGAATGAACGGAACCAGCGGGTTGTGCGCGATCACCGCGCCGTCATCGAACGCCGACGGCGGAATGACCGTGGATTTGAGGTGGGGCGCGGACCACGCCAGGCTGACCACCGCGGGGCCCATATCGTGGAAGAACTCCATCTTGAAGTCGTAAGACTGCCCTGCCTTCAGCGCAATGCGGGCCGAATGGCTCACCGGATGTTTGTGCTGGTTCCAGTCGTCGATGAGCAGGCTGCCGTTGACCCAAAGTCTCACGCCGTCATCGGCCCGCTCGCGGAAGATGTAGGTCCCGGAAACCGGCGCGGTAAGCGTCCCCATCCAGCGCGCCGAGAATGCATTGGAAACCGTGGCGGCGGGCGTCCCCTTGCCCCAGTTGAAGTCGATCGTCGGATCGTTCCGCGTGAGCGCAACCGCCGTGAGCATCGTGTCGTTGAAGTATTGCGCGCTCAGACCCGCCGAGAGAAGCTGGCGCGACTCGAGCATTTCGACGGCCGCGCGATTGCAGGCGCGACGGATTTTGTGGGGGAGCTCGATGATCATTTGGCCTCCTCATCGAAACTCCCACTTGCTGGCTACGTACCGGTTCGGAAGCCGCCCTCGCGGAAATTAGCCTGATCGCGAATTTATTTTCGGAACCGGTAAATCACGGGCGGGATGCGATTGCCCAACCGTTTCAACCCGAATCGCTTTGCATGCAGGGCCCCGGAATGTCGTTCCCGGGCACGAGCGGCGTCAAACGAATCGGATTGTGACGATTGGTTGAGTCGCGCCGATAGGGTCGCTAAGGTGTAGGGGTCATGCGAAACCTGCCACTCTCGCTCGTCTTGCTTGCGTTGCTCGGTGGTTGCGGCTCTCCGCCGCCCGATTATTCCTACAAAGGGGTGCTGGTCCGGCCCGATGGTTCTCCCGCGGCGGGCGTGCCTGTCATCGTCGCCCCGGCATCGTCCATCTTCCGCGGCATTCCCCAGGACGCCGCTCAAACCACCACCGATTCCGCCGGCCGTTTCAGCGGTGGCTTCGGCAACGACATGGACGGCCACGACTGGGCCCGCCTGCCCCTCCCGGCGATGCCGCCCCTTTCCGGCGTCTATGTGTGGGTGCGCCAGGAATCGGGCTGGCAACCCATCGCCGTCTCGCTCGATACGCTGACTCAACAGCAGCAATCCTGCATCGGACAGCAGAAGATCACGCTGCCGCCCGTCATCGTCGCTGCGGCCAATCCGCCGCCGGCGACGCGACCGTCGCCAACGCAACCGTAAACGGTCCGCTGAAAAACTTCGCGCGTTCGCGCATCATATCCACGGCATTCGGCCAATCGGCTCTGACGATGCGCCGGACGGTACAAACGATGTCGCGACTGTTCCCGCTGATTCTACTGTTTTGCGTTTCCCCGGCGTGGGGCGATCCGACCGCCAGCCCCACCGCCCCGCCACCCACACTCCTGACGCTCCATCTGCGCGACAAGCCGCTCAGCGATGCCCTCCAATTGATCACGGCGCAAACCGGAATCGTTTTCGACAAGAACTCGCCCCGCCCCCGCGAAGGTTTCCCCGATCCGACGATCAGCATCGACCGCGATCGCGCCCCGTTCTGGGAAGTGATGGCCGAGCTGAGCCGGCTCGGTGGGGTTAGCCCCATGTACCACTCGGGCGGTCGGATCACCCTTTTTCCCGATGAGGGCAGATGGGGCCGGCAGCCTGCCATGCTCCTGGGGGCGATCCGCATCAATGCCTTCGGAATTCAATCGCAAAAAGTGATTGCCCTGGGCCGCTCGCCAAAGCAAAGCGCCTCCTGCCAGCTTCAGGTCGAGATCGAGGCCGAGCCAAAGCTCACCGCCGTCTGCATCCAGAACTTCATGCTGCAAGCGGTCACCGACCAGGACGGACGCGCCGTGGCGACAGCGCCGCCCCCAAGGTTTCAGTCGAAAATCATGAATTTTTCCCGTGGGAACGCGGGCTTCGAGCTTTCACTGGACCCCGCCCCGACCGTCCAGCGCCTCGCGCTGGTTCGCGGCAGCGCCGACGTCATCATTGCGCCTGATGCCAGGCCCGCCGAAGTTCCGGACATTCTCCACGCCGACCACGTGAAGCAGCAGTTCGGCGATCTGGCGGTCCAGGTCAGCTGTCAGACGCTGCCCCAGGACTATTCCGTGCAGTTAATCGTCGACTACAACGGGGACGATGAAGTGTTCGCCAAACAATTGGTACAGTGGATCGGCAGCGCGGACATTCAACTCGTGGACGGCGCGGGCGTGCCCTATCCATTTCCCGCCGGCCAGGGGGGTAATCACGGACGCATGGGCGTCGCTCGCACGCTGCTGTTTCCGCGCCATCCCGCCAGATCTCCGATTCCCGGACCGCCCCAAAAGCTCCAGTGGCGGATGCCCACGTCGTTTCAACTCGTGCCGATCACTTTCGAGTTTCATGACCTGGACCTGCCTTAACCCATCGGGAGCACGCGATGCACAAAGTCGCCGGACAAGTCCTTGCCGGGGCACTGACCTGCTTCAGTCTATGCACCGTATGCCCCACCCAGACGACCGCTCTCGCAAACCAGCAGGATTGGCAGAAGCCCACACTGGTGACGCTTCACCTGCGCGAAGTCTCGGCCCAGCAGGCGCTGGAATCCCTCGAGCAGCAGAGCGGCCTGAAGATTGAAGCAGAGAGCAAGCATGCCGCCGACCAACTGATGCTCACCCCCGTCAACATCGATGCCGACCATCAGCCCTTCTGGAGCGTCCTGGAAAAGATCGCCGAGGCGGCCGATCTCGCCCCTGGTCCCAACCTCAAGACCCAGCCCGGCGTCTCGCTGGTCGAGGGCGACCAGGGCGCATGGTCGACGCCCTTCACTGCCGTCCACGGACCCTTCGCCATCGCCCTCACCAGAGTCGCCCAGAACGCCACCATCGAGTACGGCGTGGTCAATCCCTACCCCTCCGCTCCCGTCACCCTTACTCTCTACATCTGCCCTGAGCCCAAGGTCCCCGTCCAGGCCGTGACCGGCATTCACGTCAGCAAGTGCGTCGACGAAACCGGCTTCCCCATCGCCAGCGACGAACGGTCGATGTTCCAGATGTACGGCTGGCCGTCCAACCAATCGATCGAGCTGCGTCCGCAAAACGCCGGGAAAATCGCGCTGATCGAGGGACAAGTTACCGTCCGCGTCGCAAGCGGCCACCAGCACATCGAAGTCCCCGATATCCTCGCCGCCCGTAACGTCATCCAGACGATCGACGGCGTTCGCATCAGTATCAACCAGTGTGTGAAGGAGGGCCCGCGCGGCCGCGGCTTTCCGGTGCAACTGACTTTCCTCAAGGACGACCAAAGCGACGATCAGTTCAAAGCGATCGTCGCCCGTCTCACCCGCGCGCCCCCGGATCTGCTGGACGCGTCGGGCAAGAAGCTCAACCACGAAGACCCCATGAACCCCGGCCAGCCCACCCCCGACGGCTGGCGCTTCCGGTTCCCCTTCAACCGCGGCCTCGGTCCCCAGCCCACCATGGGCGAGCCCGTCAAGTTGAGCTGGGACGTCCCCACCCAAACCCAGGAAGCTGCAATCCCATTCAGTTTCAAGGACGTCCCCCTGCCCGGCGGCAAATCGGGATCCGCGGCGGTCGCGTCAAACACGGCAGCGCCGCCGCTCAAACCGCCGCTGATTAGTGCGCCGGCCACGGACTACTCGGGGCAGGTCAAGGAATTGGTCGCGAAGCTCGGCGCGGTGTCGGAAACCGATCGCGCCGACGCCGCGATCGCCCTCAGTCTGCTGCCGCCCGAGGCGTTCAGCCAAATGGAGGCCGCCGCCCGGGGCGAAGGCCTTCCTCCCGCCGCCGACCGCGCCATCAAACAGATCGTCGCACGCCAGCGGCCCTGGCAGCAGGGCCGATTGCGACGCAAGAAGGTCCAGGACGACCAGCGCAGCTGGCAGGAGCAGTCGGCGCTCGACGCCTACCAGCGGCTCGGCCGTCACGACCCCAAGTGGGACGCGCTGGCCCAAGCCGCGATCCACCTCTACCTGCTGCCGCGAATCGACGTTTCGCTCCTGGAGCTGCGCGGGGCGCTGGAGCGCGCCCGCGCCGCGGGATGCGAAGATCCGCTCATCCTCTTCATGACCGGCGACATTCTCTACCGCACCGGCGCCGCGGGCGCCGATGTGCTGGGGCCTTACCGCCAGGGCCATGACGGACTGGCTCGCGGGCACTATCCCGCCTACTGGCAGACCGTGGCGTCGATCGAGCTGTCGGACGTGCTTTACCGGTTTACCAGCGATGAAGCCAACGCCAAAAAGCAGAAGTACATCGACGCGGACGTCAATCGGCAGATCAACCGGCTGCATACGCAAGCGATGGCGGACTGGCCGGGCGTCGTCAAGGACGGCGCCCCGCCGGAACTGCTCGGCCACCTCGCCTATCGAATCCTCAACGTGCAGGCCGATTTCGGCCTGGACATCGAGAAACTCTGTCCCAGGCTCGCCGCCCCGCTGGAGGCGGCGCTTCCCAACAGCGCTGTTCCGCTGATTTTCAAAGGCCGGTACTACATCGACTGGGGCTGGAAGGCCCGCGGCGGCGGATTCGCCGGCACCGTGACCGACGAAGGCTGGCGGCTGCTGCGCGAGCGGCTGGCCGTCGCCGAGCAGGCCCTCCAGAAGGCCTATGAATTGGATCCCAACGATCCCGCCGGCCCCACCGCCATGCTGACCGTCGAGCTGGGCCAGGGCCGCGGCCGCGACGTCATGGAAAAGTGGTTTGCGCGGGCGATGGCCGCCGATCCCGACCATTACGCTGCCGGTGACGCCAAGCTCAATTACCTCATGCCCAAGTGGTACGGCAGCGAGCAGGACGCGGTGGATTTCGGCCGCGAATGCTACGCCACCGGCAACTGGCGCGGCGGGCTGCCTCGCCTCCTGGCCCTGGGGCGGGTCTCCCTGGCCGGCTCGCCCCCCGATTCATATTCCTATCTCGGCCGGCCCGATGTCTGGAACGACGTGCAGCGGTGTTTCGAGCCGTACCTGCGCGTGCGTCCCGATGACATCGAGGCGCGGAGCACGTACTGCCTGTACGCCGGCATCGGCGGCCACTGGGACATCGCCCGCAAGCAGTTCGCGATTCTCGGCCCGCACGTCAGCCCCATCCCCTTCGACAACCACATCCTGATCCGCCGCTACCAACAAAGCGCCCAAACCGGCCAGCCCCCGCCCAGGGACCCGTGAATTCCCACCGGCCCGCGGGTTGCCATTGCCCCGCCGTGCTCCCACGGCTCCGCGATTTCGTGCCCGGCGGTTTAGGCAGGATTTCGGCGCCGGCGGCGCGATCGCCGGGATTGCCAGAGGTTTGGCAACAATATGATAAATGGCTGGTTTTGGGGCTCATCCGGTTTTTGCGTAGGTAGCTGGGGCTCCGCCCCAGACCCCGGAGTTTAGCGCGGAGGTGCCGCCGGCACGAAACAGTGGGGTCTTTGGGGAAGGTTGGGTGATTGAAAAGAGATGGACATGCCTGT
>DATHPP010000293.1:0-11252 GCA_035483795.1 Tepidisphaeraceae bacterium | reverse complement strand
TTCTCGATCCGCGGCGCCATCCTGGCCGATTGGGGCCACATCTACGGTTTCACCGGCGCGCAGCTGGGAATGATCACTGGCGCCGGGCTGACCGGCTTCTGCTTCGGGATCATCATTGCCGGCCTGGTCGCCGACAAGATTGGCTACGGGCTGCTCGTGCTCGCGGCCTTCGCGTTCCACATCATCTCGGCGGTCGTGACGCTGATCGTACCCGCGTCGGCTTCTCAGGCAGAAGCTTATCAATACCTGTATTGGGGATCGTTCATCTTCGCCATCGCCAACGGAACGTTGGAAGGCGTTGCCAACCCGCTGGTGGCGACGCTGTTTCCGCATAATCGCACGCATTATCTGAACATTCTTCACGCGAGCTGGCCGGCCGGGCTGGTGCTCGGAAGTCTTTTGGCGCTGCTTCTGGGGCAATACATGCACTGGGGCTGGAAGGCCCAGCTCGGCCTGTTCATCATCCCGGTCATTGGCTACGGCGTGTTGTTCCTCGGCCAGCACATGCCCAAGTCCGAGGCAGCCGAACGCGGCCTGAAATTCGCCGACATGTTCAAGGACATTGGCATCCTGGGTGCACTGATCGTGTGCTTCCTGCTGTCACTGTTCATCAGCAGCATCATGCAGCCGTTACTGACCAAAGCGGGATACACTGCGGAACAGACGGCGCATGCGGTTCAAACCTCCAACTGGATCGGGTACGCGCTCGCGGCCGTGCTGCTGGTCATCGTGGCCATCATGACCCGCTTCTCCCTCGGAGCATGGCTGCTCTTCATGCTGTTCATCGCGCACGCGCTGGTCGGTACGGTCGAACTCGGAACCGACAGTTGGATGCAGAACATCACGGGAAACATCCTCGACCCGAAGCAGGGAATGATCCTGTTTATCTGGACGTCGATGTTCATGTTCACGCTGCGATTCTTCGCCGGCTTCATTGAGAAGCACATCGGGCTCTCTCCGGTCGGCATTCTGCTGATCGCGGCGACAATCGCCTGCATCGGATTGAACGTCGTCAGCACGATCCACACGTTCATCGGGGCGATCCTGGCCGTAAGCATCTACGCGCTGGGAAAAACGTACTTCTGGCCGACCATGCTGGCGGTCGCTGCCGACCGATTCCCCAAGACGGGCGCCATTGCAATCAGCATGATGGGTGGAATCGGGATGCTGTCTGCCGGACTGGTTGGCGGCCCGGGCCTGGGTTACGCCAACGACCGCTTCGCCGGCCAGGAATTGGCCAGGACAAACCCCGCGGCGTATCAGCAATTCAGGGCCGCGGAGCCAAGCCGACTGCTCGGCGCCGGCGAGGCGTACGGACTGGACGGGAAGAAGTTGGGTGACGCCAAGGCGACGCCTGCCGCCCAGCGAACACCTGATCAACAGGCGGCGGTCGAAGCTGACCAGCAGGGCAACCGGATGACGTTGCGGGCCGACTCGGCCATCCCGGCGGCAATGGCCGTCATCTACCTGATCCTCTTCATCTACTTCAAATCGATCGGCGGGTACAAGGCGGTGCACTTGGCCGGCACGCACGGCTCAGAGCCGACGACGGCCTGACCGCCTTCGCTGCGGCGCTCTGCGCTTCAACCCGGGTTTGGATGCGGAGCAGTAAACAAAGATGACGATCGGCGGTCGTGACATCCACGTTGAAGTTCCTTCGGGCGCAATGGCTCTGGATTTCGCAGTCCGCGCGGTACGGCGGCGCTGGCCGCTCGCGGTTTTCGTGCCTGACGGCGCCAGCGATTTTGTGCCGCGCTATGAGCACCTCGAGTTCCGCGATCGCTCGGAGATCGTCGCCTATCGCGACCGTGCGGCATGCGAGCAATGGCGCCAGATTGGTTACGACCCGTCGCTCAAAGGAACGATGCTCTATCTGATGAGCGATCCGACAGAATTGACGCTCGTCGTCGAGGATGATCCTTCGGAGGAAATCAGTTCGCTCGTGTCCTCAATCCTCGATGGGCTCGCCAAAACACTCCACGCCACTAACAGAACATCGACGACACTTCCCTGATTCGCCATTTCGGGATCATGAAGATGGATGGACGGCCCGTACTTGACGGCTTTTACGCAAATCCGCCGACACGTTAGTCCGCACCCAATTCAGTTCGTGGCGGTGCGCACCCCCTCCTGCCAGATCGCCCACGCCGGCTTGGGACGCAGATCACCATCGAGCAGCCCGATGTTGCGCCAGAGCTGCATCACCTCCGAGCCCGGCGGCATCTTGGCGTAGAGCCGGTCGTAGTCGATCGCCAGGAACCAGATCACAAACGCATACCGGTCGCGCCGGGCGATCTCGAACAGCTCGCGCACGTAGTCGGCCTGGAGCCGGTTATCGCCTTTGATGTGCAGATCGAACTGCGGCAGGTCGCTGTCGCGGGTGGTGTAGCCGGTCTCGCACAAGGCGATCGGCTTTTGCGTGTAGCCGTGCACCCAGGCAAGCGGCTTTCGCCAGGCGCCAGCGCCTTGCCCGTATGGAGGCAAGCCGAACTTCTCGTCGAACGCCGCGGCCGATGGATAGAAGCTCAGGCCGAGGTAATCGCTCTTGTCGATCAGCGGTCTGGCGATGTTCGCGTTGGATTCGACGCGGAGATGGCCGAGGCTGAAGGAGATGCCAATCGCCAGATCGGGGTTTTCCTGTTTCAGGCGCGAACGCACGTGTTCGTAGAGCCGCTCGAATCGGCGCCAGCGGACGGGGTCGCGCATGAGGATTCCGCCGGCCTCGATGCCGAGGTTCAGGAAGTCCGGCTTGAACTGTTTGACGGCCCGGCGGGCGTAGTTGAGATACGCCGTCTCGACTTTCGGATCATCAAACTCCGCATGGGCCAGTTCCGCCGGCAGCGGCAGCCGTTTCTGCTCCCCTGTTGCCGGGGCGAGACTCTTGCGGTCGGTCGCCAGCGGCGCCAGGCCCAGATAGATTTTGTGGTTGGCGGGGACGCCGCGTGCCTGATCGTCCCATTCCTTCTGAATCCGCCGCGGCCACGGCCCATCGGCCAGCGCCTCCTTCCAGGGAATCCCGTCGTCAAAGTGCAACGCGTAAATCGTCGAGTTGGCGACGACGATCTCGTGCGTCTTGATCACCGCTTCCAACGTGAAGTCGTACGGAAAGGCGGTGAAACCGAACAGCGGCGACGGCTCATGCGCAGGCGCCGTGCCCGGGCCAGCGCCCATCACGATCGAGGCGATCGCCAGCCAGACAAGCGGCACGGCAAGCTTCATGATGGAGATGATGCAACGGGGGCCGGATAATTGCATTTCGGCCAAATGAACGTGACCCGCCGCCCTTGTTCAGGGAAGGTTGACGTCCCTCTATTTTCTCGGAACGCATCTAATATGCCGTCGGGTATGCAAAAGATCACTTTACTTCTCAAGCCACTCCGGGGCGACATCCCATCTCTTTTCCAGCGGCGTTGACGGTGCGGTGGCGGAACCGGGTGGCTCAAAGTAATTGGGCGCAAACAGACGAGTATCGACCTCCGCAGCTCTCCCGGCATACGCCCCGGACGTCAAACTGCCTGTTGGATACAGACGGCCAATGTCGAACGACGATCTGAGCATCAGGTGCTCGATCCGTATCTCTGTGCCGGGTGGCAGGACCTGAAGGTCCCGGGTCGATGCGGCATAGTGTTCGCTGCGCGTGCTGAGGTACATTTTTCCGTCGATATCCATCAGCGTGAGTTGACTTTTCGTTTTCCACGTTCCGACAACTGTTGCGAAATTGCCGTATGACGGCGCATTGGTTACGTCGGTCACCGTGACTCCGAGCGTCCTGTTCAAGCAGCTCAATGACCACATCGTGCAAAGAGACATCAAACCCAGCACGCACAAAATGAAGATGACTGCAACCAGGATCCCTCTTCGTCGTCGTAGGGACGGATGAGGAGTGGTCATCGCAATTCACTTGTCATCCTGACGGCGGTCGAGCACGCCGAATATTTGGCTGAGCGGAATGCTAAAGCCCGGAAGGACAGCGCCGCCGTCCAGTGTCTCCGATTCCGTGAGCCGCGTGAACGTGTCCGGCGACGTGTAAACATCGACGGTGCGCGGGTCGGGATCGAAGATCCAGACCAGCTCAACGCCGGCCCGAAAATACTCGCCGCGCTTGCGTTCCATTTCTCTGGCGGTATTGCTGGCGCTGAGGACTTCGACGGCGAGATTCGGCGCGAGCCTGGGGATGGGGTCAACCGGCACGCGACCGCCGGGAATGCGCGCCCAGGAGACGTATGCGACATCGGGAATTCGCACCAGGTCGGCAAATAATCGCATCATTCCGTCTGCACCGGTCACCAGGCCGAGGTTGCGGGCTTCGACAAACGTCTCCAACAATCGGATGATGACGACAGCCAGCAACGATTCTTTGTAGCCCATTCCCTTCTCCACGAGCGTCCCATCCACCAACTCGCACAGCCGCCGGGTGCGCCGGCGAACTTCGAGCACATCATCCACCGTCGCCGTCCCAGGCAGCGGTTTCAAAAGCACGCGGCTCGGCGGAATGTCCCCCAGTTCGTGCAGCAGGTCCGAAACGGTCGTCACATCGATTGCGGGTTCGGCAGCTAGGGTCATGGATACGCTCTTCACCTATGTTATACCGGAATCGCCCAAAAGTGCCGTTCGAGCGGTACGGAGGAGGCAGAAAGTCCGTGGGCGGTAGAAATGGGGTGCTCCAAATGTCGCGAATGTCGCAGAATGTCGCACTTTTTGAGGTGTGACATTTCCCGACAAATGCGACATTCGAGACATCGAGTGGGTAAGCGGTAGGCGGGCGTTTGTGCCGGGCGGTCGGTTCGGCTATCTCTGGGAATTGACCAAAGGCGGATATTCATGCCGGCAAGTTCCACAGCGGATGAGTTGCGGGGGCTCGTTGAAACGGATCCGGCGGTGCTGAAGGTTCGGACCCGCGCCCCCGGGCCGTCGGGCGCGCTGCCGCTCACGGAGCAGATGCTGCTCAACTGGGCGAGCGGCGACCTGTTCGGGTTGACCCAGGACGCGGGCATGGGGTGGAACCCGGCGGAATTGGGACGCAAGGAATTCCTCATCCTCAGCACGTCCGGCGGGCTGCGCGCCGACGACGGAACGCCGATCGCCCTCGGCTATCACACCGGGCACTGGGAAGTCGGGCTGCTCATGCAGGCGGCGGCGCGGGAATTCAAGCGGCTGGGGGCGCTGCCATTTGCGGGGTTCTGCACCGATCCCTGCGACGGCCGCACGCAGGGGACGGCGGGAATGATGGACAGCCTGCCGTACCGCAACGACGCGGCGATCGTGCTGCGGCGGCTCATCCGCTCGCTGCCGCGGCGCAGCGGCGTTATGGGCGTCGCTACCTGCGACAAGGGACTGCCGGCCATGATGATGGCATTGGCGGGGATGGCGAAACTGACGTGTATTCTGGTGCCGGGCGGCGTCACCCTGCCGCCGGCTGAAGGAGAAGACGCGGGGAAAGTGCAGACGATCGGCGTGCGATATGCACACGGAAAGCTAACGCTCCAGGAGGCCGCGGAACTGGGATGCCGGGCGTGCGCTTCGCCGGGCGGCGGGTGCCAGTTCCTCGGGACCGCGGCAACGTCTCAGGTCGTGGGCGAGGCGCTGGGGCTGGCGCTTCCGCACAGCGCGCTCGCGCCGTCGGGCCAGCCGATCTGGCTCGACATGGCCCAGCGTTCGGCGCGGGCGCTGCTGCGGCTGGAAGCTGCGCGGATCGGCGTCAATCAGTTGCTGACGCCAGGTTCGCTTCGCAACGCCATGGCCGTGCACGCGGCGTTTGGCGGATCGACGAACCTGCTGCTGCACATTCCCGCGATCGCCCACGCCGCCGGGCTGCCCCGGCCTACGGTCGACGACTGGATGGAGATCAACCGTAAAGTCCCCCGGCTCGTCGATGCGCTGCCGAACGGGCCGGTCGGACATCCGACGATTCAGGTGTTCCTGGCGGGTGGCGTGCCCGAGGTCATGTTGCACCTGCGCGATCTCGGCCTGCTCGACGAGAGTTGTCTCACCGCGACCGGCGAGCCGCTGGCAAAGATTCTCGATTGGTGGCCGACTTCCGAGCGGCGCAGCCGGCTGCGCGAGCTGTTGAATACCGAAGACGGCATCGATCCCGACAACGTGATCATGGGCCCCGCCGCCGCCCGGGCCCGCGGCCTGACCAGCACCGTCTGCTTTCCCCGCGGCAATCTCGCCCCGCAAGGCTCGGTCATCAAGAGCACGGCCATCGACGCCAGCGTTGTCGACGCCGACGGCGTTTATCGCAAGACCGGCCCGGCGCGCGTCTTCACCACCGAGCGGGCCGCGATGCAGGCGATCAAGGACAAGCGGATTTCGCCCGGCGACGTGATCGTCCTCATCTGCCGCGGGCCGATGGGCGCGGGAATGGAGGAGATTTACCAGATCACCAGCGCCCTCAAGCACCTGGAGTTCGGCAAGCACGTCGCCGTGATCACCGACGCCCGCTTCTCCGGCGTCTCCACCGGCGCCTGCATCGGCCATGTCGGCCCCGAAGCCCTGGCCGGCGGCCCCATCGGCAAAGTCCTCGATGGCGACATGATCCGCATTTTCATCGACCGCAACCGTTTGGAAGCCAGCGTCGATCTGGTGGGGGATGAGGGACAGGCAATCGATGCCAAGCATGGCGCCAGAATTCTCGCAAGCAGGCAGTCGCGTCCCGACCTTCGCCCCGACGCCAATCTTCCCGACGACACGCGGCTCTGGGCGACGCTACAAAACGCCAGCGGCGGAACCTGGGGCGGGTGCGTGTACGATGTGGATCTAATTCGCGATCGCATCGGCGCCTAAAATAGCGCATTCAAAGCCGTGCCAGGAGCGCTTTCCCACGGGCGGTCAATTCGTAATCGGTTCGATTTTTGTCCCTTGGTATCACCCACTTTTTGAAGTCGCCGTCCCGCCAGAACGCCCACCAATCGCACCAGAGCAGACTGTCGAGGACCCGAACAGGTGGCAATGGTTCCGGCAATTCCGATAGCAGATGCTCTTGCAGCCACTCTCCCAATTCAACAAGCGGCATGAGGTTGCTTTTTAAAAGCCTCCGGAACCGCATCAAAATATCTCCAGCTCCAAGCGGTCCAGAGGTCGGCTCCATTTCAGTCAGCGCTTGTTCGACGTAACTGTCGATCATAGGGACATGTGCCGGCGCCCACGCCGACAACCATTTGAAGATTTTCGCGTGAGCGATCCCGCTGAGCACGCGCTGGCCCTTTCCATCTTGCTCGGTCATCATTTCATCAATCAGATTTCCAAGTTGCCGAACTGCGTCGTCCCCGGCTTCATGTAGACCTTGTAACGGCTTCAGCGAATCTTGAATCGCTTTGAGCTTTCCACGATTGATGCCCAGAGAAAGCCACAAGCCAAGCCGCCCCATGTCACCACTACCCACGCGGGAGTTCATCAGTCGCGTGACGGCAAAATCGGCCAGAGTCGGAAGCCCCCTGTTCGGCCCTTGACGCAAGGCATACGTATCAAAAGCTACGCTCCAATTCGATTCAACGGGTCTCCATGGCCCTTCCTCGCCGATCCCGTATTTCAGGGCGAGCTTCAGCCGCGCATTTGTGATCCGCCAGCAATCCGCGCCGATCCCTTGACGCGGGACGAGGATTGGTTCGTCACTATTAATCATGTGCCTCTGCAATGCGTCGTGCCTTGGCCTGTAGAATCGCGATCAGGTCGAGGGCCTCGATGTATGCCGAGTATGCGTCCTCTTCGTGAGGTGCGAGTGTCCCCGCAGAGGTTTTTACCGCTAGTTTCTCTAATCGCTGCCGCGTTCTGGGGCTAGCTCGAAGTGACGCGATGCAGGCCGCGGCGTCGGGCGTCAAAGACTCGACGAGCATTTCGAGCAACTCGTCCAACATCCCACGGTCGACAGTCGTGGCCATAAGGCGGATTATACCGCCTGCTGTTGTTGCGCGATCGCCTACGGTACGCTGAAATCAGCGGCGCAATTCGGATGGGAGGCAACATGCCAAGTTTGAAGGGAGTGCGATTCGTGCAAATCATTGCCAGCACGCTGCTGCTGGCCGCGATCGGGTGCGAGAAGAAGGACGCCCGAACCAATTCCACCGCGGCCGCGCAGGACGCGGTGGTGCCGGTGGCGCCGCAAGTGGCGTTTCCGGACCGGCCTGCGGCGCGGATGGTCAGCCCGGACGTGGAATTCTATGTGACGCGTCTGGACGGCGCCGGGGCGGGATTGCCGATGGAGGTGGACCTGTACCTTCCCGCGGGGCGGCATGAAGCCAAGTCGCTCCCGTGCGTGCTGATCGCCCCCGCCGGGACGGCGATGCACGGCGCGGTCATCGACGAGAGCGATCGCGCCGAACATTATCCCTACGTTCGGGCCGGCTTCGCGGTCGTGGCCTACGAGCTCAGCGGCGCTCTGGACGACCCGCAGAAGACACAGCATATCTACGGGGAACTGGTGGGGCCGATCCGAACCTTCATGAAGGCCGACGGCGGGTTGATCAACGGGAAAATCGCCATCGATTACGTGCTCCAGAAGGTCCCGGAGGTCGACCCGGATCAGCTGTTTGCCTGCGGTCACAGCTCCGCGGCGGACATCGCTTTGAACCTGGCCCTGGGCGATTCGCGAATCCACGCCTGCTGTGCTTATGCGCCGCGCACCGACGTTGAGGCGTGGTGGAACGACCCCAAACTCGAGCAGCGTGTCCCGGGCTTCAACGCATTTGCCACGCAAAAATCACCGCTTCGGCACGTGGACGCGTTCAACTGCCCGGTCTATCTCTTTCATGCCGACGACGATTCGGTGGTTCCGCTGGACGACAACCAGGTGTTCGCCGATGCGATGAAGGCGGCGGGGAAACAGATCACGTTCCAGCGCGTGCCCAAAGGCGGTCATACCGACTCGATGATTCAGCAGGGCATTCCCGGCGGGATTAAGTTCATGGAGTCCAACGGCGCCAAGCCCAAGCCGCCGGTACCCGCGGCAGGGTGATCGCTTTTGCACGGAGTGGCCCAATCGGCCCGTGCGGTGAGAGACGCCCGCTCACGCCGCGGTCGGCATGACCAGCGAGGGAGCGTGCTGCTGCTGGAGGCACAGGGCGATGAAGATGTGACGCAGCCGCTCGAGCGGCACGGTCGCGAGGAAGTCGTCGCTGAAATCCAGGGGAAAGGTTGCGCGGTAGTCGTGAATGTGGTGGATCACATCGTCACGATCCATCGCGGCCACCAGACAAATCAGTTCCTCAACTTGATCCGAAGCCAGCATCGCTCACTCCGCTATTCACACCATACGATACGCTCGGGCACGTGAGACTCAGATGAAAGAGTCGATCAGCGTCCCTTTGCGATTGGTATCGGGGTGATAACAGGCAACCTTTATCACCTGTGCGGGCTGGGGAGGATTTTTCCACGGCACCGTTTTCCACGGCGGCTGGAGCGGAAGCTCGGCTGCGGGCTTGATGACGATCGGACGCGGCTCGGGGCAGCATTTGCGGGGCTCACCGGGCTCGAACCGCGGCCTGGGATGGATCACGGGCCTGGGCTCGTAGCGTGGGGTGGGATGGATGACAGGCCGCGGCTCGAAGCGGGCGGCGGGCTCGCAGGGCCAGCGGGTCTCCTCGCAGCAATCGCAACAACGCGCGCCGAGAAACCGCCCGCCGCGAGCATCGACCGCGCGCATCGCCCGCACCAGCGCATCAACGCCGCTGAGTTGCACCGCCGCCACCGCCAAGTCGAAGACGCTCGCCACGTCCGCCCCTCCTGCAAATCCCGGCGCAGGCCCGGGGACAACGAGGAAGGTACGCGGCAAACACCTGCCAGCACTGACAAAATTAATTTTACGGGGACGGCAGACACCACCGGCTGGAAGTCCGTTTATTCCGGATGTTGATTTGACGCGACAGCCGCCGCGTCGGCACGTAGGAGCCTTGGCTCATACAATCATGGTCGATGCGGACCGACGACCTGGATTTTGAGCTGCCGGCGGAGCTGATCGCGCAGACGCCGTGCCCCAACCGCGAGGGTTCGCGGCTGCTGCACTACCGCCGGGCCGACCGCTCGATTCGGCATCACACGTTCTCGGACCTTCCGGGCCTGCTTCGAGCCGGCGATCTGCTGGTCTTCAACGACACGCGAGTCCTGCCGGCCCGCTTTGGCCTGCGGAAACAAACGGGCGGTCGCGTGGAGGGGGTGTTTCTCTTGGAACCGCGGCCCGGCCGCTGGCGGGTGATGCTGAAAAACCTCGGGAACCCGGGCGCTCTTCTTCATTTTGCGGAGGCGCCGACGATCCCGGTCCGGGTGGCCGAAACCTGTGGCGCGGGAGAGTACGAGATCGACGTCGAGACGGACCAGCCGGCGATCGAGCTGCTCGAGCGGATCGGCCGCATGCCGCTGCCTCCTTATATCAAGCGTGAAAAAGACCACGACGAGCGCGACGAGCTGGACCGGCTGCGCTATCAGACCGTGTTCGCCCGCAGCCCCGGGGCGGTGGCGGCCCCCACCGCGTCGTTGCATTTTTCCGACACGATCCTGAATGAGCTGGCGGCTCGCGGGATCGAGCGTACGTTCGTCACGCTGCACGTCGGGGCCGGCACGTTCAAGCCCGTGACCGCCGACACGCTCGAAGCGCATGAGATGCACCGCGAGGCTTACTCGATCGATGCAACCGCCGCCGAGGCTTTGAACGGGGCGCGGGGCGAGAAACGCCGGATCGTTGCGGTTGGAACGACTTCGGCCCGCGCGCTGGAGAGTCAGCCGTCTGGCCAGGATTTTGCTGCCAAGTCGGATGGGACGGGCATCTTCATCTACCCTCCCTACGACTGGCGGCACGTCGACGCCCTGATCACCAATTTCCATCTGCCGCGCAGCACGCTGATCGCGCTGGTGGCGGCGATGGCCGGTCTCGAAGAACAGCGGCGCATTTATCGGACGGCGATCGAATCGCGCTACCGCTTTTTCAGCTACGGTGACGCGATGTTCATCGAATGACTCCGCCAGCTTCTGCGGCCCCCCACAATGGCCGATAGAATGGTGTGGACAAGATGGGTCATTCGAACCTTATGAGACTGCACGCCGGGATGGAAATCACAACTCAACCGAGGGTGCTGGTCGTCGAGGACCAGGACATCATACAGGACCTGCTGCTGACGGTTTTCGGACGTGCGGGCTTCCCGACGACCTGCGCCGGGACGGTGGCCGAGGCGCTGGCAGCGCTGGACGATGAGCCGGACTTTGTCGTGCTCGACCTGCACCTGCCGGACGGCCGGGGCACGGACGTGCTACGGCGGATTCGC
>DATHPP010000292.1:0-3136 GCA_035483795.1 Tepidisphaeraceae bacterium | reverse complement strand
AACGCGGTGCCCTATCTGAGGGTCCCGGCGGAGGCGTCGGCTGGCTGGACCGAGCGAATCCCCGCGACACCCGGCCCCAGAGTGGGTGTCGTATGGGCCGGCACTACGGTTGGCGCGATCGATCTACGGTTGCTCCAACCGTTGTGGGAAGTCGACGGCGTAAGCTGGTTCAGTCTTCAGGTCGGCGACCCGTCGGGCGACATCGCATCGCTTGACTGCGTGAAGATTACCGACCTCTCGCCGTGGCTCACGGATTTTGCCGAAACTGCGGCCGCGGTTTGTCGCCTGGACCTGGTCATCAGCGTGGACACTTCGGTTGCACATCTGGCGGGCGCACTCGGCCGACCGATATGGCTCCTGTTGCGTTATCCGCCGGAATGGCGATGGCTGCTCGATCGCGAAGACAGCCCCTGGTATCCGACCGCGCGGCTGTTCCGCCAGGGCAAGGAAGGGGATTGGCTTCGTGTAGCGCGCGAGGTCGCGGCCGCCCTTGCGCAAATAGTCCGTTGAAGCATCCTATGGACCGTCTATAAGCTTTTGCATAAGCCGAAATGCGCCCTTTTCTGCTGATCGCGCTACTCGCCCTTGCGGCCTGCACCGAAGCCTCGATCAGCCGCATCGACAGCCGTACATTCGCAATCGAGAGCCCCGGCATCCCGGGAGGGTCGGAAGCCCCGAACCGGCGCTTAGCAGAGCGGGCGTGTCCGGGCGGTTATCGCGTCATCGACAAGACGGTTCACCAAGGCACCCCCGATCGAGCCCGGGACGAGCCCGGGATTTTCACCAACTGGACAATCCGATGCCTCTAAACATCGCTGGTCAAAACATCGCTGCTCAGAGAATGGACACGAGCAGATACGCTCTCGCGGTACCGCTGCTGCTCGTCGCGTGCATCCTCGTGCTCGCCGGATGTACGCCGCAGGCCAAGGTCACGACCTCGCAAGCGCAGATTCCGCCGATCGCGCCGGGAACGGCGCGGGTTTGGTTTTTCCGCGGGTGGGATTCGCCGAGCGGCCAGGGCTTTGTCTATGGGGCAGCACCGACGATATATGCGAATGGCGCCCCGGTCGGTGAAATCCCGACAGGCAGCGACTTCTTCCGCGATTTCCCGCCGGGGACCTACAACTTTACAGTAGAGCCCATCGGCCTCCCCACCCCTCAGGCGGCGAGCGTGCAACTGGCGGCGGGGACGCAGAACTACCTTCAGATCCAGTGGGTAGCCAGCTGGGAGTTCGGCTATCCCGAGGTGGATTTCAGTTTCGCACCCAATACCTTTGGCGTCCGTGACGGCGTCACCGCAGGTGGCTGAGGCCTATCTACCCACCTTGTCCTATCTCGGCCAGCGCTAGTCCGCTCTCGGCCGGCGCCACTCCGGTGAGGCCCGTCATAGCAGGGCCTCGGGCATCGGATTTCGCCCCCTCTGTAGTTGCCATATTTCGCGCGCGGGCAACGGACGCCGCGTGAAGCGTGGCTGAGCTTCCCAAAAAAGCGTGGGCGCTCCGCTACCAGGCTTTTCTTGTGTTGCACATCTAACACACTCACGCGCATCTGTCGGTCTGGGAGCCATGCCTTCGGCTAACCGGATCGCAAAAAGCGCGACTATGGAATCGGCAGAAATACCAACGTATTCAGTAACTTGAGCCGCATAGATCTAAATCTAAACGAGCCAAGATTTAGACCTCGTTCTCCACCTTTTTTCAATCGGACGATGGATAGTGCCGGAAGCCCACACTCGGTCAACATCAACCTGTGATTTCAGAGGTTGGTCACCGGGGGAGCGGCTAACGATGACGAGAACGCATACTATCGGCACTCTGGCGGCGATCGGCGGCGTGACCGCGACGATCGCATTGCTGACGGGTCTTCCGGCCGCCAATGCTGACGAGCTGGCCGACCTGCGCGCCAATCAGGAATTGCTGCAGCGCCGGATCGACCA
This sequence comes from Tepidisphaeraceae bacterium, assembly GCA_035483795.1. Lineage (GTDB taxonomy): Bacteria > Planctomycetota > Phycisphaerae > Tepidisphaerales > Tepidisphaeraceae > DASXMX01. The sequence goes on along the minus strand of DATHPP010000292.1, from coordinate 1,200 downwards.
GCTCGCTCAGGGCGCTCCAGGGGGCCTGCCCGGCGGCGGCGCCGCTGGGGGGGCGGTCTTGGGCACCGCACCGATCCCGGGTCAGCCGCTGGCAGGCGGCAGCTTCCCGCGCTCGTTTTTGATCCCGGGCACCGACACCTCGATACGCGTGGGGGGCTTTGTCGACTACACCGCCCTTTACTATCTGCAGGGCAATAACACCTCGAACCCCGGCACCTCGTCGACCAACTCCGGCCAGAACGGCAACCTGAATTCGATACCGCTCGGCCAAGTCAACATTCCGGGGCTCGGCCCGGTCGCGCAGGGGGCAAACCACTCGCGCGGCAACAGTGTGTTCACGTCGGGCCCCGACCAATCGCGGCTCAACGTCGAGACCCGCACCCCGACAGCCTGGGGAGAGGCACGGACGTTTATGGAGTTCGACTGGGCCGGCAACAACAATTTCGTCCCCTTAAGTTCCCAGCAGGGCGGCGGCGACAGCAAGATCCCGCGCATCAGATTCGCCTACGGCACGTTGGGCGGGTTTCTCGCCGGCCAGGCCATCTCGAACTTCTCCGATGCCGACGCCGACACCGAATCAATGGAATTCGGCGGCGCCGCGGGCTCGACCGGCGGCTACCGCGTTCCGCAGGTGCGTTACACCGTTGCGGGTCCGTATGGCAGCGCTTTCTCGGTTTCGGCGGAACAGCCCACTACCGGGCTCATAGTACCCAGCGGTACCATATCTAACGACCAACTGCTCTCCGCCGGTGCCACCGCCCCGGGGCCGGTGACGAGCCCGTTGGCCCCGTTTATCCCTGCAACCTGCAACGGTGTCCCCTGCACCGGGACGGGGATTACCCCGGGGACCACCACGCAGGCCAACCCGGCCCAGGTATTCGCGCCGGTCCTGACCGCCGCCTCCTATTGGGCGCAGCCCTGGGGGCATGTCGACTTTGCCGCCATACTCGTGCCGAACAGGATCAATGACGGCAAGTTCGTTGACCGGACGTTCCTTGGCTATGGCGGGCATGTCGCCGGCGACGTGAAGCCCGGCTGGTTCGGCTGGGCGAAGGACGATTTCCTGTTCAGCTTCGTCGCCGGACCCGGTATTGGCAACTATTCGAGCGGCGGGTTGAGTACCGCTTTCAACGAGGCGACCAACTTCAGCATCGCGACCGCGTGCAGGACGCCCACGCCGACCTGCACGGGCTTGGCCGC
>DATHPP010000291.1:0-5254 GCA_035483795.1 Tepidisphaeraceae bacterium | reverse complement strand
GCCGTCAATGGCGTGGCCACTTTCAATGATTTGTCGATTGACCAGGCGGGCTCGTACACCCTTGAAGCCAGCGATGGCACGCTCGCCGACGGCGTTTCCAATAGCTTCACCATCAACCCCGCGTCAGCCACCAAGCTGGGCTACATCCAGCAGCCGACCGGCACGATCGCGGGCGGAGTCATTAGCCCGGCGGTTGCGGTCGCGGTGGAAGACAAATTCGGCAATGTGGAGACCAGCGACGGCACGGCAATCACGATCGCCCTCGCCAGCGGAAGCGGCACGCTCAGCGGCACGCTAATGCGAAATGCATCGAGCGGCGTCGTCAGCTTTAACGACCTATCCATTCAACCCGACGGCACCTATACGTTGATCGCAACCGACGGCGCGCTGGCCAGCGCAACCAGCGTCAGTTTCACAATCACCCCCGCCCCGCCCAAGTTGCTGGCGATCAACCGTCTGGTGCCGGTCGGGCCGCTCACCAGTGATAGTTCGGTTGAATTCCAGGTGATATTCAGCGAACCGGTAACGGGCGTCAGCGCCAGCGCTTTCACCCTGGTGGTCAGCGGTGTCACGACCACGACGCCCGTCGTGGTCGGCGGCAGCGGTTCGACCTACACCGTGACGGTGAACGGCATCTCCTCGGGCAGCGGGTCGTTGGGCCTGAAACTGGTCGATAACGGCAGCATCAAAAACGGCTCGGGCCAGACCCTCCAGGGCAGCACGGTATCGTTTCAGCCCCAGCGCGCTTTCGACACGGGCGCCGAGCCGGCCTCTGTCGCCGTCGCGGATCTGAACGGGGACGGCAAGGCCGACATGGTGGTTGCTAACTATGGGACCTTTTATTCTTACGGCCAGACGGTGAGCGTGCTGCTGGGAAATGGTGACGGCACGTTCCAGGCACAGCAGGTCCTGGGTGTCGGTTCTGGCCCCGATGCCGTGGCCATAGCGGACGTGAACGGCGACGGCATACCCGATCTGATTGTTGCCAATTCCCGAAGCAACGATGTCAGCGTATTGCTGGGAAACGGCAACGGAACCTTCAAGCCTCAGGTTACCTATGCCACCGGCGCGGGACCCAGCTCAATCGCGGTGGCCAACCTGAACGGGGACGGTTACCCGGACCTGGTGGTCACTAATTCCGGGGGCCACGGATACTATTCTACTCCGGGCGACACGGTGAGCGTGCTGCTGAACAATGGCGATGGCACCTTCAAGCCCCAGCAAGAGCTCACCACCGGTTATGGCCCCAGCTCGGTCGCCATCGCGGACCTGAACGGTGACGGCCATCCCGACCTGGTGGTCACTAATTTTGGCGGCGGGGGCTATCTTTCATATCCGGGAGATTCGGTGAGCGTTCTGTTGGGGAACGGCGATGGCACCTTCAAGACCCAACAAACCTTCGACACCGGTAAATATGGCCCGGACTCCGTCGCCATTGCAGACTTAAATGGAGACGGGAACCCCGATCTGGTCGTCGCTGATTTCGGCATCCCATACTTTACCCGCGGCAACACCGTCAGTGTTCTGCTGGGCAAAGGCGATGGGACTTTCCAATCCCCGCAGTTTGTCAACGTTGGCACCTATCCGGAATCCGTCGCCATCTCGGACCTGAACGGGGACGGCAAGCCGGACATCATCGTCGCCAACGCCGGATCGGATAACGTCAGCGTCCTTGTGGGCAACGGCAATGGGAGCTTTCAAGCCCAGCAGACGTTCGCGGCCGGCACAGGGCCGGCCTTCGTCGCCGTATCGGACCTGAACGGGGACGGCAAGCCGGATTTGGTCGTCGCCAATGCGGGCAGCTATTACTATCCCGGACACTCGGTGAGCGTGCTGCTGGGCAATTCCACCGCGAACGTTACCGGCCAGACCTACACCATCGTCCCCATTCTCGACACGATTACCGGTACAACGGGCATCGACCCGATCACGCTGATTCAGGATCCGGATCGCGCACACATCGACTGGACCCTCGGCGCCACCACTGACCAAATGTCGATCAACGACCTCGCCGGCCTGACCATCAACGGCAACGGCGGCAACGACACCATCACGCTCGACTACACCAACGGCAACCCGCTGCCGAACACGTTGCACCTGAACGGGACGTTCACGATCAAGGGCCTCCAGGGCACCAACCCGCTCGCTGGGGCGTCACTGGACATCGGCCGCAGCACGGTGTTCATCAGCTACAGCACGTCGGACCCAATCGCCGCGATCCAGAACTATTTGCACAACGGCTACAACGCCGGCGCGTGGAATGGAACTCCCACCGCCACCACCGGCGTCATCACCTCCGCCGCGGCGGCTGCCAATCCGAATCACAACACCGCGATCGGCTACGCCGACTCCGCTGACGGCCAGGGTGTGAACACCATGCCAAACACGATCGAGCTGACCTACACCCTCTACGGCGACGCCAATCTCGACCACCAGGTCAACAGCGCCGACCTCCAGATTCTGCTGGCATTCCTCAACCGGCCAGGCAGTTGGGACCAGGGCGACTTCAACTACGACGGGCAAGTGAACAGCGCCGACCTCCAGGCCCTGCTCTTTACTTTGAACACGTCGCTGGGCAGTCAGGCAACGCCGATGGTGGTTGCCGCGACCCAAGGAGTCACAACGCCTCCAACCACGGGAGGCTCAGCCAGAAGCAAGCCATCGCCGCACCTGGTCCCGGCAATCCATGCCACGGGGACGACGGGGCCGGTCGTTCACCAATCGCATTCGGCGAAAGTGTCGGCCCGGAAGCGGCGGTAGGAAATGTCGCCGAAGTTGAGGAAGCTTCCTCGCTTCGCCGGTCAGAACTGCGCAAGCGCGATATCACTGAAATTTTCCAATTTGCCACCGGCTTCCTGCTCTTGCAACGTTTCGATCAATGGCGCCAGGTGGGTTTGGTAGTGCCGCCACCGCCCGATTGATCCCCGATACAGCGGCCGGCGAACCTGAAGGGCGCTGGCCGTCGCCACTGGCCGCGGGTTCTCATGGAACCGCAGGCACCGCGAATCCCACGGCAGATCCAGATGCTCCAACAGCCATCGCATCTCGTCCTCCGGGTTCGACACGAGCTGCTCGTATTGAACTTCGATCATCGGGTAGTTCAGCGTATCGCGCCAATGAGAAACCAGCCGGCGGTACTCGGTGAAGAACTGCCCCAGGCGGGCCAGGTCCTGAGCGAATTCGTGGCCTACGGCAAAATCGGTCATGTAGCAGGAGAGGCACGTGTCCAGCGGATCGCGAACGCAGTGAATCACGTGACAGTCGGGGAACAGCATTCTGATGGCGCCCAGGAAGAAGAAGTTGGTGGGCATTTTGTCGGTCACGTAGCGGGCGGTGGCGTTCAGCCGTGACAGGCCTGCAAGATACCGCCCGGCCAATTCATTGCAGCCGCGCAGCGACAGGGCATCCAGGCAGCCGGGATAGTCGCCGCGGCCGGCGACATCCGCCACGGCGGCAACGTCCGAGACCTCGTTCAGCAGCCCCAGCTCGCCGCCGCCGTAAACGTCGGGGTGGCTGGCAAGGACCTGCTCGATCAGGGACGTACCGCTGCGGGGCATACCGATGATGAAGATCGGCCGCAGGCTGCCGTGAGACGCACAGGGCAAATCGTGCAGCTTGCGCGGCGTGAAATATTCGATGTGGTGCTCGACCTGGCGGCAAATGAGAGCGGGATCGTAAGGACGGTGGTGCGCCGCGTGAGCCGCGGAGGCGTGGCCGAAAGCCTGATCGTAGCAGCCCCGGCGGTCGAACAGCGCCGCGGCGGTAAAGTGCAGTTGCGCGCGATCTTCTGCGCAGAGGGCTTGCCGCTCCAGCATCCGGATCGTCCGCTCCAGCGCATCCTGCTCGGCGCCATAGAGGTGAGCCAGCCGGCCGTATAGCGCGATGGTACGCGGCGGCCAATGGCGGCCCGCCAGCACACGCCGGATCATCGACCAGGCCTCTGCCACCTGGCCAGCGCCGGCCAGGGCCGCGGCGCGGGCGGAGAGAACCTCCGGCTCGGCCGGCGCGATCGACAGGGCGCGATCGCTGTGCAGCAGCGCAGAATCGACGTCGCCGGTGCTCAGGCACCACAGGGCAAGTGACTGGTGCGGGGCGGGGTGATGCGGCGAAAGCCGCGCCGCTTCACGGAAGTGATTGCCTGCCTCGGCGGTCTTCCCGGCCCGCCACGCGGCGAACGCCGCCTTGTAGTTCAGCTCGCCGTCATTGCGGCGCAGCGCCAACGCCAGCCGGTATCGCGCCAGGCCCTCCGTGTAAGAGCCCTGCGCCACCAGCGCGTCCGCCTCCAGTTGGAGTCTCGCCGATTCGTCGGCCAACAACGTACCCCGCTTTTCGATTTCACTTTTGCGGCACCCCGCGCTCGCCGGGCATTGGTACGCGATACCGTAAACATTATTCATACTTTTGCGAACTTATTTTTTCGGCCGCGTTATATGCAGAATTGATGACATGTACACGTTCTGATTTCTATTCTCCGGCACAACATGGAGCCCCCCCAGCGATGAAACTGGACGAGAAGCGATGCCGAACAGACCACGCCGCATCGCCAATGATGACATTTTGTTTTATGGCTGCGAAGATGTGGATGGTTTCTGAGGCTCGAGGAATCAGAGGAGCGGATCGAGGCCAAGACCAACGTGACCGAACTGCTTTTGCCGTTTTACTCGTTTGAATTTGTCCTGCTGCTCGTCTGCGCGGTCTTCTATTACAAGGCCGCCGACGTTGAAGACGCTTCGCCGCTTCTCTGGTCTGGCCTCTCTGTCCTGGTATTTCTGGTGACCTGGCGACTGTGCGGCTGGCGGCTGCCGGGCAACCTCTTCGGGCAAGCCCTCCTCTTCGGGGCCATTACCGCCGTCCGAGTGCTGCGTGATCGCCAAAAACCCTCGTAACGGCTCATCCGGGAGAGCGTTGCTTGACCGACAGTCGCGAAATCTCTTGCCAAACCGAGACCACATGCTTTACCATGCTTTATGATCCAGTCGATCGGGGTCTAAGTCCTGAGCTCTGAAAACCGGAGGAGGGAGCGGATGTCGTTCGCACGGTCAAACGCCACGCCCCGCGCACGGCTGCGGCAGGCAGCATGGTTCCAGGTTGAAGGTCTTGAACGCAGGGTCTTGCTCTCCAGCGCGATCGCCGCCTTCAACCCCCAGCAAGCATTCCCGACCGGCACAAACCCCCTGGCTCTGGCAGTGGCGGACGTGAATCGCGACGGCAAGCTCGATCTGATCGTCGCCAACAACACCGACGGCAACGTGGG
>DATHPP010000290.1:0-10791 GCA_035483795.1 Tepidisphaeraceae bacterium | reverse complement strand
GCTGTTAAAGAGGGCAATGCCCGCGTTGCCGTAGGGAAGGTTCGCGGCATTGCCGGCGGCGTCGGTACCGATGAAGTTGCCCCCAATGACGTTCGATGAACTGTTGTTGATGTAGATTCCGTCAAATGCGCTGTCCGAAATCGCGTTGTCCAAAATGCTGATTAAGTTGCCCGATTCAAGGTCAACGCCGGAGTCCTGGTTACCCAGTGGCATTTTCCCGGTGACGTCCAGACCGAGGTAGTTGCCTTCGAGCAGGTTTCCGGCCAGCGAGTCATTGGTAAAAAGGACGCCCTCCAGGTTGTTGCCGGAAATGATGTTCCGGGCGGAGGCGCTCGCGCCGCCGATCACCGTGTTGGACGCACTGTTGACGACGATGCCGGACCCGCGGTTTTCGACCGCGATCGTGCCGGTGGCGTCGGTGCCGATGAAGTTGCCCTGGAACGTGTTTGAATCGCCGCTGACGTCGACGCCATCATGGGCGTTGCCGGAGATGACGTTGCCGGCGATGAAGTTACCGTTGCTGGTGATAACCAGGCCCGTGTCGTTGGCGATCGCGGAAGTACCGGTCGGGCCGATGCCGAGGTAGTCGCCCTGTACTGTCCCTGTGCCGCCGGCCAGGACGATGCCCGCGCCGCTGAATCCGACGATGGACAGGCCTTTGATGGTGACACCGGCGGCATCGGCTTCGAGCCCGGACGCGACCGTGCCTGGTGTCGTAGGTGTGAGCTCGACCTCGGGATGACCGGCCGAGTCCACCGGACCGTTGATCGTTACACTCTGCGTCAGCTTCGGCAGGGCACTGGAGACGGCGATGGTCATCGGTCCGGCAAAATCAATTTCGTTGTACAAGCCGGCGTTGACCTGCGTGATCGCGTCGCGCAGGGTGCCGGTACTTCCATCGTCGGCGTTGGAGCTGACCACGTAAGCGGAAAGCAGCGTTCTTGATTCCAGCTTCTCCGGCAGACTGAAACGTCGCGCCCTGCGCACGCTGCGGACGGCAAGTTGTGCGGACAGGGAGCTATTGCGAAAATGGCGCTGCTTTCTCATTGCGGGTCCTCGCGGTTGGTTCACGGCCCCGGCTCTTCACATCCGAGCCGAGTGTGTCTGTGCAATTGAATCGCTCAGGTCGCAAAAGCAGGATGGCGGCATAGGCGGCACGCGCCTCACCGACACTCGGCATGATCGGACCTTGTGTCAAACAGTATCGGGCGAGGCCGTGCGTCCGGATTAATCGCCCGCGAAGCCGGCCGGCGTGTGTCAGGAACGCGTTAAGAAACAAAGTCCGTTGGCCGAGAAATTGCAATGGGTCGAACGAATCGCGCGTCCTTGCCGCGACTTGCCGCCAGCGGCCATCCCGCCAAAGATAGAGGGCCGCAACATCAGGATTTGTTTCATGGCAGCCCAGACAACCCTTCCCGATTACAACCGCACCGGAATTGACTACCGCAAGCCGATGCCAAGGCCGAAGGTCAACGGCATCACCATCGACTTCCACTGCCACCTGCTGGCCCGGCGTCATGCCGAGGTCTGGTTCGAGGCCGCCGACCACTACGGCCTGGACCGCTTCCTGAGCATGACCCCGCTCGAAGAAGTCGTCGATCTGCTCCGCGATTGGGGACATCGGGTGCAGTTCATTGCCGTCCCGAAATTCCGGGATGAAACGAGACAGTGGGCAGACGACTGGCTGCGAAGATTGGAATCGTTCTACAACCTCGGTAGCCGGATGATGAAATTCCACGCCGCCCCGGGCACGATGCAGATGCGCGGGCATCGGCTGGACGAACCGGTCTTCCGCCCGATGTTCCAGTTCGCCGTCGATCGCAAGATGGCCATCATGACCCACATCGGCGACCCCGAGTTGTGGTACAAGGGCAAATACGCCGATACGGCCAAGTTCGGCTCGCACGACGACCATTTCCGGATGTGGGAAAATCTGCTAACCGAGTATGACGTCCCCTGGGTCGGCGCCCACATGGGCGGAAATCCCGAGGATCTACCCCGGCTCCAGCGTATGCTCGACCGCTATTCGAACCTGATGCTCGACTGCAGCGCGACGCGCTGGATCGTGCGGGAGATTTCCGCACGGCGTGACGCGGCCCGCGACTTTTTCATCCGCAATCAGGACCGCATTTTCTTCGGTTCCGACCAGGTGAGCGGCGACGACCGCGGGTTCGACTTCCTGGCCAGCCGCTTCTGGGCCCACCGCAAGCTCTGGGAGACCGCCTGCATCACCACCACGCCGATCCTCGACCCCGACCTCCCCGAAAACAACCAACCCACCCTCCGCGGATTGGCGCTCCCCGACGAGGTCTTGCAGAAGCTCTACCACGACAACGCCATCCAATTCCTGGCAAAGATCGGCATGTCGTTCGGCGGGTGGGGGTGAACGATTCAGGCGCTTTGAGACGCAACCCTTATTCTTCGTGTCCTTCGTGCCTGCTCCGAAAATAGACCGTCGAACGGCCCCGATCGGCCAAAAATCCAGTTGAGGGCGGTTGCCCATTTTCATCCTCTCTGGGTGAGGCACCGCCTCATGAACAACTTCGTGGTCAATTGAGTTTTCCGGGTTAGCGTTGCGCCGCCTCCGCGTTAGCGCATTTGAGAAGTGCCTTGATGTACCCGATGCTGTAGGCCCAACCCGCCTTGCGGCCGCCGAGCATTTCCGGGACGTGGTCGGCGATCAGGATACCGCGGAAATCGACCTCGCGCAGTGTCTTCATCAGCTTCCACATGTCCATGTAGCCGTCGTCCACGAACGTCTCGACAAATCGGGGAATGGAACTCGAAACGTTGCGGAAATGGATTTTCCAGAGCTTTCCCATGCTGGCAAAGGCGCGGGCCGCCGCGATGACGTCCTTGCCCGTGGCGGCGCCGCCTTCCAGCCAGGTGCCGCAGCACAGGCAGACGCCGACATTCGGGCTGTTGGCGATCTCCAATGCCCGGACGTACCCGTCGAAGTTCCCGAAGATGCACCGCGGGACGCCCCCGAGCACCGGGACCGGCGGATCATCGGGATGAATGCCGATCCGGATCCCCAACTCCTCGGCGACCGGCGCCACCTGGCGGATAAAGTACGTGTAGTTGTCCCACATTTCCTGCTCGCTGAACACGCGGCCATGCGTCAGCGGACCCTCGTACACTTTGCCGGCCCAGAAACCCTTTGCGGTCCCCAGATCGAACGCGCGGGACGGCGCGCCGCCGCGGGTGGTTGACCGGGGCGAGCTCCAGATGCCGTTGCCCATGTGCGCATAGGTGGTGTAGTGGATGCCGACCGCGGCGAGGTTGCGAAGATACTGTTTGTACTCGGCGATTTTCTGATCGCGGCCCGGAAGGTTGAGCGTCACCTCCGGCATGTTGTGAACGTTGGAATCTCCGATGTTCCAAACGATCAACCCGGCGCGCTCGGCGGCAGCCTTCCACCTGCGGAAGTTCTCCAGCGTCGCGCTGTCGCCGCCACTGGGGACGCTCAGGTACTCGACGCCGAGCTGCCTGGCGAATTGGAATTCCTGCTCGTTGGGATCGGTGGGCACCTGGAGCGAGATCTTGATCCCCGGCGAAAGCTCGGGAAGTGTCGCCGCGGCGCTGGCGGCGCGCGGCAGCTCAAGCTGCCCGGCGACCGCGCCGGCGACGGCGAGTTTCATCAACCGCCGTCGCGTTAAGCTGCTTTCGGAATTGGATCGCGTAGGATCGCCGCCGGGATTCGGTTGGTTTTGCATGATCGGCCCTGAAAATGAACGTGCATCATAACCTGGCGAGCGGACATGAGCACGCCAGCGCCTCGTGCTCCTGATCTGCAAATGGGCCACTCGGTTGATGAATCATCGCACGTACCTCTGGTTCCTCCTACAAGCGGTTACAGCGGATCGGAAACCTCCGGCACCTCTACCCACTGCCGCTCCTGAGACGACTGAACGGCGGCATCGATGACGGCCTGCACGCGGGCGCCATCCGACAACGACGGCCGGCAGGGCCTGTGGTTGCGGATGGCGTCGATGAACTCGAAATCCTGGTCGTAGCGGAAGCTCACCAGCGGGTCGCCCTTCTGCGGATCGCGCGGGGAGCCGGGATAAACGTGAAATTCGCGCGGGACCGGCACGGTTTGGACGTCCTCTGCGCCGGCCTTGCCGATGCGCAGTTCGAGCGGGCGCTGGGTTGAGTAGACGATGCTGCCTTCGGAGGCGTTGATCTCGGCAATGTCCTGGCCGTAGTGGCCTTCGCCGCGGCCGATCGCGAGCTTGGAGCTTTCGAGCACGCCGGTCACATTCGCTTCGTAATCGGCCAGGATCGCGACCCAGTCGTCGAGGTCCGACGGCGCGCCGCCGCGAACGGGGATGAATTGGCGTAGCTCGGCGACGAGCCGACTCACCGGGCCGACGAGGATGTGGCCGTAGTCGATGCGATGGGAGAGCATGTCGCCCAGCTCGCCGGTGCCGGCGAGTTTCTTCACCTGCCGCCAACCCAGGTTCCGCGCGTCCCAATCCTGGAACCGCTGGGCGCGGAAGTGGTATGGCCGGCCGATGTCGCCGCGATGCACCAGGTGGTGCAGGTAGCGCATCGCCGGAACGAAGCGATAGGTGAACGCAGTCATGTGGCGGACGTGCGCCGCTTCCGCGGCGCGAACCATCTGCATCGCCTCGGCGAGGTTCATCGCGATCGGCTTCTCGCAGAGCACGTGCTTTCCCGCCGCCACCGCGGCCAGCGTGATCGGCGCGTGAAACACGTTCGGCGTCGCAATGACCACGGCGTTCACGTCGTCGCGTTTGAGCAGTTCGTGATAATCGGTATACGTGGCGGTGATGCCGGTTTGTCGACTGGCGGCGTCCAGCACCGCCGGATTCGTGTCGCAAAGCGCGACGACCTTCGTGTCCGGACAATAAGCAACGCCCGGCATGTGATTGGCCAGCGCGATCTGGCCGGTCCCGATGATGGCGACTCCAATCATGCGCGGTAGCTTAGCCCGGAAAGATGCAATTCACCACGAGCCGGAGGCGCGCAAAGAAACGCCCAGATAGCGAGGTTCCCGTGACACGGGTTTTCAACCCGTGCTGGCGACGTGAATACGAAGAACGCCTCGCCAAGCAAAGTAGCTTTCAGGAAAACGCGGTCAGCACGCGTTGAAAACCCGGTCATGGGACAGCCTTCAGAAAGAAGCTCACCCGACCGGCAGCACAGCCCGCAAACGGTCAATTACGCCCGGCAACAGCTGCAATGTGTAGTCGATCTCCTGAGGCGTCGTATAGCGCGAGAGACTGAACCGGATCGCGCCGTGGGCGATGCGGTCATCGACGCCCATGGCCTTGAGGACGTGTGACGGTTCGAGGCTTCCGCTGCTGCACGCGGCGCCGGCGGAGGCGCAGACGCCCTGCTCGCTGAGCAGCAGCAGAATCGCTTCGGCCTCGAGGCGATCGAAGCCGATGTTGGTCGTGTTCGGCAGCCGCTGATCGGTTCGGCCATTGACGCGGGAACCATCGATGCTTGCCAGAATCTCCCGTTCGAGCCGGTCGCGCAGCTCAGCAACGTTTCCCATGTGCGGCAACTGCTCGACAGCCAGTTCCGCGGCTTTGCCCATCCCGACGATGCCGGGAACATTCTCGGTGCCGCCCCGGCGGTTGCGCTCCTGCGGTCCGCCGATCACCAGCGGCCGCAGACGAACGCCGCGTCGGATGAACATCGCTCCCACGCCTTTGGGCCCGTGAAATTTGTGGGCGGCAAAGCTCATCACGTCGCAGCCGACCGCCTTCACGTCGACCGGTATCTTGCCGACCGCCTGCGTGCCGTCGCAGTGGAATGGCGTGTTGCGCTGGCGGCAGAGCTGTGCGATCCGCTCGACCGGGAAGAGCACGCCGGTCTCATTGTTCGCCCACATTGCCGTGACCAGCGCCGTCGAATCGTCAATGGAAGCGGAAAGACGATCCAGATCGAGCGCGCCCTGGCGATCGACGGGGATTTCGACGATCTGCGCGCCTTCCTTCGCGAGCTGGGCGCATAATTCCCGCGTCGCCGAGTGCTCGACCGTTGTAGTGACGATGCGATTTCGCGGCGCGCGGGCGGCAAGCAGACCGCGAATGGCGGCGTTGATGGCTTCCGTGCCCCCGCCAGTGAAGGAAATTTCCGCATCGGCGCCGCCCACGGCAGAGGCAACCTGGGCGCGGGCTTCGTCGATCGCCTGCCGCGAGCGCTGACCGAAACGATGTACGCTGGAAGGGTTGCCGTACCATTCGGTCAGGTACGGCAGCATCGCCTCGACGACCTGGGGCGCCGGCCTGGTGGTGGCGTTGTTGTCGAGGTAGATAAGGTCCATGTGACAATCGCGCATGCCGGGAGGGCGAGGCTCCTGCCGAGCCGAAGCCGCTGCACGAGGAGCATCCGGCTCGGCGGGAGCCTCGCCCTCCCGTCTCCGCCAAACTCACTCTGCCTTGCGAACCGGCTCGTCCGCAAGCGCGTCGCGGATGAGATTCGTCACGCGGTCGGTCCCGATGTCGCGCTTGCCGAATCCGGGCAGCGCCCCCGCCGCGACGGCATCAGCCTGGGCGTCGGCGTAGTTGCTCACCAGCATCATCTTCAGTTCCGGATGCGCGGCGCGAAGCTTCCGGATGACCACTGCTCCGTCCGTTTGGTCAAAGCCGTAGTCCAACACGCGGTTGAGCAGCAACAGATCAACACCGCGCTGAATCGCCTGCTCCATCTCCTGCTGGTCTTCGACAACAACAACCTGGGCGTCGCGGCGGGCGCGGGAAACAGCCAGTCTCAGATAGCTGCAGTCGGGGCCGCAGTGGCCGATCAAAACAACTTTTTTCGTCATCCAACTTTACTCCGTTTCAATCTTCCTTGTCTTCCGCCTCGTCGGCGTCCTTCGCCACCGGCGCCTTGCCCGCCGTGGACCGGCGGAAAATCGCCAGCACCCGGTCCAGCGTCACGACGAACAGGCGATTATCGTGCTCCAGCTCCACGGGAATGGCTTCGCGCGGATCGAAAAGCACCTTGTCGTATTGGCGGATGGTCTGGTCCTCGTCGTTTTCGATCGCCTTGCTGATCGCAATGACGCGGCCGGTGATGACGGGAATTTCATGTGTGTCCGGAAGGACGATGCCGCCGCGGGTCTGCCGTTTGTTGTCGTCCTTGCGAATCACAACCCGCTTGCCGATCGGCTCGATGAGATCGTATTCCGACCGACCGGGAGAGGGAACCTTTGCCATATTGAGCAATTCTACGCGGGAATACTTGACTTTGCCCGCCCGGGGTACGCAGCGGGTTCGGATTCAATCGAAACCGTTTCTTTGGCTGCTGACCAAAAACGCTCGCACGCCTGTCGCGAAAAACAAAAGTTTTTGTGCCGCGGAGCCAAATTTAATATGCAACTGCTGTCGAACCCGCCGCCAGCTTCTGAAAGGGAAACATCATGTCGAGGTCGCTCTCTGCCACCTTGTTGGCGGCTGGTCTTTCATGGTTTGCCGTGTCCTGCGTCGCGCCGGTTTCTTCCAAACCACCCGTAGCCATGGTCGGGCCGGCACATCCGGCCGGCGCTGCGGTTGCGTCATCCAGCGCCAAACCGGCGTCGCCTCCGGCACAGGCCGCGGCGCAGCAGACTGTGGCACCACAGGCGCCGACGGCGTCCCTGGCCGGCACTTCCCCGACTGTTGCCGCGGTCGTATCGCCGTGGAAGGACGCGGGGATCTTCTTCTATCCGCTCACGCTGATGGCCTTTGCTTTTGGGATCGCCATGTACAAGTCATCCGGCAAGTCTGCATGACCTGCCGATGCCAGGACGATCGGCAGGACGACATCGGGTTGCTCAGTTCACCGACCACTGGTCGCCAATGTCACGGACGACGACGCGCTGCCGGTCGCGGCCGGCGGCCGTGAGGATCCGCTCCATCGGCTCCGCCAGTGGCTCCTGGCTCAGGCGAAACGTCCGGTGATGCATCGGCGCCACGAAATCCGCGCGCACGTGATCGGCCATCGCCCACGCCTGCTCAGGGTCGGCGTGGGACTGGATCCACGGGTCGTAGGCGCCGATGCCCAAGACCGCCAGATCGACTTTGCCGATCTCGCGGAAGCCTTCGTGATAAGCGGTGTCGCCGCCGTAGAGGATGCGCCGTCTTCCTGAATCCAGGACGTAAGCGTTGAACCCGCGGAAACTGTCGTAAAAGGTCCGCGCACCCCAGTGGTTGGCGGGGCAGGCGGTCACCGTCAGATCGCCCACGCGAATCGATTGGCCCCATTGCAATTCGCTGATGCGGCGGAAGCCCAGATCGGCAATCAGGTCGCGCGTGCGATGAGCGGTGACGACCGGTGTGCGCTTCGGCAGCTTCACAAGGCTCGGGCGGTCCAGATGGTCGAAATGCGCGTGCGAAATGAGGATCAGGTCGATCGGCGGAAGCTCGCAAACTGACACCGCCGGCGCCACCAGGCGCTGCGGGCCGCCCGTCAGCAAGCCTAATCCGATTCCGACGCGGCTGGAAAAGACCGGATCAGTGAGCACCGTCATGCCGCCCAGACGCAGCAACACCGTGGCGTGCCCGATCCACGCCGCCGCCAGTTCCTGCTGTTCCCAGTCGGCAAAGTCCGGCCGGCGCGGCGCCGGCGCGGGCTGGCTCACGCGGTCCAGCAGCCTCAGGCGCCCGCGGCTGCGGCCCAGCCGATCGGCCAGCCGCAGCGCCCCCGGCCTCTGGTGCGCCCACATCGCAACCCGTCTCCAACTCAACTGCGCCTCCTGGCCATGAAAAGACTACGCTCCGGGGCGACGATCGTTCGGACCGCGCCTGTCATGCCGGACGTGGTAAATGCTTCGGCTGAGCTTGCGGGTTTGGGAAGGCAAGTGGCCAAGCCCGTCGCAGGAGCGGTTCGCGCGGCATAAGATCATGAGCAATGTCCGAACAGGCGAATTCCTCCGTTTGGCGATGGGACGGCAATACGCTGCGCGAGGATCGCGACGATCTGGCCCGGGAGGAACCACTGGAAATTCGCGTGCGCGGCCGGGCCGTCAGCGTCACCATGAGGACGCCGGGACATGATGAGGAACTGGCCGCGGGGTTTCTGCTTACCGAATCGATCGTCCGCTGCGCAGCAGATATTCTCAAGGTCGAGCATTGCAGCCGCAACGATGAAGAGAACATTCTGAACGTCGTGCTTGCACCCGAGGTTGCCGTCGATTTTGCCAAGCTGACCCGTCACGTCTTTGCCAGCTCCAGTTGCGGATTATGCGGAAAGGCAACCATCGACTCGGTGATGGCGCGGTGTGACTCGATCAAGTCGGACGTGGCGATTGACATCGACGTATTTTCCGGCTTGCCCGATCGGATGCGGCAGGCCCAGTCGACGTTCGAGCGCACCGGCGGCCTACACGCCGCTGGCCTGTTTGACGCGAAGGGCGAATTGGTCGTGCTTCGGGAGGACGTCGGCCGGCACAATGCGGTCGACAAGGTGATCGGTTATTGTCTTTTTCGCGGGATCGTTCCTGACCGGCACGTGCTGCTGGTTTCCGGCCGCAGCTCGTTTGAAATCGTTCAAAAGGCGCTGGCCGGCAGGATTCCCGTCATCGCCGCCATTTCCGCTCCGTCGAGTCTGGCCGTCGAGTTTGCCCGGGAAAGCGGAATTACTTTGATCGGATTCCTGCGCGGCCGGCGCATGAACATCTATTCGCATCATGAGCGTGTTCGGCTGCCTTCTGATGACCCTGCCGGGCGCGCTTCCTTCACTTCGGCGCCGCCGGCGAGAGGATGACTTGCGGCCGGATCGACCGGATTCGCTCGGCCAGCACCTGCTGCTGGGCGAAAATCTCGCGGTTGATGGAATTGATGGCACGGTCGTCGGCGCGGTAGATGTCGCCGGTCAGGGTGCGGGCGATGGCGCCTTCCACGTATTCCTGCCGCGCGATTTCCTGCCAGTCGGGGCGCACGACGACGCTGATACCGCCCTCGCCGAAGCTGAGCAGCCCCCATCGCGGCGGAAGGTCCTTGCGCTGAAGCAGGCCAGCCGGGGCCAGCACGTAATGCAGGTTCGCCATCGGCTGAAGCAGGCACGAGGCAAACTTCCCCAGCCCTACCGATTGCCTGAGCGGCCGTCTCTTGCGTTTGGTTTTGCGATTCCCGTTGCGCTCCATCAGGCAAAGCATCATCTGCCCGTCGTTGCTGTGGTCGCGCAGAAAATCGCTCCGGCTGGCCTTGCACTCGATGAAACAGACCTGCTGAAGGTCGCGCGGAATGCAAAGGTAATTGTGGTACGGCCTGAAGATCCCCGTTCCCACCGCGTCGATGATCCCCAGCGGCGGAAGCCGGACTTCGGCGGCGATGCACCGGTATCCCATCCGGAACAGCCACCGGCACGCCTCCTTTTTGAGGGTCTTGTGAAGGTCCGTCTCGCCCGCCACGGGCACTCCTTTGCCGTTGCGGGCAGTCTATGTGCGAACCCCGACGCCTGCAAACACTCACATCGAGCACCGTTGGAAAATCTCGCCGCCGTCATCTGAGTTTTCCGACGATTTGGCAAAAGATTGTTGGAGCGGGAATTCCTGGCGCGGTATGTTCGAAGCTGCCTGCTCACGAGATTTGCGGGCGATCAAACCAGGAAGGTTCACATGTTCTCCCCAAGACTTCTGATTCCAGGGGTTGCCTTTTGGGCGCTTGTCGTCCTCATCGGCCCGGCTTGCTCGCAGGCGCAGGATAGACCGCTTCGAACCGCCCCGCGCATCCAGGTTCCCTTCCAGCCCGACGAGACGATCGCGCCCATGGTCGACCTTCGCCCCGAAATCAGAAAGCTCGGCCTGTCTATCCGGGACCAGGGCAATCGCGC
>DATHPP010000289.1:0-7580 GCA_035483795.1 Tepidisphaeraceae bacterium | reverse complement strand
AAAATTGCGCCGCCTCGCGACGCTGCGCCAGATGTCCCACGTCACCGCGGCCACCTCATGTCAAACCCGCGCAATGGTTGACGCGCTGGAGCAGCGGGTGCTGCTCAGCGCCCTGAGCAACTCCTCGTGGACGCCGATCGGACCGGCGCCGATCGCCAACTCCGCCATCGCGGGCGGAGAGGCCGTCAGCGGCCGGGTCACAGGGATTGCCGGCGACCCGACCAACGCCAACACCGTCTATCTTTCCTCCTCCGCCGGAGGGGTGTGGAAAACCACGGATGGCGGGTCGACCTGGGCGCCGCTCACCGACGGGCAGACGACCTTGTTCATGAGCGCGATCGCCGTCGCCCCCACCAGCCCCAACACCATTTACGCCGCCAGCGGCGACCCGAGCGGACAAAGCTGGTCCTTCTACGGCCGCGGCGTGCTCAAAAGCACCGATGGCGGCGCTACCTGGACCCTCCTGGGTAACAGCGTCTTCAACCGCCGAACCATCACCCAGATCGTCGTCGATCCCACCAACGCCAACACCGTCTATCTCAGCGTCAACGGCGGCGGGTCCAACGGCACCGGCGGCAACACCGGTGTCTGGAAATCCACCGATGGCGGAAACACCTGGACCAACACCACCGCCTCCGTCAACAGCGGCCCCTGGCAGGACGTCGAGATCGATCCGGCCAACCCGCAGAAGCTCCTGGCGTCTGTCGAAAGTACATCCTCCGCCTCCTCATCGGGCGGCGTCTACGAAACCCTCAACGGCGGCACATCCTGGTCCCTGATTACCGCCCTGCCCAACGGCAACCCCGCTGGCAACACCCGAATCGCTTTCGCGCCCTCCAACGACCAGGTGATCTACGTCTCCTCCGTATCCTTCCTCAACCTGGGCAGCATGTGGGTCAGCACCAACGGCGGCACGACCTGGACGCAGCTCACCAACACGCCCAATTATCTGGGGTCACAAGCATTTTACGATTCGACGCTCGCCGTCGATCCGTCGAACCCCGACATCGTCTACGCCGGCGGCGCCAACCAGATCCTCCAGACCACCGACGCCGGCCAGCACTGGACCGACATCACCACCGGATCGGCCGGCAACAACGCCACCGGCATCGATCACCATGCCCTGGCCTTCGACGCCGCCGGCCACCTGCTCGACGGCAACGACAACGGCATCTGGATGCTCGACAACGCCACGCCAGGCTCGATCCACTGGAACGATCTGAATTCCAATCTGTCGATTACCCAGTTCTTCGGCGGTTCGATCGACTTCAGCAACCCCGGCCACGCGGTCGGCGGGACCCTCGCCAACGGCGCCGTCGAATTCTCCGGCAGCGCCGCCTGGAGCCAAAGCCTCACCGGCGACGTTGGCAAGGTCTTCATCGATCAGCAGGACCCCAGCCGCGTTTACCTCCAACAACCCGACACCGTCCATGGATTGAATAATTTCCTGCTCCGCAGCGACGACGGCGGCCAGACCTGGACCCCCATCATCAACGGCATCAACACGGATGAGCCGCAAAATTACTTCCCCTACCTGGCTGTCGACCCCAGCAACGGCAACCACCTGCTCTACTCCACCGATCGCGTCTACGAATCGACCGATGGCGGCGACCACTGGATGCCGATCAGCACCCCCTTCTCCAACGGCTGGACGCAAAGCGCGCCGATCAATCTCGTTGCCATCGCTCCCTCCGATCCCAACACCGTTTATGCAGCGGTCGGCGGCCTGATCATTGTCACTACAAACGGGGGCGCCTCATGGGCACAGCACACCGCTCCGAGCACTTCACCATTCGGCCAGATTCTGATCGACCCCGGCAATGCCCAGATCGTTTACGCCACGGGAGATTCGTTCGGGGGCAATCACCTTAGCCGCTCGATCGATGGCGGCCTCACCTGGGAAAACCTCACGGGAAACATGCCCGATCTCCCGGTGTATTCCATCGCCGTCGTCGGAGCGACCCTCTTCATCGGCAGCGACAACGGCGTCTGGGCCAGCAGCGACGACGGCACCACCTGGTCCAAGTATGCCTCCGGCATGCCCAACACAGAGGTGCGCGAGCTGTCCTACGACCCAACGCACAACATTCTGGCGGCATTCACGCTTGGTCGCGGCGCGTGGGAGATTTCACTCGCTCCCACGCCTCCGCCGCTCATCGTCAACACGACCGGCGACGAGACGACCAGCGGCGACGGCCTGCTCTCGCTCCGCGAGGCCATCGCCGCCGCCAACTCCACCGGGCAAGGCATCGGCTTCGATCCCTCGCTTGACGGCCAGACCGTCACGCTCGATCCCGCCGATGGCCCCATCACCATCAGCGGCTCGGTTTCTGTTGCCGGACCTGGTGCCGGGTCGCTGACCGTCAGCGATTCCACGTCCGCCCTGCTGGAGGTGCAGTCGGGCGGTGTGCTTCACCTCTCCAACGTTTCTCTCTCCGGCGCCGGAACGGCGCTGCAAACCGATGCCAGCGGACAGGCCATCCTTCAAGCGGTGCTCGCCAGCGGCGGCATTACCGACAACGGCACTCTCACCTTTAACGAGTTTGTCGACAACAACTGCGCCGCCGCCATCACCGGTACCGGAAGTCTCACCAAAAACGGTCCCGCCACGCTCACGCTCGGCGCCGCCAACAGCTACACGGGCGGCACGACCATCCGGTCCGGCGCCCTCGCAGGAGACACCAACGCACTCGGGCGCTCCATCTCCGTTTCCCCCGGGGCTTATCTCGAGTTCAACCAGTTGGACATCACCGGCACCCAGGGCGCTTTTGGCGGAACGGTGACCGGTGCTGGCGCGGTCCGCCTCTCGGGCGCCGGCTCCGTCGTGCAATTGGGAACCTGGGGCTCCAGCACCAACTCGACGCTCGCCAACACCGGCCCCACAATCATTGATCCTGGCGCCACGCTCATCGCGGGATCGACCGGCGAACTGGGCGCTGCCTCGATCTACACCGTCAACGGCAACCTGAACCTCGGGGGCTTCAGCCAATCGATCGGCGGATTGGCCGGAGCCGCAACCGGCGCCGTTTACAATCAGTCCGCTCAGCCCAATCCGCTGGCCACGCTCACAGTCAACAACAGCGCCAACACCACCTACGCGGGCGTCATCGAA
The DNA here is from genome assembly GCA_035483795.1 of Tepidisphaeraceae bacterium. Classification (GTDB taxonomy): domain Bacteria; phylum Planctomycetota; class Phycisphaerae; order Tepidisphaerales; family Tepidisphaeraceae; genus DASXMX01. The sequence goes on along the minus strand of DATHPP010000289.1, from coordinate 4,468 downwards.
GATGTGCCGACGGGAGGCTCGACCGGCAGGCTCGCGCTGGTCAAATCGGCCTCGGGTTCGCTGATCCTGGACGGTACTTCACCCAACACTTACACCGGCGGCACCACGTTATCCGTCGGCACAATCCAGGGTAATTCTCAAACGCTCGAAGGTGCAATTACCGACAACTCATCACTCACCGTCGACCAATCGCTGGGAGCAATCGTCGCCGGCACGATGTCCGTAAACATCACGGGAACCGGAAGCCTTCTCATCATGCCCGGGACCGTGCACCTGGCCAGCGGAAGCACGCTGGCCAACGTCAATGCGACAACCGTCAACGGTACGCTGGTCGCCCCGCCAACCAGCAACGCGCTCTCCGCTTCCTCGCCCTACACGATCAGCGCGTCGCTCGATTTGAACGGTTTCGATCAGACAATCGGCTCTCTTGCCGGGAACGGCACCATCTTCAACGGCGCCAGCGGGACGGCGACGATCGTCAGTGGCGGCCTCAACACCAACACAACCTTCTCCGGCGTTCTCGAAGATCATCCCGCCGGTTCCGGAAGCGGAATTCTGGCGCTGCGAAAGGTCGGGAGCGGCGTCTTGACGTTGGATGGCGCCAACACCTGCTCGGGCGCGATGGTGGTTGCCGGGGGCACGATCGGCGCCGGGCCGTCTGGCGGCGATCCTTTCGGCGCCGGCGCAGTCGATCTTCAGTCCGCCGCCGTCAGTCTTGCCGATCTCATGACCACCCCGCAGCAGGAGATCATCGCCGCCACCGGCTACAACCAGGACGTCATCGCCGAGGCCGCCGCTTCAGACCCCTCCACGGCGACCAGCATCCCCTTCGATGGCGTATCGCCAAACGCCACGGTCAACAACGTCTTCTACGAACAGGGATTCGGCAATTCCGCCGCACAGGGGACCGGCCTCCCTGCCGGCGATACGCCGATTGTCAGCCCCATCAACCCCGGCGTCAGCTTCCAGCTTCAACCGTATACCGCGAACAACGTCGCGTTCATGCCTTCGCTCAATTCATCTGTCACACTCACACTCGTGTCGCCAGCCAGTTTCCGCACACTGAACATTCTGGCCACCGCTTCGGACGGCGGTGGAAACGTCTCCGCCCGGCTCAATTTCGCCGACGGCAGCTCGAGCACGCTTCCGATGTCCGTGCCCGACTGGTTCAACAACCCCAACGCCGTTTACATCGCCGGCGGACGCGTGCTCCGCGCGTCCGGTGTGACGCCGACCGTCACGCCCAACGAGGTGCGCCTCTACGAGTTCGATTTCATCCTCGCCGCCGCTGACCAGACCAGGACCCTCAACAGCATCACCTTCACCCTCACCAGCGGCAGCATCGCCGAAGCAGGCATCTTCGCTCTCAGCGGCGCCACCTGGTCGCCGCAATCGGTCCAAACCTACCCCAACGCGATCTACAACTCCGGGTCGGGAGCAATCAACCTGCAAACCCCGATCGTCGAGACCTTCCCCAGCCTCACTGCCAACAGCGACAGTTCCCAGATTGCCGTGAACGGCGTGAGCGGTTCGACACTCAGCTTCCAGCAGGTCACGCTCCTGAACAATCTCAGCTTCGCCCAGGCAACCGGGACAACCGTCACGCTCGGCCCCGTCTCCGACAATGGCGCCGGCTTCGGCGTCGGCAATACCGGGTCGGGCACGCTGATTCTCAATGGGCCAAACAGCTACGGCGGCATTACCTCCACGACCGGCGGCACTCTGATCGTCGAATCCGCCTCCGCCATCCCAGCCAATACCGAGATTTGGGCCTCGGTCACCGGCACCCTCCTGCTCCAGCCCAGCAACCCGCCGTTCATGATCGACGTGAGCTTCATCTGGAACTACTCCGGCGGGAAGATCGACATCGGGAACAACGGGATCCTGATCAATTACAGCGCGGGCAACGATCCGGTCGGCGACATCCGAACGTTCCTGACCAACGGCTACAACGGCGGCGGGTGGAACACCGGATTCGGCGCGCCCGGGTCGTACGGGTCGATCGTCTCCTCCTCCGCCGCCAACGATCCGCAGCACCGCACCGCCATTGGCTACGCCGACTGGGCCGATGGTCAGGGCGTCAACACCACGCCCAACTCGGTCGAAATCAAATATACCCTCTATGGCGACGCCAACCTTGACGGCCAAGTGAACAGCGCCGACCTCCAGATCCTGCTGTTCGGTCTCAACAGGCCGGGCCTGTGGGACCAGGGCGATTTCAATTACGACCAGCAGGTCAACAGCGCCGACCTTCAGGCACTGCTGTTCACGCTCAATACAAGCCTGGCGAATCAGGCGGCGCCTGTTGCCTCGCAGCAAACGGCGCCGCTGGGATCGCCCCCGACGTCAGCCGCGTCGGATTCGTCAAGGAAATTGCTGCCGAGTCTCCGTGGAAACTCCGCATCGGCACGGCAGGTGATCCCGGCAACGCGACGCACGCGAAAGCACCGCTAGCTAGGCGCGGTCCGCCTGGGCTGCCCCGGCCAGCGCACAGACGGCGTCGGCCGCCCGTTCGATCGCAACGCCTTGTGCCAGTCGCGATGAAATGGCCTTGCATTGCTCTTTGACCTCCGCACCCAGCAGGCTTCGCACCGCGCCGGCGATTTTCCCGGCCGTCGCGTGCCGCGGCTTGAGGTACGTTCCGGCGCCGAGTCGAGACACTCGTCGAGCGTTGTCCAACTGATCGTAAGCGATCGGCATGACCAGTTGCGGCGTGCCTGCCGCCAGCGCCCTGGCAATCGTGCCGATGCCGCCGTGATGAACCACCGCCTGGCAAAGCGGGAATAACTTGCCGAACGGTGCGAACGCACACTGGAGCATGAACGGCGGCAACTCCGCCGGCAACTGGCCCGTGTGCCGCGTCAGCAGGATTCCGCGGGCGCCAAGCACGCGGCAGGCCTCGATCGCCATGCGGAACAAGTGCGCCCCATGCATCATTCCCGTGCCGAAGGTGAACGCGATCGGGGGCGCTCCCGATTTGCAGAAGTCCTCGACTTCCGCCGGCAATTCAGAAGTGGCTCGGCCATCGAACAAAGGGAATCCGCAGAGTTTGATCTGCGGCGCCCAGTCCGCCTGCGGAAGCCCATACCAGTCCGGAAACATTCCCAGAATCAGTTGGGGGCTCATCCACCATTCGAACATGCGATGCACCGGCGGCAGCCCGAGCGACGCCCGCAGCCGGTTCAACTCACCGCCAAGCAGCATGCCTACGACGCTGTCGATGAGCCGCCAGTACGCGGATTTCATGGGCCGCGGCGCCCATCGCGGAAGCGTCAGGCCCGCCGGCATGGCCGGTGGCGCAATCGAACTCTTGATCATCCACGGCTGAAGGATCGGCGTCGCGATCGGAGTGCCGAGCTTGTCGTGCACCACCCGCGCCGCCAATAACGCCGGCGAGGCGATCAGCACGGCATCCGCCGACCCGCTCAGCTCGGCGAACAGCTCGTACTGCGGAACCAGCCGCTTCACCCCCCACCGCGCGCCGACCTGCGCGCCCTTGAGCGGATGCCAGAAATCCGGATGTGACAGCAGCTCGTGGTTCTCTCCCCGCGAACAGAGCGGGATAAACTCCAGGTCGAATTCACCCCCGTCGCAAAAGTCCTCGGCGACCACCAGCGTCACCCGATGCCCGCGCCGCCGCAGGCACGCACCCAGAGCCACGTAGGGAATGATGTCTCCATCCGTGCCCAGCGATGTAAGGATCGCGTGCATCTGTTCTTCAGACGGAGCCGCCGGAGAGTGTATTCACAGTGGCTCAGGCAGCGGTGAGCAGGACGGGAATTCTCAGGCGGAACTTCGACCCCACGCCCGGCGTGCTCGACACGTCGATCGTGCCCCCATGCACCTGAGCGACGTGCTTCACAATGGAAAGGCCAAGGCCGGTTCCGCCCATCTCCCGCGAACGCGAGCGATCCACGCGGTAGAACCGCTCGAAAATGCGGGACAAGTCCTTGGGCGGGATGCCGATGCCGTTGTCTGCAACTTCGATCACGACGAATTCGTCGCGCTCGACGCCGACGCTGACGCGGATTTCCCCGCGGTCGGGGGTGTATTTGATGGCGTTGTCGATGAGGTTGGACGCGGCCCGCTCGACATAATCGGGATTGCCGATCACCCGCGGCGCGTGCCGGGCGATTTCGACCTGGATCGTCTGGCCCTTGCGCTGGGCCGCGGGAAGCAGCAGGTCGACGGCGCGGCGCACCACCCCGCCCACGTCGAACGGAACCGGCCGCGGCAGGTCCGGTGTGCTCTCCAGCTTCGACAATTCCAACAGATCGCTCACCAGGTTCGTCAACTGGTCCACGTGTCGATCGATCGTCAGCAGGAACTTGGGACCATTGACCGGATCGACCATCGCCCCGTCGCGCAGTGTTTCGGTGAAACCCTTGATGACCGTCAGCGGCGTCCGCAGCTCGTGCGAAACGTTGGCCACGAATTCCTTCCGCAGCTCCTGATACCGCACGCTCTG
>DATHPP010000288.1:0-18214 GCA_035483795.1 Tepidisphaeraceae bacterium | reverse complement strand
TTCGCCATCAGCGGCGAAGAGTCGATCATCAATTTCATCCGCGACCACCGCAACCCGTCGACCTCCGAGATTACCGCCCACTGGCGCTCGGAAGGCCGCGGCGGCAAGGCCGACAACGCACTATCGCGCCTGGTTAAGATTCGGCGCCTCAAACGCCAGCCCATCCCCGGCGAACGAGGCAGCAGGTATGTAGCTGCCTGAGCCCGGGTAGCAAGAGAGCCGCCCCGGACTGTCGTACATGGAAGCAGTCCGGGCTGTCGTCGGCGCGGTGAGGTCGCTGCTATCAATTCGGTCGCGAATTCTTGAACCGAATCGGCAGCCGCGTCGGACCGTGGACGTGCTGGCCCTTTCGCGGCTCCCAAGGTTCGCTGCTGGCGAGCTCGATCCCACTCGTTCGGGACAGGAGCTCACCCAGCGCGATTCTCGCTTCCAATCGCGCCAGCGGCGCGCCCAGGCAGAAGTGGCCGCCGTGGCCGAAGGCAATGTGCGGGTTGGGATCGCGGGTGATGTCGAATCGGTTGGGCTCGGGAAATTGCTGCGGATCACGATTGGCCGACCCCACCACCGCAAACACCAGAGTGTGGTCCGGAATCTGTTGGCCGTGCAACTCAACTTGTCGCGTCGTTAATCGATAGAACCATTGCAACGGCGATCGGAAACGCAGCACTTCCTCGATTGCCGACGGAAGCAGGCCCAGGTCCGCCCGCAGCCGGGCCAGCTCACCGGGATGCTCGATGAAGCAGAGGATCGCGTTGTTGATCAGGTTCGTCGTGGTCTCGCTGCCAGCCAGGAGAAGGAGCTGGAAGAACCCCAGGATCTCCTGATCTCCCAGCCGCTCTCCGTCCACTTCGGCCGCCAGCAGCCGGGTCAGCAGATCATCCATCGGATCGCGACGGCGGGCCTCGAGCAGGCGCGCCAAATACACCGCCATCTCCTTGGTAGCGTCCAGAAAATCCCGATTGATTTTCCCACCCTCCGGCGTCCCCAGAACCGCATGGCTCATCGCCACCATGATGTCCACCCACGTCTTGAACTGGGCGCGATCGGAGGTGGGAATCCCCAGCATCTCGGCGATCACCATCATCGGCAGCGGCACCGCAAAGTCCGCCGCCAGATCCATCTCGCCCCGCTCAAGCACCGATTCCAGCAGCCCGCGCACCAGCTCCGTGATCCGCAGCTCCAGGTTGCCCACGCTCCGCGGCGTAAACGCCTTGGCCACCAGCGCCCGCAACTTCGTGTGCCGCGGAGGATCCAGAAAAATCATCCAGCCCGGCGGCCCATACTTCGAGCTAAAAGTCTCCCAATCTGTCAAAATCCGCTTCACCGTCTCGTAGTCGAAAACCATCCAGATGCCCGTCGTCGGCTCCCTCAGCACCGACGAGACGGCGCGGATCTGCTCGTAAATCGGGTATGGATTGCGGCGGGCATCGTCCGAAAACAGGTCGAGGTCCATTGGGCCCTCCAGCAAACTCGACGGCTCACAATCGATGGGAGCCGGCATGATATGACGGCAAGCAAATCTGCGGAACGCGCGATCTGGCCCGCTGTCGCCGGTCGATGAAGAACGAGAGATTTGCGACCCTTCGCGCCTAAAATCCGCCGATGCCCCTCGCCGGTTTTCACCCGACAATTCAACGATGGTTCTTGCAGCGGTTCGGCCAGGCCAGCGAGCCGCAGCGCGAAGGCTGGCCGCACATCCGGGCCGGGCGGCATACGCTGATTTCCTCGCCCACCGGCACCGGCAAAACCCTCGCCGCATACCTTTCCGCCATCGATTCCCTGGCCCGCCAGGGCGCTGCGTTGTCCGACCAGACGACGGTGCTCTACGTCTCCCCGCTGCGAGCGCTGAGCAACGACGTCCAAAAGAACTTGCAGGTGCCCCTGCGTGAGCTGCACGAGATGGACCCGTCGCTGCCGAAGATCCGCGTTCAGGTGCGGACCGGCGATACGCCGGCCAAAGACCGCTCGGCGATGCTGCGCAAGCCGCCGCACATCCTGGTGACCACGCCCGAATCGCTCTACATCCTGCTCACCAGCGCCGGCGGACGCGAGATGCTCAAGACGGTCAGGACCGTCATTGTCGACGAAATCCACGCCCTCGCCCGCGACAAACGCGGCTCCCACCTGGCGCTCTCGCTGGAGCGGCTCGAAGCGCTCGCCGGGCCAGTCCAGCGGATCGGATTATCGGCCACCCAGAAGCCGCTCAGCGCCCTTGCCCGTTTCCTGGTCGGCGTCGAACGCGAATGCCACGTGGTCGACGTCGGTCATCGCCGGGCGATGGACGTGGCGATCGAGGTGCCGCCCTCGCCGCTGGAGACCGTCTGCTCGCACGAGCAGTGGGACGAAATCTACAACCGCATCGCCGGCCTCATCAGCGAGCACCGCACGACGCTCGTCTTCGTCAACACCCGCAAGCTGGCCGAGCGGATCACCGCGAGGCTCACCGACGTGATGGGCGGGGACCAGGTCACCTGCCATCACAGCAGCCTCTCCCGCGAGCGGCGACTCGACGCCGAGCATCGCCTCAAAACCGGCAAGCTTCGCGCCCTGGTCGCCACCGCGTCGCTCGAGCTGGGCATCGACATTGGCGATGTCGACCTGGTGATCCAGCTCGGCGCGACGCGTTCGATCGCCACGTTTCTTCAGCGCGTCGGCCGCTCCGGCCACGCCCTGCGTCAAACGCCCAAAGGCAGAATCTTTCCGCTCACGATCGACGAGCTGGTCGAGTCGGCGGCGCTCTTGCGAGCAGTCGCGCGGGGCCAGCTCGATCGCACCCCGCAACCCGCCGCCCCGCTCGACATCCTCGCCCAGCAGATCGTTGCCGCCTGCGTCGCGGCGGGCGAAGCGGGCTGGCAGGAAGAGCTCCTCTTCCACACCTTCAAACGCGCCTGGCCCTACCGCGACCTCAGGCGCGAGGATTTCGACGCCGCCATCGTGCTGCACACCGACGGCCGCCGCGGCTTGCTCCATCGTGACGGCGTCGGACGACGCGTCATGGCACGCAAGCGCGCCCGCCTCACCGCCATCACGGGCGGCGGCGCCATCCCCGATGTCGCCGATTACCGCGTCCTTCAGGACCCCGAAGGCACGTTCGTCGGCACGCTCAACGAAGACTTTGCCGTCGAAGCCAACGTCGGCGACATCTTCCAGCTCGGCAACACATCCTGGCGGATCCTCAAAGTCGAGCGCGGCGCTGTGCGCGTGGCGGATGCCAAGGGCCAGCCGCCTTCCATCCCGTTCTGGCTCGGCGAAGGCCCGGCGCGGACGGCCGAGCTTTCCGCCGAGATCGGCATTCTCCGCGAACAGCTTGTCGATCCCGACAAGCTCCAGGCTGAGATCGGCGGCCTCCCGCGCGAGGCGGCCGTCCAGATCGCCGACTACGTCAACGATGGCCGCCGCGTGCTCGGAACCGTTCCGACGCAAAACCGCGTCATCCTCGAACGCTTCTTCGACGAGAGCGGCGGGATGCAGATGGTCCTGCACGCCCCGTTTGGCGGCCGCATCAACCGCGCCTGGGGCCTGGCCCTGCGCAAACGCTTTTGCCGCGGGTTCGGCTTCGAGCTTCAGGCCGCCGCCAATGAGGAAGCGATCGTCATCTCGCTCGGCCCCCAGCATAGCTTCCCGCTGGCGGACGTCTTCAATTACCTCAACCCCGACAGCGTTCAGCGCGTGCTCACGCAGGCGATTCTCGACCAGCCCATGTTCGAATCGCGCTGGCGGTGGAATGCGACGCGGTCACTGGCGCTGGAGCGATTCCAGAACGGCAAGGCGGTGCCGCCCGCCATCCTGCGAATGCGCGCCGCCGATCTTCTGGCGGCGGCGTTTCCCGCGGCAATCGCCTGCCCGGAAAATCTTCCCGCCGGCGACCTGCCCATCCCCATGGAGCACCCGCTGGTCCGACAGACCATCGACGATTGTCTCACCGAGGCCACCGACGTCGCCGGCCTGATCGATGTGCTCAAAGGCCTGCGCGATGGCTCGATCGAGCGCGTGGCCGTCGATACGCCCGAGCCCTCGGCGTTCGCCCGCGGCATTCTTTCCTCTCAGCTTTACACGTTCCTGGATGATGCCCCGCTGGAGGAGCGCCGCACGCAGGCGGTGCTCGCCCGCCGTTCGCTGGATGCGCGAACGCTGGATAATCTCGGCGCCCTCGATCCCGCCGCCGTCGAGCGCGTGCGGCAGGAAGCCTGGCCCCAGCCCGAGAGCGCCGAAGAAGTTCACGATGCGCTGTTGTGGATGGGATTTGTCGCGGATGCCGAAGCGGCCGATTGGTCGCAATGGCTCAGCGAATTGGCGATGCGGGGCCGCGTGCGGCACACCGATGGCCGGTGGCTCGCCGTCGACGCAACCAATGAGCCGCGGAAAATTCTGCTCGGCAGGCTCGAGGCGCTCGGGCCGATCGCCCAGGACGATCCGCGGATCGCCATGGCCGGCAACGAACCGACGCTGCTGATGGAACTCGAGCATCAGGGGGCGATCCTTCGCACCCGCGTGAACGGACAGCCGATGTGGTGCGAACGGCGGCTCCTCGCGCGGATCCACCGCTACACGCTGGATGCGCTACGGCGCCAGATCGAGCCGGTGACGGCCAGCGAATTCCTCCAGTTCCTGGCCTGCTGGCAGCACGTCGATCCGCAATACAACCTCGAAGGCCCGCACGGCGTCGGCCAGGCGCTGCGGCAGCTCGCCGGCTTCGAGGCGCCGGCGTGGGCGTGGGAAAGCCAGATTCTGCCGCGGCGAGTCCGCGGGTATCAACGTGAATGGCTGGACAACGTCACCCTGTCCGGCGAGCTGGTCTGGGGCCGGCTCTGGGGCGGGGCTTCGACCGCCGTCCGCGTCACGCCGATCACCTTCGTCCCACGCGAGGATTGGGAGCGGTGGCTCCCGCTGACTGAGCCGCCGACTGCCCAGGGCATGGGCGGTCCCGCCGCCGACCTGCTCAAACCGCTGGTCGCGCACGGCGCGATGTTCCCGCAGAACCTTCAGAAGGCCGCCGGGCTGGTGCCGGCCCACGCCGAGATGGGCCTGGCGGAATTGCTCGCCCGCGGCTGGGTCACCTGCGATTCGTTCGCCGCCCTGCGGCAGATGATCACGCCCCCCTCGCGGCGAAAAGCGCCGCTACGCCCCGTCGGGCGATGGAGCATTCTGCGTCCGGGCACGATTCCGGAGGCCGCGTCAGATGAGCTTACCGAACTTGCCGCGCGGCAACTGCTCCGCCGGACCGGCGTCGTCTTCCGCCGGACCCTCCTGCGCGAGAAGCTCCCGGTGACCTGGGGTTCGCTGATGCGGGTCTATCGCCGGCTCGAGCTGCGCGGAGAAATCCGCGGCGGCCGCTTCGTCGCCGGCTTTGCCGGCGAGCAGTTCGCCCTCCCCGAAGCCGTCGAGCTGCTCCGCCATCTCAAGCGTCAGCCCCCGCACGACGCCGTCTCCGTCGTCTCCGCCGACCCCCTCAATTTCCAGGGCATCCTCACCCCCGACACCCGCGTCGCCCCCACCACCCGCCGCGAGGTGCTGGTCGGTTAGGTTTACCGTCACTTCGGCTTCCCCGCAGCGCCGTGACCCAGCGCATCGTCGATGGCGCTGACCAGCGTGCCGAGCTTGAAGGGCTTGGGGATGAAGGGATGACCGCCGATCGTTCCGCCCTTGGAACCCACCTCCTCCCTGAGCACGGTCGCCGTGATGAAGATGACCGGGACCTTCTTGAGGTTGGCGTCGTCCTTCAACTGCGCGAGGACGTCCCCGCCATCCATGTCGGGCATCATCACGTCCAGCAGGATCACGTCGGGTTTGAACTCCCGGGCGACCCGCAGGGCGGCGACGGCGCGGTTCTCCTCGCGCACTTCAAACCGCCCGAGCTTCTCGAGGTTCAGGCGGACCATGAGCGTCATGTCCCGCTCGTCGTCAACGATGAGGATGCGTGTTTTGTCAGCCATTGGATTTACCGCAGCCGTCCGTTCGACGCGCCACCTCCCGCTCGCGGCAAACGCCGGCCTGACGATCATTCTACGATTTTTTCTTCGCCCTTGGAGCCCCGGTCTCGGAAAGAACTGCCGACCATCATATTCGAACACACCCGGTTTCGCTGTGGCTGGCTCCCGGATGCTCAGAAACCCACCGCGCGCCAAAACAAGCTGATCCGTGCGCTTGTCATTATCAGGGCCGCACCGTCGTACATCCCTCGCAGGATGCAGGATAACCCCGCACGCCGCGATAGAGCGCAGCCGGAAGCGAAGCGTCATCGCGGCTTCTCGGAGCGCCAAATCGCATCGCATCGAAATCCGCGCGTCGAGAGCCCCGATCACTCTCCGCTCTATCGCAGCGTGGGGCGTTACCGTCTCTAATCGCGCATATTCACCGCGTATCCCGCATCAGCTCCCTTCTCCACCTCACGTGAAAGCGGATGAGCCCAACGCCCACGGCCAGCAATCCCCCCAGATACGCGCCCCAGATCGTCCCGCCAACCCAGGCAAATCGGACGGTCTGCCAGAAATTCAATGGCTCCCTAATAAAATCTCGATCACGAAGCCCTCGAGGATGCCCTGCTGCACGCTCGCCAGCCACACACCGGAGCTGTCCCACCCCATCACGATCTCAAAGTAGGTCGGGCTCACCGCCCCATTGACGGCATTGGTCGCCGCGCCAACAAACATCCCCGCGACCACGGCGGTGATGGCGATCCCCACCAATGCCACCGGCCGATAAGGCCGCCGCAACGGAGGACCGGCGTAACCCAACCGCAACGGAATCTGCGGCTCCGCGGACATCGTGATGCATTGTATCCGCGGCAGACCTTTCCCGGATTACGAACGCGACTGGAGCAATGAAAGCGACCGATCTGTCCATGCGTTTGGGCAGAAAACGAGATCTGCTCGTCGGAACCTCGCAGCGCGTCGTCCTCTGGTCGGCGGCCGGATGAGCCGTTACTATACGAGTACCACCTTAACGGATCCGCCCCGCAGCGCATTGAAACGCGGCCGCGTCGACTCCGAATGCATTCTTAAACTGCCGCTCGGCCCACCGTCTCACGTCCACGCGGGAGTTGGCCGGGTTCAGCCAAGCGTAATCGTACTTAAACGGACCGTCGTTCACGGTCCATTGCTTGACCATATCGTACGTGGCGCCCCACGCGTAGAAGGAATTGAATGTGTCGTAAATATTTGACTCGTCCTTGCCTGGACGAAGGGTCGGCCTGACTTCTCCGTCGATGCTGGCAAAGAACATTGGCTCATGCCGATGAAACAGCGTTTTCGACTCCCTGAGGTTTACGTCCATGCCCGGCGCACTCACAAAGCGGAGTCCCGGCCAGCAAAAGAATTCCGGCCGACGTACCCGGTCCTCTGAGAATCTCAGATACTGCGAAAATAGCACTCGAACGGGCAGGTTCTCGTCGGCAAATGAGAACCGGCGCTCCTCGTCCAGAAGGGCAGCGATGTTTGGAACGATTTGCGGCCAGGAACTCACGCGTTGGGCGATGTCGACCGGGGTCTCACAAACAAGGCTCTGGGCAAGCTCGCCCGCAATTTCAACGTATTCGTCCCTCGTGCATCGGTTTATTGCGGCCCGCATCGACGGTCTTTCATGCACTTGGCGGGCAAACCAGAGAAAGCGAAATGCGGGGTCAATGGATTCAATGAACGATTCAACGTGGCGAATGTCCGACGGAAACCCGTCACTCGGATTGATTGCAAGATCGCACGTAAGCAAAAAGAGGTTTACAACCGGATCCAGCACGCTATCTGGCCAATCGGCTTTCGACCAATCTAAGAAGACCTGGAACGCGCTGATGTATGGCGTGCTTAGCATCCCCATCTTGCGAAAGTCGTTCCATGACAGTCGCATTCCAGACGCGACGTGTAAGTACTGCATCTGGCTAAATCGCGCTTGTCCCTCGAAGATATGACGGGCACCGATTGGCGGGAGATTGATCGGAGACCCGTAGTAATAGCCAGTGACTTTCTGATCTCGTAACTCGTCAAAGAGTTGCTCCCACCTTCTGATGTCAGGCATGCATCTGAACCCTTCATCAAACGTGCCGGCCAGCATCCAGATCGTGTGCGCGAGGCCAATCTCAAGCGCGTGCCCGACTGAATCAAAGAACGGATCCTGCGCCAATTTTGGGGTCGCACTCGAGTTGAGTATAATCTGACGATTGAATTCCACATCATGCCAGTTATTGAGCACGATGTTCAAGCATCGACGAGTATCGTCGTCCAGCCGATCGTGATTGACTTCTAAGAATGTCTTTAGCGACTTCTGTGGCCCGCATTTCCGCAGGATAGTGAGCAGGTGTCGATGGTTGACGTGAGCCTGAGCGGGATACGCGAAGCTCAGCATGAGGCCCGTCGTCGACCCGATGTGTTGCCACCAATGAACGGTCTCGTGGAGGTAGGTTCCGAACGCATTCAGACGTTCTGGGTGTATTTCATCCACCGCAAGAATTCCGCCCGGACCTCGGTCAAGATTCTCTCGCAATTCTGGGCGAAGCCTCACGACGAACTGTAAGGGGTGGTACGACCCTCGCGCTCCTGGCGACGCGTAGAGGTCGTCGGGAAGTGCCCAGTGGCTCGTGTCAAGCTGAGATGGTCGCATCACGGCCTTGGAAATTCTGACGGATACCTATCCGTCCCGCGAGTATAGGCGACAGGACGACTTCTCACGGCTATTTCTCCCGGCGTTAGCGCAGCCCCGCGGGCGGCTTCAAAGTCCCGGCGCCGGCCTTCACGATGCGGTGGCCGCGGGGTCGGCCCAGAGCATGAGCTTGCCGTTGTCGAAGATCATGCGCACCGTCTTCCAATCGGATTCGGGCGGCGGGGTGAAATCCCAGGTGTGGAACAGGTGTAGATGGTCGGTGGAAATCATCGCGTTCCGTCTTGTGGTCCATGGGGAAAAATTGGCGGTCATTTCTGACGCAGGAAGATCACGGCCAGAGCGACCAGGATCATCGTCGATCCGCCGGCGATGAGAATCCAGAGCGGGATCGATGGAATGGTGGTGTTCAATTCAACTCCAACGAAAACCCCACGCCGGTTGGAATGCATGATCGAGCGATTCAACTCTGCCAACGGGCAGGCCGCGGGAAACGCGGCGGTTTCTCGCCGAGGCGCGGTCCATGGGGGCCGACGATCCGAGCGACTGGCCGAAGCTCGTCTTTTGACACGAAGGTATTAGCGGGATTGTGCAGGCGGAGCGGACATACCGGCTGATTTTGGGACTTCAGCGGTGGTCTGCTTGCGTTGACGATGCGACAGCCGCGGGCTCGTCCCAGAGCATGAGCTTGCCGTTGTCGAAGATCATGCGGACCGTCTTCCAGTCGGATTCGGGCGGCGGGGTGAAATCCCAGGTGTGGAACAGGTGTAGATGATCGGTGGAAATCATCGCGTTGGCCACCTGCGCCCTCCAGCCGGCCAGCGACTTGCGAACTTGCTCAAGGGTCATGCCCTCGGCCAGATCATCCAACGGACTCCATTTCACGGACCGCTCCATCTGATCGGCAGGGGGAGCGAACGCCGTGCCCTTTGACGAAAGTGAAAGACTTGTTAAGCGGCTTTTGGTCGAGCGGGTTGAGTCGCCCAAGCCGGGTGCAAAGCGCAGCGAAGCCCCGGATGCTTCGGCACCCCCGAGGATTCCGGGGCTGCGCTTCGCTCCGCACCCGGCTCGGCACCAGCGACTTGGGCCAAGGCGTGGTCAGCAGGGGCGAAGTGCTCCGGAATTTCGGAAGTATGGCGTCGATGCGGCCATGTGAGCCAAATCACCGATTTATTACAATATTGACATCTTCTCGGTGGCAGGATATTGTTGCGGTCCCGGTTGGCCACACCGCGAACCCCCGCTATTCGCTGCCACCGGGTTTCCGTCAGGGGCCGCCGTCTTTGGGGAGCGGCGGCCCTTTTTCCTTTGCCGGGTTTCACGGCGTACGCAAAAATATGATAAATGGCTGGTTTTGGCTGGTTTTGGCTGGTTTTTCGCACTTTTATGCGCCACGATAGGCCATGGGCCAGCCGCCAAGCCTGGGGGGAGCAAATGCTGAATGCTGAGTGACTGAGGGCTGAATTCTGAATGTCGGAGGTCCCCCGACCCCTGGAGGCAGAACGAGGATGCGGAGCCCCAAAAATGTCTCACTTTCGTGAGAAAGTGGGACATTTCGGGACGGGACATTTCGGGACGGGACATTTTGGGACGAGACATTGGAGACGTCGGGTGAGGCCGGGGGGTCAGGCGACTTGGCCGATCGGCTGTGCAGGGTCGAGGCGGACGCGCGAGAGGGTCTGGCGGATGTCCTGGGCGATGCGGGACTTGAGGGAGTCGACGCCGGCGAAGACCTCCTGATCGCGGAGCCAGTCGAGCACCTCCAGCCGGAGCGTGCGGCCGTAGAGGTTGGCCTCGAAGCCGATCAGGTGGGCTTCGACGGTTCGTGGGTTGTCGCCGAACGTGGGGTTGGTGCCGATGCTCACGGCGGCGGGCCAGGGCGTGCCGTCGACCAGGCAGCGGCCGGCATAGATAGCGTCCGCCGGCACGAGCTGCTCGAGGCAGCTCAGATTGGCCGTGGGAATGCCCAGCTCGCGGCCGCGTTTGGCGCCCTCGACGACCGTGCCTTCCAGGGCATAGGCCCGGCCCAGGCAGATCGCGGCGTCGCGGACCCGGCCGTGGGCCAGAAGCCAGCGAATCACCGAGCTGCTCACCGGAACCGCCAGCATGTCCAGGAGCGCCACCTTGACGGGGTCGATGATGTGAAGCTGAATGCTGGTGCCGGCGGACCATTCGCGGAGCTTCTGGATGGTGCCGCCGCGGTCTTTTCCGAAGTTGAAGGAGCCGCCCTCGACCAGGTGTGCTGGACCGACCTCATCGCGAAGAATCTGCCAGAACTGCTCGGCGGTGAGGTTGAGGACTTCGCGCGCCGGCGGTAGCTCGACCAGCACATCGACTCCGGCTTGTGCCAGAAACTGTCGCTTCATTGGCGGAGGAGTGAGCCGCGGCGGAACGTTCTGCGGCCGCAGCACTGTCAGCGGGTGCGGCTCGAAAGTCACCACTGCAATTCTCGGGGCGGGGCCGGTTTTGTCCCGCAGTTCCCGCATCAGGCGCAGCAGGCGCTCGTGCCCGCGGTGCATGCCGTCGAAGTTTCCGATCGACATCACGCACCCGTTCGGCAGTTGCCGCAAACCGGCCAGACCTTGTAGAACCGTCATAGATTGAAGCCTGCAATTGCCGCCGATGCTACAATGCCCTCGCCCCGGCGGGCAAAGCGAAAGGCATTTTCATGAAATATCTTCTCTGGGCAATTCTGGCGCTGCTATTGTGCCCGCTTGCGATGGAGGCCGCCGTGAAAACCGAAACCGTTACCTATCAGGTCGGGAATGTCACGTGCCAGAGCTTTCTGGCTTACGACGATTCGATTCAGGGCAAGCGCCCGGGCGTCGTGGTGTTTCCCGAGTGGTGGGGCCTGAACGATTACGCCAAGCGACGGGCGCAGATGCTGGCGGAGCAGGGCTACGTGGCGCTGGCGGCGGACCTGTTCGGGAACGCCCAGACCACCGACGACCCCGGACAGGCGGGAAAGCTCGCCGGGGCGCTCAAATCCAACCGCCAGTTGCTTCGCCAACGTGCCAGTGGCGGACTCGAGGCCCTGAAGAAGAATCCGAATGTTGATGCGAACCAGCTTGCCGCGATCGGCTACTGCTTCGGCGGGACCACCGCCATCGAGCTGGCCCGTAGCGGCGCGGATCTCAAGGCAGTCGTTACGTTTCACGCTGGCCTGGATTCCCCGACGCCGTCCGACGGGAAGAATATCAGGGGGAAGATCCTGGTCTGCCACGGCGGCGACGACACCTTCACTTCGCAGAGAGACCTCGAGGCCTTCCAGCAGGAGATGCGCCAGAACCACGTCGACTGGCAGATGAACATCTACGGCAATGCCGTCCACAGCTTCACCAACCCCGGCGCCGATAAACATGGCATTCCCGGAATCGCCTACAATGCCGAAGCCGACCGCCGCTCGTGGCAGGCCATGCAAACCCTCTTTGATCAGGCCTTCGGCCGACGATAGCCGACAAGGATCATCATGCCCCCAATTCACCTCCGCGCGGCGCTGGTCTGCGCATGCCTCGGCGTCTCCCTCGCCGGGTGTGCGCGCGACGTTGTCGTTCTCGATGCCAACCATCCGCAGGCCGCGATGTTGCAGGTCATTCCCCTGTCGCTGCGCGGCCAGAACACGACGCTCCATCTGGAATTCCCCAAAGGCCGGCAGACCATCGAGCCCGGACAATTCACGCAAAGCGAAGTGTGTTACCTGAAAGCCGGCAGTTTTCGCATCGACTGCTATCCCGAGGGTTCGGAGCTGAACCTGGGCCCCACGGATTCCACCGACCTGCTCACCGACCACGCGGCCTGGAACCTTTCGCCGGAAAACGACGAGAACAAGGTGGCGGTTCAGGCAATGCAGGCTTATGCCGTGATCACCTTGATCGCCGGCTCTGTCGACCGGCTGCCCACCGCCCTTTCCGATTACCTCCAGAACCCCGGGCAGCATCTGACGCAGGCGCTGGAATTGACCTCCGAGCTTCTTTCGCAGCAGCGGGTCAAGTTTCACGGGTTCGCCAAAGGTGGGAACTTCACGGTGACGGTCGAACTGAACGACGATGGCCGCGACAAGCTGCTGGACGCGTTGGATCAGGTCGGTGATTCGCAGGGCGGCGTTCAATTGGTTCGACTCAGCAATTCCCGGACAACGAATCACGCCAGGGTTGTCGGTTCAGCCAGCCATTTGAAAACCGCCCACCCAGCCTCTGGCCGCGCAAAACCTGCGTGGTAATCACGCGTATCGACCGATTTTGGCAGCCCGCAACACGCCTCGGTTATCGGACTGTAGCGGCGGGATTCCGATCGCCGATATCACCTACTACCCGTGGCTCTGTTCAATCAGGCAAGGAGCACAAGATGAAGAATGCGTTACTGCTTCAATCGGTTCTGGGTCATCTGGCGCTGCTGGAGCAGAAATATCCCAAAAAGGCGGCCTCGCCCGTTGCCCGACGCGCCAAGCGGTACATCGAGCGCCTCCGCCGCAGCCACTGACCCGGAAAATGCAAATTTTTCCGGATGACGGCCCGGCACACCCTGGACTACCCTCAAAGCCCGGCGGGCGGAAGGGGAACCAGGGAGCTTCACGTGATGCAAGAGTCGCTTTCGGGGCTGCGGCACTCGGCGCGGGGTTGTCTCAATGCCGTCAAGCTTTGCGTTTCAGCGCTCGAGCTTGAATGCACTCCCGAAGAGCAGATGGAATTCCTCGATGACATCGTTCGGTCGTCGGAAAAGGTCTGCACGCTGATCGACCAGCTTGCGGCGTTCCATGAGGCCAGAGCGTCTCGGGAAGCGGGCAATCACGTCTGATTTTCGCGATGTGTTGATGCCGCTGTCGCGATTTGGGGATTCCAAGATTTCGTTTGGGTGGAGCTAAGCGCTGACGATATAATTGCCAGCATGGCCGGCCCGGGAATGGAGTTTCAACGTGCCGGAGAGGTGCTCGGCCTCGCCCGGCAGGTGCGCGACGCCCTCGGGGACGGCGGGTCGATTGATCCGAAGCTTGCCGAGCATACTTCCGCCGTTCTTTCCGAACTCATAGAACTCGCCGAATCATTACTGGCCGAGCGGGAGGCATACGAATCTCGCCTGCATCGTTCCCCAGCCCGCGGCGTGCTCGCCCCAGACCTGGGCGAGAATTCCTGACAGCACTTCATTCAAAATCGCATTAATAAACCCGCCTTTGACGCGTTGAAGAATCCGCCGCGCAGTTTTTTTTCCTGCGCGGACAACATGTGGCAAATGGCGCCTTTATGTAGAGGATGGAGGGAGCCCTCTAAAAGGAGTTACGTATGGCGTTGAATGCAAAGTGCGGGTGCGGCAGTCCAAACCATTGGCGACCGGCCTCTCGGCGCGAGTTTCTGTACGTTGGTCTGGTCGGCGGCCTGGGTATGACACTCGGGCAATACTTCGGCGGACAGACCGCCCTGGCCGACATGACTGAGACCGATCTGGCCGCATCCAAGGAAGGCCCCGCCAGGTCGGTCATCCACATCTTCCTGCCCGGCGGAATCTCGTCGCAGGAGACTTTCGATCCCAAGCCCTACGCCCCCATCGAGTACCGCGGGCCGCTCGGCACCGTCAAAACCAAAATCACCGGCGAAGTATTTTCCCAATACCTCAAAGACACCGCCGACATCGCCGACAAGATCACCGTCATCCGCTCCCTCACGCATGGCGAGGCCGCCCACGAGCGCGGCACCCACAACATGTTCACCGGGTATCGCCCCAGCCCGGCGATTCAGTACCCCAGTTTCGGCAGCGTCGTCTCCGAGGAATTTGGGCCGCGCAAGAACCTGCCGCCCTACGTATGCATCCCCACGCTTCCCAACCCGTATGCCGGCAGCGGATATCTCAGCTCCGCCTATGGCCCGTTCAGCATCGGGTCCGATCCCGCCAACGGCAACTTCACCGTCCGCGATCTGGCGCTGGCCAACGGCATCGACGACGCACGATTCGATCGCCGCAAGAGCGTCCTCGCCGCCGTCGATCACCACTTCCACACGCTGGAGAAGACCGATTCGCTGGCGGCGATGGACACTTTCTACCAACGCGCTTACAGCCTGATCAGCTCGAAGGAAGCCCGCGAGGCCTTCAATCTCAAGGCCGAGCCCGACGCGATCAAGGACGAGTACGGCCGCAATCAGGCCGGCATGCGGCTGCTGCTGGCCCGCCGGCTCGTCGAGGGCGGTGTCCGCTTCGTCTCCACCACCTACGGCGGCTGGGATTATCATGAAGGCATCCAGAACGGCATGGCCAGCCAATTGCCGCAGTTCGACAAGGCGTTCGCGGCGCTGATCCGCGACCTCGAACGGCGCAAGCTGCTCGATTCGACGCTGGTGATGGTTTCCAGCGAATTCGGCCGCTCGCCCAAAATCAACCAGACTTCAGGCCGCGACCACTGGCCCAAGGTTTTCAGCGTCGTTCTGGCCGGCGGCGGCATCAAGAAAGGCCTCATCTACGGCTCTTCCGACGCCACCGCCACCGATCCGGATCACGATCCGCTCGGGGTCGAAGATTTTGCCGCCACACTCTATCACCAGATCGGCATCAACCCCAACAAACGGCTGATGTCCCCCGGCAACCGCCCCATCGACATCGTCCGCGGCGGAAAAGTCGTCAACGAACTGATCGCATGATGATCTGCCGCAATGCCCTTCTTCCCCTCTCCCTCTGGCCTTCGGCTCTGAGGCTCAGGCTCGAAGAGGAGAGGGGTTAGGGTGAGGGGGTTTTAGAAATGCGTTTGAAAGAAGTGAAGGACTTCCCCAGACTCCCCTCACCCCAACCCTCTCCCGGAGGGAGAGGGGGTCAATGCGCAAGCCTCACGATTGCAGCTCTTCTGGCGATAGCGGCAGTGGCTTCTGCGGCATCGCCCGAACTCCAATTCACAGTGCCGCGTGGCGCCCAACGCGGCAGCGAGACCGACCTGATCGTTCAAGGCAACCGCATCGCCGACGCGAAGGAGCTTCTCTTTTATTGCCCCGGCATCACCGTCACGAGTCTTCAACCCGTCGATGCCCAACACGTCAAGGTTCACATCCAGGTCGCAAAAGACGCCCGCGTCGGCCAGTACCCGATCCGCCTGCGAACCGCCACCGGCGTCTCCGAGCTGCGCACTTTCTACGTGACGCCGTTCCCGGTCGTCGCAGAGAAAGAGCCCAACAACGATTTCGCCCATGCCCAGCCGATCGACTTGAACACGACCGTCGCCGGCACCATCGACAACGAAGACGTAGACACCTTCGTGATCGAGGCGAAGAAAGGCCAGCACATCACCGCCGAGGCGATCGGAATGCGCCTTGGCGATGCGATGTTCGATCCTTACGTAGCGATTTTCGATTCCAAGCGCTTCGCCCTGGCCGAATCCGATGACACAGCCCTGGCGATGCAGGACCCGATCGCCTCTGCGGTCATCCCCGAAGACGGCAAGTACTACATCCAAATCCGCGACACCAGCTACACCGGCGGCGCCAATTTCCACTACCTCCTCTCCGTCGGAACCTTCCCCCGCCCCACCACCGTCTTCCCCCTGGGAGGCCAATGCGGCCAGAAGCTCGCGCTCAAATGCATTGGCGATGTCGCGGGCGATTTCCCTTGCACGCTTCAACTACCGACCGATCCAGCCGACAAGCTGGAAGTGCTTCCCGAGCGCGACGGGCTGATTCCTCCGTCTCCCAACTTTCTCCGCGTCTCATCTTTTCCGAACGTGATCGAGCGCGAGCCGGACAATGATCTGGCTCATGCCACACCGGTCGAGCAGGAGCTGCCGATCGCGCTCAACGGCATCATTTCCAAGCCCAAGGAGACCGACTTCTTCAAATTCAAGGTGCACAAGGGGCAGGTGATCGACATCCGCGTGTTCGCGCGGGCGCTTCGCTCGCCGCTCGACTCGGTGATCGTGCTGTTCAACGACAAGGGCCAGCAGCTTGCCGCCAACGACGACTCCGGCGGCCCCGACAGCTATCTCCGATTCAACCCCCCCGCCGACGGTCAATACATCCTGGCGATCTACGACCAACTCCAGCACGGCGGCCCGGATTTCACCTACCGCATCGAGCTGACCCCGGTGAAGCCGTCACTGGCGCTTTCGATTCCGGCGTACGCGCTGTTTTCCCAGGAGCGCAATTGGGTGAGCGTTCCCCGCGGCAATCGCTTCGCCACGCTCATCCGCGGCACCCGCGCCGATTTCGGCGGGGAACTGAAGCTCTCCTGCCCCGATCTGCCGCCCGGCGTCACCATGCACTGCGAAAACATGGCCGCGAACCTCGACGTGGTCCCGGTCGTTTTTGAGGCTGCGCCGGACGCCGAGCCGTGTGGAAAACTCTGCGATCTCACTGCAACGTCCGCCGATGGCAAGACCGACGTCACCGGCCATGATGACCAGCATGTCGAGCTGGTTTACGGCCCCAACAACGTCACAATGTACACCGTCGACCTGCACAAACTGGTCGTCGCCGTGGCCGATGAGGCGCCCTTCAAGCTGCGGATCGAGCCGCCCAAGGTCCCGATCGTGCAGGGTGGGCAGATGAATCTGAAGGTGACTGCTGAGCGGACCGCGAACTTCAAAGGCCCGATCAGCGTGCGCATGCTTTTCAACCCGCCCGGCGTCGGCTCATCCCCCGCCGTCGACATGCCCGCCGACAAAAACGAGATCGATTATCCCATCAGCGCCAACGACAACGCCCAGGTCCGCAAGTGGAAGATCTGCGTGCTGGGCGTCGCCGACGTCAACGGGCCGATGTGGGTTTCGTCTGACCTGGCCGATCTGGAAGTCGCCCCGCCCTACGTGCAGATGAAGATCGCCATGTCCGCCACGGAGCAGGGCAAGCCGTGTTCCGTTGTCTGCCAGGTGGAACAGGCCAGGAAATTCGACGGCAAGGCGGAGGTCAAGCTGCTCGGGCTGCCCGCCGGGGCAACGGCGCCGGACATGCAGCTTACTAGCGCCGATCAGCAACTGGTGTTCAACGTAACGACCGACCCGAAAACGCCGGTCGGTCAGCAAGCGACGCTCTTCTGCCAGGTGACGCTGATGCAGGACGGCCAGCCGATCATCCATAATCTGGCTCGTGGCGGGGTGCTGCGGATTGACGCGCCGCCTCAACCAAAAAAAGGAGAAGCGCCCAAGCCGGTGGTCGCGCAAGCGCCGCCGACGCCAACCGCAAAGCCCCTCTCCCGTCTGGAAAAGCTCCGCCTGGAGGCGCAGCAGAAATGACTTCTCGTGACACAGGTTTTTAACCCGTGCTGACGACGCGATGAGTGAGAAAATCATGATTGGCGAGTTATTCAAATCAGAAGATCGCTCGGCACGGCTTAAAAAGCCGTGTCACGTGAAAGCCGCCTTCGCGATGGCGCTTCTCGCGATCGCCTCGTTCGGGCAGGGGGAACAGTTCGAGGTCTACCCCACTGACATTCACCTCGCCACATCGCGCGCCGAGCAGTCGATCGTCTGCCGGGTCGTGCAGCCTGACGGCATTACCCGAGAGGTGACCGATCAGGTGCAGTGGATCGTTCCCGATTCAAAAATCGCCGGGATGGACGGCAACGTCGTTCGCCCCGTCGCCGACGGCACCGGGAAACTGCTGGTCAAGTACCACGACCAGACCGCCGCCGTCTCGCTGACGGTGAAGGACGCCAAGGTCGACCC
>DATHPP010000287.1:0-12114 GCA_035483795.1 Tepidisphaeraceae bacterium | reverse complement strand
CGGCGTCAAAGGCAAACGACTCAACGCCGGCTGGGATCACGACTATCTGCTGAAACTTATCAGCGCGTAAAGATGCGATCGCCCTGGTTGATCTGCGCTGGCGTAGTGCTCGGGCACAAATCGCTTCACTTTGAGCCATTTCCACTGATTCTGCTCAATCTGCCGCAGTATGTCCGCAGCTTCTGCCGGTGTGATTTCCATCTCGGCGATTTTTACTGTTGATTCGCCGCACGCCAATCTCCCGCCTAAGCGCCGTTCCCAGCGGTTGTCTTTCACCGCCGGGTTGACGAAAATATGCCTATGAGCCGCGTCGTCTCGAAGCCAAGGCCGGTCGTACCTCCGGTTCTCCCGCTGGAGCCCGGCGACCATCTCACGCGCGACGAGTTCGAGCGGCGCTACGACGCTACCCCTGGATTGAAAAAAGCGGAATTGATTGAAGGAGTCGTCTACATGCCTCCTCCGGCCGTCCGGTGGGACTTCCATGGCGGACCGCAGTTCGAGCTCATTTACTGGCTTGGCGTCTATCGGGCGGCGACGCCCGGCGTGCTGGGCGGCGACAATTCGTCGGTTCGGATGGATTTGAAGAATGAGCCCCAGCCGGATGCATTCCTGTTCGTCGACCCGCAGTGCGGCGGAGCCGCCAGGATCAACGAAGGCTACATCGAAGGCGCCCCCGAGCTGGTGGCCGAGGTCTCATCCAGCACGGTCAGCATCGATCTCAATTCCAAATTCCGCGTCTACCGCAGGAATGCGGTGCAGGAGTATCTAGTCTGGCGCGTTCGCGATCGTGCGATCGACTGGTTCGCCCTCGGCGATGGCGACTACTCCCGCCTGCCGGTCGATTCCGACGGCATCATCCGCAGCCGCGTATTTCCGGGGCTGTGGCTGCCCCCGGAATCGATGCTCGCGACCGACTCGCCGGCGGTAATTCGAGCCATTCAACAAGGCATCGAGTCGCCGGAGCACGCCGAGTTCGTCGCCAAACTTCAATCGAGCCGCTCCGGCGCCTGATCCCATCACGTTTTACGTCTTCACGTTTCACGCGCCGTTGATTGTCGAGCACCGCACCTGACCGCAATCCACCGCATCGCCCCCCCATCTTCCCCCACGCCCCATAATCTAAAGTTTTGAGCGGGGTGCCGCCGATCAAGTCGGCAGGGTTGGGTGTAGTTATTTTTGGTCGAGGGACCGACTCCGGCAGCATTCTCTCGAAGCCAAGGAAGGTTTGGGCCATGCGAACGGTCGCGATCATCAACCAGAAGGGCGGCTGCGGCAAAACGACGACCAGCATCAATCTGGCCGCCTGCCTGGCACGCCTCGGTCATAAGACGCTCCTCGTCGACATCGATCCGCAGGGCCACTGCGGCGTCGGCCTTGCCGTGCCCGAAGAGCAGATCGAGCGCACGATCTACGATGCGATGATCGAGCCGTCGGATGGCAAGACCGCCAAGGTCCCCGAGATCGTCTGGCAGATCGCCACCGATTTCGACCTGGCGCCGTCGAACCTGAAGCTGGCAGCCTTCGAGCAGGTTTTCGCCGGCCGGCACGGGCGCGAAGACCGCTTGACCAGGGCCCTGGACGTCGTGCGATCCAAGTATGCCTGGTGCATCATCGATTGCCCGCCGAGCGTGGGGCTCCTGACGTTCAATGCGCTGCGCGCCGCCGACGAAGTCATCGTCCCGGTCGAGACCGGCTACTTCAGCCTGCACGGTCTGGCCAAGATGATGGAGACCCTCGAGGTCCTCAAGGAAAAGTGCGACAAGGAAATCGTCATCCGCGTGCTCCCCACGCTCTACGACACCCGCACCAAGCTGGCCCGCGAGGTGCTCTCGGAATTGCGGGCCAAGTTCCGCGATTACCTGATGGAGAGCACCGTCAACTTCAACACCAAACTCAAAGAGGCGGCCAGCTTCGGCCAGCCGATCACCGAATACGATCCGGGAAGCCGGGGTTACAAGGACTTTGCCAACCTGGCCCGCGAGCTGATGGGCGCCCGGCCGATCGAAATCGAGCCGGTCGTCGCCGAGAAGCTTTCCCGCCCCGCGGAATTGGTCCAGCGGGCTAAGCAGCTTTCGCAGCTCACGAGCCTTCAATTCGGCCGCAACAGCACACCGCCGCTCGCGACCGCGCCGGTGGCCATGCTCACCGGCGCTGCGATCGCGGCGCCGACGCTGATGATCCCGCCGCTGCCGACGACGATCGCCGCTCCCGCGCCGGCGCCGAGGACGACGGCCCAGAAAATCGAAGACTTCTACGGCGTCAAGCAGTTGGGCGAGGAAGTGATCTTCTCCGCCCGCTTCGAGCAGGCCAAGCGCGTGCTGATCGCCGGCGACTTCAATAACTGGATGCCCGAATCGACGCCCATGGTAAAGAACGGCGCGCCGGGCAAATGGACGATGTCGCTTCCGCTCCGCCCCGGCCGCTACCGCTACCGTTTCATGGTCGACGGCGAATGGGTCACCGACCCGCACAACAAATACGTCGAGGCCAATCAGTTCGGGGAGCTGAACAACATCATTGAAGTAAAGTAGCCGTCATTTGTCATTGGTCACTTGTCATTTGCAGTGCGCGCGTTGGACCAATGACAAGTGACAAGTGACCAGGGACCCATGACCATGCCGGATGAATCGCCGAAGAAGCGGAGCCTCAGCGAGATCAGCCATCTGTTTCTGAGCAGCGTCCGCGAGAGGCAGACGGAGGGCGCTTCGCGGCCCAAGCGCACGCCGCCCACCGACGTCAGCATCGACCTCACCCCCGAGGAATTCGCCCGCGTGTACGGCGACGGCGCCCAAGCCGCCGAGGGCCAGCACAGGCCCGTGCCGATTTCCGCCGTCATCGCGGCACATCTCAACGGAACGCAGTTCGATCGAACCAAGGAATACGCGCGGTCACTGGCCTCCCGAATGGGCCGCGTCGGCCTCATCGAGGTCGACGCATCCGAGCTGCGGCTGATGTGCTTCGAGCCGGCCGAGCAGGCCGCCGCGTCCGACGCCGAGCAGCACACGCTCGAATGTGTCGAGCCCCGGCAGATGATCGAGGCGCTCCACGAGATGAACTGGGACATCGAGCACTGGCTGCTGCTGGTTCCCAACCCGCGAACGCCCGAGGCCCGCACCATCCTCCGCGAGATCGATCATTGGGTGCTGCTCTCGACCTGCGATCACGACGGCGTCGTCTCGAGTTATCGAATGCTCAAAGGCTTGGCCGAGACGCACAAGCCGCTGCTGACGCTGGGGCTGCTGGACGCGCCGGATGACGCGCAGGTCACGCGGGTGTTTCAGAAGCTGTCGGGGGTATGCCAGCAGTTCCTCGACTGGCCGCTGGATTTCGAGCCGCCGGTGGCACAATGTGCAGGCACATCCGAACACCTCGTGCTGCTCTACCGCCCGACGCACGACAAGGCGCAGCTTGCCGCGGCGCCGCAGTGGGCGGTGGTGGCGGAATTCATCGCCTCAGCGAAGATCGCCCAGGCCGCCGCGGCGCAGGCCCAGAAGGCGGGCGAGACCGAAGTCGAAGAGCCGGCGCCGGCGGCCCAGGTAACCTCCAGCGAAAGATCGCAGCTCATTGCAGACGTGGTGGTGACCGAGGCTGAATCAGCCCCTCCCGAGCCGCCGATGACGGCGCCGATCCCTCTGCCAACGCAGGAGGCTGCGCCTGCGACGGTTTCGCAAACCGACGATGCCTTCGACGACGTGATCGATCTTCCGGGCAAAGACGTTTCCGGCAAATCCATTCTGGCGGCGGTGCTGGGCAAGATGGCCGGGGAGCTGGTCGAGTGCCCGCTACGGCCGCCGATGTGCCTGGAGGCCCGCCTGGCGGTCGGCCGCGACCGATCGATCGCCCTGCTGGCCGTCGCCAGCCAGGGCCTGCGCGAGCTTCAGTTCATCGGCCAGGCCTACCGCTGGCTCAAGGAAAACCGCGAGCTGATCGCCATGGCCCTCCCGCAATTCGCCATCGACCCCCATCAGCCTCCGCGGCTCCGTTTGCTGGTCGACCGCGCCGACCTGACCGCCGATGTATTGCAACCCATCCTTCAAAGCGAGCACGTCACCGTGCAGGCCTACCGAAAGCTGCGCTGGGGGCAGAAGCTGGGCGTCTTCCTCGAGGCTGCTTGACCGCGCGCCGTCGAATGGGATTCTCGTGGCACGGGCTTCCAGCCCGTGTTGGCGATATTCGGTCACCGAAACTTCGGCGTGGCAAGTCTCTTCTGAATTTGAGCTCCCCACACGGGCTGGAAGCCCGTGCCACGAGCAACGTTCCGCGCGTTCACTCGCGCGAATCTGTTTTCCGAAGTGGATCAGCTTGCCCCCACGCCCAGCCGCGCATTCGACAATCTCTGCATCCAGAGATTCTCATACATCTGCTCTGTCGCCAGCGTAATCACCCCCGGCAACAGTGTGTCCGACGGCTGTCCCGATGACGGCGTCACATTCGGCAGATACTGATCGTTGCGCCCGTTCCCGCGCATCCACCCGATCGTGTTTCCGTATTCCTGATCGTTGCCAAAAAACGGATCGTTGCCGGCGTTCCAGACGTAGATGCCGACGTTGCTCGCGCCCAGCTTCGTCCCATCCGGCAGCCGCCCCGACGACACGACGATGTTGTCGTGAACCGAATCGTCGTGACCCGAGCTGATGGCGATCCCGTAGTTGGTCGTGCCGATCACGACGTTGCTGAAAGCCTGGACGAACCCGGTGTCGGTGGCGGCGGAATCGGTGTGGCCGTCGGAAAGCAGGATCCCGCCGCCTGTGAATGACGGGCTTGGGGGCTGGGCCGGGTAGGCCCCCTGGATCAGGTTGTCGTGAATCAAAATCGGGCTGCCCGCCGTCCCCGAGCTTTGGAAAATGCTGATGTTGTCTTCCACGCGGCTCATGCCGGGAATGTTGACCACGCGGTTCCACGCGATCTGTGCGCCCCTCAGAGCGGTGCACCGGTCGAGCTGGCAAAACTGAACGGCATCCGAGCGGCCCGGCGCCATCGAGAAACCCCGCGGGCCGGACGACCAGCGCCCGTCGATATTCAGCGCGTCGTTGTACTGCACGCGAACGGTCTGAGACATCGATCCATCCCCCTGATACTGCGACAACTCGATCCCCGAGGTCCCCACCATCGAATCGTGCTCGATATCCACGTTGACGAAGTTCTGGGCGTTGAGAAACCGCCCCGGCGATTGCCCGACCACGCCCGGGTTGAGCGCCCAGCCGGACGTATTGGTGATGGTGATGTCGGCGCCGGCAACGGAAGTCGCAATCAGGGTCGAGCGGGACTCAATATTCGCCTGGTCGATCACGACCGGCTGCGAAGTCGCAATGGTGACGGCCGGCATCTGCGGATCGAGGCTCTGCCAGTTGCCGCTGTAGGTGCCGCCCTGCGTGATGACCAGCGGCCCCGACCAGGCAATCGTCGACGGTGGGGCGGTGGAATCCACCGTGATCACCGAGGATGAGGCTGAAGACACGTTGCCCGTGCTGGCCTGGAGTGTGTAGGCGCCAGCGAGGTTGAACACAACGCCGCGGAAAGTGGCGATACCGCCAATCAAGCTCGCCCGCCGGAGAATGCGACCGGCATCCGGTCCGCTGCCGATGCTCAGCGCCACCGACGCATGAGATTTGGTGAGAAGCTGTCCGCCCGAATCCTGAAGCCCGACCGCGATGACCGGCGCGAACCTCTCGCCGACGACCAACTCAGCCGGCTGTTGGAGGAACGCCAGCGCGCTTCCCGCCGGCAGCGCCCGGGAAAACAGAACCCGGCGCTCGACCGCTTCCGCGTGGGGATACATGGTGTGCCCGATAGGGTACGCATGATTCCGCGCCACCGGCTTTCAGGTGGCACGGGTTTCCAACCGGTGGACGGATCAAGCCGTTCAAGCGGCGCCGGTTTTGGTGTGGGAAAACCGACCTGCCTTCCCAAGTTTTTTTGCCCGGTAACCAGGGCGTTGTTCGCGCTGTGAGACCTGGCTTTCCCACACCAATGCCGTGTTGCGTCTTTCTTCCCCCTTGTCCACGGCTTAGAAAGCCGTGCCACGAAAGGCGCGGAATCACGCACGGCCATTTACAGACGACGCATGCCGGCACTCTACTTTGCTGGTGCGAGCTGTGCGCGCTTTTCAGCGATCAGCTTCAACAGCGCATGCTGCGGGTCGGCAAACTTTTTGATTCCCTCTTCCATGAGCACCCGCTCCATCTTGTCCGGGTCGACCTTCTGATCGATTTCCCGCAGCACTTGCTCAGGCGGCATCTGGTCGATCTTTTTAGTATACCGCTTATTCAGCTTCTGGACGGCCTCATTGGTGGCGGGGGGGTTGGTCTGAATGTCGCTGCCGGCCAGGGCCTCGACGTACTTGTCGGGAGGATCCGTAGGCTTCTTGACGCCCGTGCTGGCAAAGACGATCTCTTGCTGAAGGCGGAGGTTCTTGTCCTTCCAGAACTCCTGATTGAGCCGCCAGATTCGCTTCACGTTGACGATGCCGACCTGCCCCTGCGCCGCCGGGTTCAGATCGGGAACCTGCTTCTCGGTATAAACGTCGAGGCGCGAGACGAAAATGCTGTAAACGCTCTTGAAATCGTTTAATCCGTTTTTGCGGCGTTGCGCGCCCCGCCAGACGTTATCGCGCGCGATCTTATACTGGCGCTGCGAGAAGATGAGGGTGACATTGATGGTGACGCCCGCCGCGGCGAGTTCCTCCAGCGCGTCAAGTCCGGCCGGCGTCGCGGGAACTTTGATCATCCGATTCTTGTGCCCGGCCGACCACTTCTTACCCAGCTCGATATACTTCCGCACGCGCTCGGCATGCGGGATCGGCTTCTGCACATCCTCCAGAAGCGGATCCAACTCGAAGCTGACGTACCCGTCGTTTCCCCGCGCCTGTTCCCACACCGGCAAAAATACCTGCTGCGCCGATTTCACCAGCTCATCGTCCAGCATCCAGGCGATCGCATCGTCGTCCAGCCCCTGTTCCACCAGGTCGGTGATCCGGCCGTCAAAATGCCCGGATTTGATGATGTCGGAGATGATGATCGGGTTTGACGTAGCGCCGGTGATGCCCAGCGCGCGGTTTTTCTTCACGTCGTTGGGTTCGACGCCGTCCAGCCAAACCTTGGTTCCGCTCGCGATCAGCGATTGCAGTGACATTGGGTCTCCTTTTACCTGAGCGGGATTATAGTCCCTCGGCGCGGCGTCGCTCCAAAGCCCCGTTAAAAAAGTGCGATCGCGCGTCGCGACGAATCGGTCATCCCGCCGCTTCCCCGAACGCCTCGCGCTCGAAGGGATTGTCTTCGTAGGCGCGCCGGCCGCGAAGGCGCATCAGCAGCGACAGCGTCAGGTACGCCGGGATGAACAGCGGACCCCAGCGCTCATACTGGCGAACGTGGACCCGCTCGTGTTCGCGAGTTCGATCCAGAAGGGAGCGATCCCTGGCGATGACGACGTGGCCCAGCGTCATCGCCGAGGCGCCGCCGCGGAGAAATGTGCAGCGCCGCAAAAAGAATCGCGCCATCCGGCCATGGATTTCCAGCACCCCGTCGACGCTCCGCACCTCGCCCGTGAACAATGCGTCCGGAAGAAACAGCAACCCGAGCGACGTGCTGGGAAACGCCCACAGGTAAGCTGGAAGCTGCCGCAAACGCATGTTAAGGTTCTCCGTCCGGTTGCGCCGGAAAGTGCGGTTCGGGAGGGCGAGCCTCCCGGCGAGCCGCGGCTCGGCAGGAGCCTCGCCCTCCGGCAATGCCGCGCGAAACGGTCTTCTAGCATATGCCGGCGGTCACCCGGTTCGGTAAGTTTGCAGAATTTGAACACCCGAACTGAATCGTCGGTGGAAAACTTGATGGAGCGGAGCGCCTCGGCGGTCGCGACTTATCGGCCCCGCGACGCCACGGCCGACTCCGCTTGATCGCTGTCGGAAAACGCCGCACTTTCCAATGCCCCGGCGGCAGCTTGGCTAACAGGTTATCCACGACCACAGTCCGATAATGCTGTTCTTAAGTCTTCGTGGAAATTGGAGTTATGGTTTGTTCAGATAACTTGTACACAATATGCCAGCCACCATTACTACTGCTACTGACTTAAAGCTTTTAGTAACACAGAGGTGGGAGTAAAGTAGCCGCCCACAACAGGGACGGCATTTGGGCGCCGAGAAATCTCGGCCAGCGAAAGTGTGCTATGAAAGTGATTTGCAACAGAGGGGCGCTTCTGGAAGCGCTGACGGTTTGCGGAAACGTCGTGGCGTCGCGGACGCCCAAGCCGGTGCTTCAATGCGTCAAGCTCACCGCCGCCGATGATCGACTGACGGTCTCAGCAACGGACCTGGAAGTCGCCATCCGCTATTCCGACAATCAGGTCCAGATCGAGCAGGCGGGCGAAACGCTCGTGCCGGCGGACAAACTCCGCGACATCGTCCGCGAAAGCGTCGACGACACCCTCTCCATCGACGTCGCCAACGACAACGCCAACATCCGCGGCCAGGATTCGCATTTCAAGATCTTCACCCAGCGTCCCGCCGATTTCCCGGCCATTCCGGATTTCGAGGGCGAGCCGAATATCGAGATCGCCGGCAGTTTGCTCAAACAGTTGATCACGCAAACCCTGTTTTCCGCCGCCCGCGAGAGCAGCCGCTATGCATTCAACGGCGTGCTGCTCACCGCCTCGGCCAAAAAGATCAACCTCGTCAGCACCGATGGCCGTCGCCTGGCCATGGCCAAAGGCGATCTGATTTCGGACAAGCTCGGCAAGGAAGGCGCCAAGGCCATCATCCCCGCCAAGGCGCTCAACCTTCTCGACAAGCTCATCGACGATCCGGAAGAGACGATCGGGATCCAGGTCCGTGAGAACCAGGTGATTTTCCGTAGCCCCAGCGCCACGCTGACCACGAACCTGGTCGAGGGCCAGTTCCCGCCGTACGACGACGTCATCCCCAAGGACTGCGACAAAAAGATGATCGCGGCGACCGGGGATTTTCTCAGCGCCATCCGCCGGGCCGCACTCCTGACGACCGAGGAGAGCAAGGGCGTTCGCATGCATTTCTCCAAGAAAGGCCTGGTATTGACCAGCCGCTCGCCCGAGTCGGGTGAAGCGACGATCAACTTTCCGTGCAAATTCGAGGGCGCGGAGATCGAGATCGGCTTCAATCCCGGCTTTCTTACCGACGCGCTGAAGGTCGTGGATAGCGACGAGATTTCGCTGGAACTGACCGCACCCAACCGCCCGGGCCTGCTAAAAGGCGGCCCGAATTTCCTGTATGTCATTATGCCGGTGAATTTGCAGTAACAGGGGGCGAGTTTTGGGAGGGTGAGGCGGGTGAGGCTCCTGCCGAGCCGGGGCTTGCGGATGCGAAAGATACGGCTCGGCAGGGGCCTCGCCCTCCCAAAACTCGCCTTCCCGAATAACCAGGAGCCCGTCGTGCAGGGATGCCAGGAGAAGTCGCGCGAAGCCGAGCTCCGCCGGCTTTCCAATGTGAAGCACTCCACAGCGCCCTCAGCCGCGCCCCTCGGCCCGGCGATGATCGACTTTTTCCAGCACTCGGTTCAGAAGCGCCAGACCAAGTTCTCCCAGGTCGCTGCCTGCTGGCAGAGCCTGGTGCCTGAATTACTTAGCGACCACTGCGCCCTTGAATCCCTCAGCCGCGGAACCCTCACCGTCCTGGTCGACAGCGCCTCGCATCTTTACGAGCTCAAGCAATTGCTGCTTTGCGGGTTGCAGCAGCAGTTGCTGGCGGCTTGCAAATTTGCCGGCCTGAAAAAGATCGCATTGCGGCCCGGCAGATGGTATGACAGCCCCGAGACCAACCTGCGCAACCCGCGGTTTGAGCAACCAAAGCGAACTCAACCGTAAAAGAACCGTCAATCCGTAAAAATAAGCGCAGCAGTCTTGTGCCGGGTTCGCTACTATCCGCGCGCGTAGGCCGTTGTCTTATTACACAATGACCGCGAGGTTCATTGAGTGATCGGGTCTGTCTGCCTTGGGGCCGTTTTCAATGGATTCACCCCGCCGCGACGTTTATTTTCGGCGTCTGATTGGACACGCCTTGGCCTACAAAGGCCTGTTGGCGCTGTCGGTGCTGGCCGGCTTGATCAGCCTGTCGCTGACCTTCGTCTATCCCTGGCTCATCGGCTCGGCGATCGACCGCGTCATCATTCCCAGTGAATTCGATACCGAATCCCTGGCCCAGCGCCAGCATTGGCTCCTGGTGCTGGTGGTCATCGGCATGGCCACGGCCATCCTGATCGCCGCCTCCGGCTATGCCCGCGGGCACTACACGGTGAAACTTGGGAACCGATTGATCGCCGATCTGCGGCAGGACCTCTTCGACCACCTCCAGCGCCTCTCGCTGCACTTTTACTCGCACGAGCGCACCGGCAGCATCATTTCGCGGCTGATTCACGACATCCAGCGTGCTGGCGACATCATCAATGGCGGCGTCATCCTCGTCGTCATGGACGCCATGCAGACGGTCGTCGCGATCGGCCTGCTCTTCTACACCTCCTGGCGGCTGGCCCTGGCGTGCATCGTCGTGCTGCCGCTCTATTGGCTCACCTTCCGGCTGTTCAACCGCCACGTGCTCCACGCCAGCCACCGCGTCCAGCAGCAAATGGGAAAGATCAGCGGCAGCGTCCAGGAACGCCTGGCCTGCATCGCCCTGGTGAAGGCCAACGCCGCCGAGGAGCGCGAGCGCGAGCGTTTCGAGCAGGACACTGAGGAGCACTACGGCCGCGTCGTCGAGCAGAGCCGCATCGCCCACCTGATCGGCAGCTTCAGCGAGGGTCTCGTGCACACCGGGACGGTCATCGTGGTCGGCTTTGGAAGCTACCTCACGATGTTCGGCCACCCGCGTCTCACCGCCGGCGATGTGACCCGGTTCCTGGGTTACCTGGGAATCATGTACGGCCCGCTGCGGCGCTTCTCCGACCTGAACGTCGTCTACCAGACGAGCCTGGCGTCGATTCAGCGGGTGTTCGAGGTGTTCGACATCACGCCCAAGATTGTCGAGGTGCCGCACCCGGTGGTCCGTCCGCCTCAGCGCGGGCATATCCTTTTCGAGGAAGTGTCCTTCGGCTACGACGTCGACAACAGCGACGAATCCTGTGCCCGCCTGGACGGCGAGGAAGAGAACGTCGAGCCGCGGCGCAATGGCCACAAAGCACATAACGGGCGCAATGGCCACAATGGTCACAACGGCGTCAAGCCAAAGCGTCGCCGCGACGGCCGCCTCGTCCTCAAGGAGCTGAACTTCTCCGTCGCTTCGGGCGAACGCGTCGCGCTGGTGGGGCCATCGGGCTCCGGGAAAACCACGCTCGTCTCTCTTCTCCCCCGGCTCTTCGACGCGACCGAAGGCCGCATCCTCATCGACGGCGTCGATATCCGCAATTACCAGCTTCGCGCCCTGCGCGAGTCGATCGCCGTCGTGCAGCAGGATTCCTTCGTCTTCTCCGGCACGATCCGCGAGAACCTGATCTACGGCCGTCCCGAGGCGACCGAGCGGGAGATGATCGACGCCGCCAAGGCCGTCAACGCCCATGAGTTCATCGTCCAGCTCCCGGATCAGTACGACACCCCCCTGGGCGAACGCGGCGTCAACCTCTCCGGCGGCCAGCGCCAACGCCTTTCCATCGCCCGCGCCCTGCTCAAAGACCCGCGCATCCTCATCCTCGACGAGGTCACCAGCGCCCTGGATCCCAACAACGAGGCCATGGTCCGCTCCGCCCTCGACCGCCTGATGAAGGGCCGCACCTGCTTCATCATTGCCCACCGCCTCTCAACCGTCCGCGGCGTCGACCGTATCCTCGTCGTCGACAACGGCCGCATCACCGAGCAGGGCCCCCACGAAGTCCTCATGGCCCGCGACGGCCTCTACGCCCGCCTCGTCAACCAGCAATTCGCCGGCATGGTCCACGAGCCGGTGGTCCTTCAGGCAGGGTGACAACCCGCGATTCCTGGCCCGGATTATTCACCACGAAGTTGTTCATGAGGCGGCGCCTCACCCTGCCTCGTACTGCTCGATCTGGTCCAGCAGCAGCTTGAGCATGAACCGGTGGTGCTCGGTGACTTTGCCGTTAAGCGCCTCGGTCAGCTTGGGGATCTTGAGCCGCAGACGCTTGCGGGACAGGTCGGCCATCTGGGCCG
>DATHPP010000286.1:0-9139 GCA_035483795.1 Tepidisphaeraceae bacterium | reverse complement strand
GAGGGGGATGCGGCGGTCGCCGATGAATTGCTCTCTCGATTGAAGATAGAGCCGGGCGAGCTTGAACCGGCGGAACAAGGGGATGCGAATGCACCGATTCCCGGTTCCAACGGTGAAGGGCTGCTGGTGGCGGCCGCGGTGTACGAGGATCCGCGGAAGTTGTACGACGCCGCGGGATTGCTCGGGGCGGCTCACGTCGAGTGTTTCCTTCCGGTACTCGTGCCGCGCGGGGACCGGCCTAAAGGTACGGGGGCGCGATTCGTGATCAGGGTTCGCGAAGCGGACCTGGAGCGTGCGCGGCAGGTGCTGGCGGCTGATCGCGAGCGCGAGGACGAGCCGCGGTGTCCCAAGTGCGGGTCGTGGCAGACGTACTTGCTGCCGGCACCCTGGCCGGGGCTGTGGAATTTCCTTACCGGACGCGCAACCGTTGACGCTCGGCAGGTGGAATGCCTGCGGTGCCATCATCGTTGGTCAATGGCGCACGATGTCGAGTGATTAATAAGCTGCGTGTGACACGGGTTTTCAACCCGTGCTGACGGGACACCTTCACGAGCAAACGTCATTCGCCGCTGAACCCCGCTCGCACGGGTTGAAAACCGGTTGAAAACCCGTGTCACGACGTGTCACGGGAATCGGGCATCACTGCCCGACTTCAAGCCGGAGGTATTTTTCGAGCGTGGTGTTGTTGGCTTTCAGGTAGTCGCCGACCGAGCCTTTGAATTTGTCGGGGTTCACGAAGGGCTGCTCGAGCAGGACGCGCTCTTCGTAGAAGCTTCGCATTTTGCCCTCGGCGATTTTCTCGGCGATCTGCTGGGGCTTGCCGGTGGCCTTGGCCTGCTCGATGGCGATCTCGCGCTCCCTGGCGACGAGATCGGCGGGGACGCCTTCGCGATCGAGCGAAACCGCCAGCGGCTTGGCCGCGACGACGTGGATGCAGATGTCGCGGACGACTTCGTCGCTGGGGTTGCCGGAGACGCTGACGATGACTCCGATCTTGCCGGTCACGGTGTAGAGATACATGCCGACCTTGCCGGCGGGATTGGACAGGTACGCCGTCTTGCCGATGCGGACGTTTTCGCCGGTCTTCTGGGCGACTTCGGTGGCTTCGGCGCTGATGTTGGCGGCCTGGGCGACGTCGACGGTCGGGTTCTTCAAAAGCAGACGCGCGGCGTTGGCGCCGAGGGCGAGGAACGGCTCGCTTTTGGCGGTGAAATCGGTGTTGCAGTTGACCTCAACCAGGGCGGCGGACTTGCCGTCCTCGGCCTGGACGCCAATGATGCGGCCCTCTGAGGCGCTGCGCTCGAGCACCGACGCCTTGACGCCCTTTTTTCGGAACGCGTCGATGGCTTTTTCGATGTCGCCGGCCGCTTCGGTGAGCATCTTCTTGCATTCCATCATGCCCTGCCCGGTGCGGGCACGCAGTTCATTGACGAGTTTCGCGGTGATTTCAGCCATAGGTCGGGTCTCTTTATCTACGGAACAAAACGGGGCGAGGCAAGCCTCGCCCCGGGTGAACAATTGTATGCAACGCGGGGCGATTAGGCGCCGTGGCCGGCGGCGACGGGCTGCTCGGTCGGGACCTGCTCGATGGGCGCCGGGATGTCCGATGAGGGCGGCGGGATTTCGGGCCCGGGCGTCGGCGCGCCTTCCTCGGCGCGGAACTGGCTGCGGGTGGAGCGTCGCCGTGGTTGGGGCTGTTGGCCCTGACCGTCGTCGGCCTTTTCGGTACGGCCGGCCTTGCCCTCCACCACCGAATCCGCCAGCTCGCGGACGATAATTTCGATCGCCCGCATCGCGTCGTCGTTGCCGGGAATCGGCAGATCGATCAGGTCCGGATCGGAATCGGTATCGATGAGGGCGATGGTCGGCACGCCCAGCTTGCGGGCTTCCTTGACGGCGATGTGCTCGCGGCGGGTGTCGATGATGAACATCACGCCGGGCATGCGATCCATTTTGCGGATGCCCTCGAGGTTGGCCTTGATCTTCTCCATCTCGCGTTGGAGGGTGGCCTTCATCTTCTTGGAGTAAGTCTCGATCTGTCCAGTCTGCCAGAGCTTTTCCAGTTCTTCCAGCCGGTTGAGGCGGGCGCGGATGGTGCGGAAGTTGGTGAGCGTGCCGCCGAGCCATCTTTCCGACACGTAATGCATGCCGACCCGCCGGGCCTCTTCCTCGACAGAATGGCGGGCCTGCCGCTTGGTGCCGACGAATAGCACGTCTTTACCGGACGCGACCATATTCTGGATCAGCCGCTTGGCGCGGAGGAGCCCTTTGATGGTTTCTTTCACATCGATGATGTGGATCATGTTCCGCTTGCCGTGGATGTAGGGCTCCATGCGCGGGTTCCAGCGGCTGACGCGGTGACCGAAGTGGACACCGGCGTCCACCAGGTCTTTGACGAGCTTGGCTTGTGATTCGGCCATGAAACGAAACTCCAAAAGTTCTCGACCGCCGGCCCAATTCAATCCGCCCAATTCAATCCGATAGCGGGACCGAAATTGTGGTGAAGACCGCAGTCGTCAGCCCGCGCAGGAGCCGGCAGCCAAGATGCCGAATCATGCGATGGGGCTTGTAAACGCGGAAGTTGTAAAACAAAGTCCCGCGGGCAGTAACACTCTCAGCCGAGAGAACCGCCGCGGGAAGGCTCTTGGCAAGCCAGATTCGGTACTGTAGCGACGCGCTTAAGAGCTTGCAAGTGAGAGGATAAGAAAATGTCAGGGGGTGTCAGGGGGCCCCGTTGGAGAGCGCAGGGGGCGTTTTTGTGATGTTCGGTTGGCGCGCTGATTTCCCGCACACCAGCCTCAGGCGACTTTTTCCACGGCCCATTTTCCTTCTTCAAGGTAGGCGCAGGCGCCTTTCCACCAGCCGCCCTCGCGCTCCTGGCCGTACATGACGACCTCGAAGGGGCAGGCGCTGTCGACCGCGTCGAACTCGCGGCCGCCGAAGTACTCCTTGAAGTTGGCGCGGAGCGTGTAGTTGCCCATGAACAGCCGGAGCTTGGGGACATCGAACACAAGGCGATAGCTTCCGGGCTTGCGGCACATCTGCTGATCGCTGTCCTGGGCCCAGAAGTGGACCAGCGGCTCGCCGAGCCGGCTGCAGACATGAATCGAGACACGGGCGCTTTCGATCGGCCAGGGGGTGCTCACCTCGACGATGATCTGGAGGGGTTTGCCGTTGGTCTGAACATTGTGCGGCTCGCTGGTGCGCAGTTCCATCCGCGTGATGTTCGGCCGCTCGGTCGAGGCGGGAACGCTGTAGATCATTTCGGGCGTCGCGCCGCCCTCGTGGATGTACTGGCTGATGATGTCCGGCGTCGGCCCCATCGCCGCCACCCGGCCTTTGCTCAGCAGCAGGCATCGTTGGGTCAGGGTCGAGACTGCCTGCATGTTGTGGCTGACGAACAGCACCGTTCGGCCCTGGCCGCTGGCTACTTCCTGCATCTTCCCCAGGCAGCGTTTCTGAAACCGCGCATCACCCACCGCCAGAACTTCGTCGACGATCAGGATTTCCGGCTCGAGGTGCGCCGCCACGGCAAAAGCCAGCCGCACGTACATGCCCGACGAATACCGCTTCACCGGCGTATCCAGAAATTCCTCGATCTCTGAAAACGCCACGATCTGATCGAACTTCTTCTGAATTTCCTTTCGCGTCATCCCCAGGATCGAGCCGTTGAGGAAAATGTTTTCCCGGCCGCTCAGTTCCGGATGAAACCCGGTCCCGACTTCCAGCAGCGACGCTACCCGCCCGCGCAGGATCGCCCGGCCCTCGGTCGGCTCGGTGATCCGGCTCAAGAGCTTGAGCAGCGTGCTTTTTCCCGCGCCGTTGCGTCCGACCAGCCCGACCACCTCGCCGGGATTGACCTCGAAGCTCACGTCACGCAGTGCCCAGAAGGCGTCCTCGGATTGGTGCGTCGGCCCGCTCCGCTCGCGCAGGCGCTGGAGCGGCGCCTTGCAGAGGTTCGCCAGCGTGTCGCGAAACGTCTGGTGGGGGTCGATGTGACGGCCCAGGAAGTACGCCTTGCCGAGCCGTTCGATGCTGATAATCGGCTTGCTCATGCGATGTCGGCAAACCGCCGTTCGGTCCGGCGGAAGTAGAAAAGCCCCAGTAGAAACAGGGCGGCGGTGACAACGATTGAACTGGCAAAGTACCACGGGTTCCAGCCCGTCAACTGGTCCGGCGCCCCGCCCAGCAGCATTTTGCGCCAGGCGGCAATGATCCCGTACATGGGATTGAGCGCCAGGATCATCCGGGTCTTCGGCCCAATCGCGCCCCACATGGTCGGAGGCGGAAACGCCACGAAACTCGCCCACATCCACACCTGCCCGATAAACGGGATCAGGAACCGAAAATCGCGGTATGTAATCGTCAGCGCCGAAAAGAGATACGCGGCCCCCAGGCCACAGGCCACTGTCGCCAGAAGCAAAAGAGGCATCAGGAGGATCAGCGGCGAAGGCGGCACGTGGTACCAGAACATCAAAACCACCACGAAGACCGCCGACACCAGGAAGTCGAATAGCGCCCCGCCCACTACTGAGGTCGGCACGTACAGTCGCGGAAAGTAAATCTTGGTTAGCAAATGCGTCTGGTTCAAAAGTGACATGCCGCCAGCATTCAAACCCGTGAAAACCAACTGCCAGGGCAGCATTGCCACGAACACAAACAAGGCATAAACACCGCCCCATTCACCCATCTTTTGGCTGAAATTAGCGACACGGCCGAAGATCAGCGTAAACAAGACCATGCTGAACAGCGGCTGAAGCACCACCCATGCCGCCCCGAGCACGGCCTGCTTGTAGCGCACTTTAACATCGCGCCAGACCAGGAAATAGAGCAACTCGCGGCTGCGGAACAACTCGAACCAGTTGACTCCGATCCATCCCTGGCTTGGGGCGATAACCGTCTCGCTCTCCACAACAGCTTGTGGCGAGGGAGCAAGTCCCGCCGAGGGCGGGGGGACTTCCGCCGGTAGCGCGGGTGGTACCGCGGCGGAGATCGGCATTTCAGCTAACTCCTGATGCATCCTGACTGAACAAACATCGGCGATGCGGGCTTCCCCCTCTAGTCATTCATGCTGCCACACTATGGAAACTCGAGCGATCCCGTCAATATCTGAGGGCATCTTAGGGTACCGCCCCGTGAATGCTGAACGCCGAATATCGAACTCTGATCTTGATCGGGCCTCTCTGGTGAAACGCGGAGGGCGGCGTTAAAGTGACTCGGATGAACCTCGCCGCGAAGACGCTGGCCGTTACGATCCTGTTCAGTGTTGCGACGATGGGCTCACCGGCTTCCGCGGAGGCGCCGCCTTATCCGCATAGCCCGATCATTGGCGAATTGAGTTGGGACGCGCAGGTGGTGAAGCTGACCGATGGGGCGGGCGACAACTGGCCGATCACCTGGGTGGAAGGGGACCTTCAGATCACGTCGCTGGGCGACGGGCCGGGCTTTAGCAAGCGCAAGCCGCGATTATCGCTGGGCTTCGCCCGGGTGACGGGCAATCCGCCCACCGTCCTTGCCGAGGATTTTGTCAGCAACATCGACTCGACGGGCGGCGGGTCCAAGGGAATCAAGAGCAGCGCTTTGCTGATGGTCGATCAGACGTTGTACCTGTTCGTGCGTAACTACAAACCCGACGGAAAAGATTTCAAGCACTCCCGGCTTGCGTCGAGCAATGACCGCGGGGCCACTTGGACCTGGGCCGACTGGTATTTTTCCGGCACCTTCGGCTGCCCGGAATTCGTTCAGTTCGGCCCCAGCTACCAGGGTGCGCGGGACGGGTACGTCTACATCGCGTCGCAGGACAACGACAGTGCGTATGAGTTTTCGCCGAACATCGTGCTGGCGCGGGTGCCGCGGGAAAGCGTCGGACAGCGAGGCGCGTGGGAGTTCTTTGCCGGCATGGATGCAGCCGCTCAGCCGACGTGGTCGGCGGACATCGCCAATCGCAAGCCGATCTTTACCGATCCGCACGGGACCGAGCGGATCGCGATCACGTACAACGCCGGCGTGCGGCGATACATCCTCACCACTCCGCACCAGCCCCCGGGTATTACCGCCATGCACACCCCGGCCCTGGGCGTGTTCGACGCGCCCGAGCCCTGGGGGCCGTGGACGACTGTCTCTTACGAGGATGACTGGGCCAAAGGCTCGCGAACCTATCACCAGAAATTCCCCAGCCGCTGGATGAGTCGTGACGGCAGGACGATGTGGCTCGTGTTCTCCGGCCTCGATGGGGGCTACTACACCTTCTGTCTGCGAAAGGCCACGTTGAAGCTGACGGCGCGGTAGCAGATCTTTTCCTTGTGACACAGCCGCCCTCGGCCCCCGCCTCGGCTGTGTTTCCCGGGCAGGCGGAAATGCTTGGATCCTGAGGCGCCGTGGCACCAAACGCAAAACTGAGATTCCGCTTGACAAGAGGGAGGGATAACTCTATTTTATAGAGAACTCTAGCAGAAGGTGCCGTGAGCCGGGTCCTGCTGTCGTTCCTCGCCGTCGCCTTGTTCACCCCGCTTTCCCCCGCGGCGGTCGAAAAGACTTACTTCCTCGGCGAGGCCAGACTCAGCTCCGAGGCCGGCAAGCCGATGGGATGGCAGATCCTGCTCGTCGAGAAGACGCAGGACGCCGACCATGGCCTGATCGTCGAGCGGGCGATTGTCGTGAAGGCCGACGGCTCGGCGGAACAACACGCCATGAAACCGTGTCCGGCAACTCATTCACGCTCAAGGACACTGAAAACACGACGACCGGCGCCGGCGTGCTCTTCGGGCCGCCGTGGCAGTGGACCTGCTGGAAGGGCTCCTTCAGATCTTCCAACGGCGTGCAAATCGAGGACGAGAATTTTCTGGTCGACCCCAGCGTCGGCGTCGCCCGCAAAAAAATCATTGGGCCCGATGGAAAAGTGATCATGTATATGGACGTGACGATGAAGGCGATCACGCCCAAGACGTTCGAGATTCTTTCGGCGGCTTTGCCGAAGAGATAGGAGATCTGCCATGACCGGCGACGTGCAACAGATAGGGAAAGACCTTGAGTTTGTGCGGAATGCGGTTTCGCGGCGCGCGCGGCCCGACCTGGGCCCGCCGCTCATCTTCTATTTGTGGGCGGTGTACGTGATCGTTGGCTACTCGCTCTTCGACTTAAAGCCTGAATATGCGAATAGTTTCCTCGGAATCGGCGGCATGGTCGGGGGCGTGCTGAGCTGGGTGATTGGGAGGCGATATTCGCACAAGACGGGGCAATGGGACCGGGCGCTGGCGATCCGCGGCGCGCTGCACATGGGCGGCGGGATCATGCTGGGGGTCGGATTCATCATCGCTCTCTCCTCGGTCTCGCCTGGGTTTCGGCCGTATACCGGGCAGGTGATGGTGGGCTTTGTCGGGTTGACCTATTTCCTTTGGGGAGTGCATTTCCATCGCTACTTCATGCTGCTGGGCCCAGTGGTGATGGCCGGGGGGGCGGTGGTCGGAATGGTCCCGCATTTCGGCTGGACGGCACTGGGGGTGGTGATCTCGCTGGGATTGATCCTGCCAACATTTTTTGCGCCGCGGCACGGGCGAGGCGCGGGCGAGGTCGCGTGATGGCAAACGATCGTGCCCAGGAGACCATCCAGCCGCCGCCCGGCCTGGAGCAGCTCGACCCGCTGCTCCAGCACCGCAGCCGGCTGGGGGCTCTGGTGCTGCTGACCAGCACCGAAGCCCTCACGTTTACCCGGCTTAAGGTCCTGCTCGAGGAGACGGACGGTAATCTGGGCGCGCAGCTCCGCAAGCTCGAGGACGCTGGTTACGTCGCCGTCAAAAAGGCGTTTGTCGACCGCAAGCCCACCAGCTGGTATTCGCTCACACCGGCCGGGCAGAAGGCACTGAAGATTCACCTCAAGGCGATTGAAGGCTTGATCAGATCCGCCAATGTTTAGGCGCCCGGCAGGCGCAGTGCAACCGTGAGCCGCGCGGTACACTGGCGCGTTATGCAAGGCGTCACTACCGCCATCACCGGCTTTATTCTCTTGTGTCTGGTCTGGCCGCATCTCGTGAAGAACAAGCCGCAATTCTATTCGTCGATCGGGCTGCTCATGGTCATCATCCTGTTCGACGCGATCGGCCACATGGGCCGTGACGAGGGAAGCTCACTTTCCCACGTCATGTACGTCCTTGCGGCGATCCTTCAGATGCTGACGATCCTGATCCTGGTCTTGTGCGTGGGCGGGCTGACGCCGCGGGAATTGGCCGGCGAGGTATCGGAAACGATCGACGCCATCCGCCATGGCGAGCAGAAGCCGGTGCTGGTGCCCCTGACTGGCGAGCAGCCCATCCCCAAGGAGGAGGAGCCCCCGCTCCGGCAGACCATTACCCTGAACGACGAGGACGACTCGATCCCGATGCGCTAGCGGGCAGGAGGGAAATGTTTCACTATCGCCGGGCGATTTCGTAAGATAGATGGCCGCGCGGGGGCGGCAGAAGTTGTCCTCGAGGAGATTCGATGGGAGCCATTCACATGCTGGCGGCCGCAGACCTGATCGGTGGCGGATACGTCAACATCTTCAAGATCATACCGGCGATCGTGCTGCTGCTGATCTGGGCCAAGATGCTGGCGTGGGCGGACAAGGACGCGGTCGTCGCCCACCTGCCGCGAATCCCACTGAACATCGGCATGCTCGGAAGCATGGTCGTCGCCTACTTCCTCTTTTTTCTGTTGCCGTACTACTTCGTGACGATGCCGCTACTGGTGGTGGTGTTTGCGGTGGACATCGGTACCTATCTGACGATCCGGCACCAGAAGGTCGGACTCGATGACCTCAAAAGCCAGTTCCACGACTGGCTTCACAGCTTTGGGAAAAAGAAGGAAGTTAAAGCTGTGGCCGGTCAGGTTTTGCTCGTCACCAAGAACGGGCAGCCCATCGAACCTCCGGCGGGCGACGCACCGGATCGGCCGGCGTACGACGCGACCCAAGCTGCCCTCACCGACGCCCTCAAAAAAGGCGCCGAGCAGATCGACGTCGATTCCCGCAGCGAATCGGGGACGCTCAAGTACTGGGTGGATTGCGTCATGTATCCAGGCGCGGGCCTCGACCGTGCCGCCGCGGGCACGTCGATTGGCTATATCAAGGCCATTGCGGGAATGGACATCGAGGACCGCCGCAAGC
>DATHPP010000285.1:0-47660 GCA_035483795.1 Tepidisphaeraceae bacterium | reverse complement strand
AACCTTCGCTAACGAGGACTTTCCTCCTTGTCACGGTTTCGCGAAATCGCTACATTAAGAGACCGACGTTCACATCGTTGGTCGTTCAATTCAGCGCTTGGTTTGTGAAGGGCACAGTTGTATGGAGCCGACACCTGTTGTCTATCTTTTTGTGCCGATGAGGTTCTCCTACGGGCGGGAGATCATCCGCGGCGTGCGCGAATACACGCACAAGAACCGCCTGTGGCAACTGGCGGTTGCCGAGCCTACCCCCAGGAACATCAGGGCCGCCAAGTCGGAACGGCCCGACGGCATCATTGGATTGTTTGCCACCGATGAACTCGAACGGCTGGTCCGCTCGCTGAAGGTGACCGCCGTCAACGTCTCCTCGCGCTGCAAGGGCATTCGGCTTCCCGGGGTGA
Organism: Tepidisphaeraceae bacterium; assembly: GCA_035483795.1. GTDB lineage: Bacteria > Planctomycetota > Phycisphaerae > Tepidisphaerales > Tepidisphaeraceae > DASXMX01. Next base: position 47,259 of record DATHPP010000285.1, on the reverse strand, counting down.
TTCCCGGGAATACGGCAATCGCCCGGCTGGCGGCCCGGCATTTCATCGAACGCGGGTTCCGCCAATTCGCGTGCGGCGGGCACCGCGAGCACTACTTCTCGCAGGTGCGCTTTGCCGCCTTCAAATCCGCCCTCAAGGACGCCGGCTTCGACGACTGCCACTATCTCCCCGACGGCCAGGACCTCCGTTCGCTGCGCGGCCTGGCCAAACCGGTCGGGATTTTCGCATGCAGCGACGACCGCGCCCGCCAGATCCTCAGCGCCTGCGTGCGCTGCCACATCAAGGTGCCGCAGGAGGCGGCGGTGGTGGGCGTGGACAACGACGAGGCGATGTGCGAGCTGGCGGACGTGCCGATGAGCAGCATCGATCCCAACGGCCGGCGGATCGGCTTCGAGGCCGCCGCCGCCCTCGACGAACTGATGGCCGGCCGGCGCCTGGAGAACAAGCTCGTCGAGATCCCCCCCGCCGGCCTGGTCGTCCGCTCCTCTTCCGACGTCCTGGCCATCCCCGACGAGGAAGTCGCCAACGCCATGCGATACATGCAAGCCCATGCATGCGACCCGATGCGCGTCGAGGACATGATGGGCGTTTTGAGAGTGTCGCGGCGGACGCTGGAGAAGCGCTTCCGGACCATCGTTGGCCGCACCCTGCACGACGAAATCCGCCGCCTCCAGTTCGAGCGCGCCCGCAAGCTCCTGTGCGAGACCGATATGAAGATCCCCCAGGTCGCCACCAAGTGCGGCTTCCGCGACCCCAAGCGCTTTACCACCCTCTTCCGCGAGGAATTCGGCGCGCCCCCGGTCGCTTTCCGCCGCGACGCCCGCACCGCCAGCGGACGATAGCCGGGTTTTGTCATTCAGAATTCAGAATTCGGAATTGGCATCACGGCTGGCCCGATTGCACCACCAGCCACTGTGCCCTCCGCAGATTGAGGGCAGCGTAGATGGGTTGTCCCGCGCCGGGCCAGCGGGTGAAGGCCAGGTCCGAGTCGCTGGGGCCGAACAGCACGTCGGCGGTAGCCTGCGTGACGCCGGCCGGCGGCGACGTCGAGTGCTGCGCTCCGGCAGTCAGGACGCTCAACTCAAAGGCTGACCGCGTGATCAGGCTTCCCGAGCCGCCCGATGGCACGATCACCAGCGTGTATTGTCCATCCGGCGACTTGACTGGCGGGGCGCCGGCGGCCACTTTCTGGATCTCGTCCTTGTGCATCTCGAAGTACGCCCCCTGGTGAAAGAGCTGCGGTTCCCACGCTTTGAACGAGCCCGGCACGGGGCCGTTGGCGGCGATGTACTGGAGGATCGCGTCGTTGTGGCCCCGGATAAACTCGGCGCTGAACGGGTCCACGACGCCGCTGCTGTTGATGAACTGCTGCGGCAAGCCGGTGCCCGCGTCAAAACCGGTGAAGTTTGACCCCGCCTGCACGTACCACGTCACGTCCTTCTGCACCAACTCCTCGGAAAAACGATCGCGCCCGCGGCTGAACGCGTCCGTCTGTCTCTGGCGGATCTCTTCGGGCGTGTCGTGCCTGCATCCCGGCACGACCAGCATAAAAGCCAACAACACCAGCGCCGCTTCTCTCATCGTGGTTTCCCTCTACTGGACGATTGCATTCAATATCGTTGTGCGATGAAAATCATACCGTGCGTCGTCCAGAACGGATACGGCGCCCGTTGTCGCGACAGGCTGGTCCAGCGGCACCCAGCTCTTACACCCGGCATACGCCGGAGTATTGGCAACCATGAGCGGACTCGCGAGCCGATACACCCGGACCAGCAGCAGGTAAAGCGGATTGGCCGGCTTGTAGTGGAAACGCATGTCGATCAGCGGCCCGGTCCAGACATGCTCGTCTTCGATCGCATCCATTTGGGCGCGGGAGCGAAGCCGAACGATGTCCGTAACGGCGCCGGCGGCGGAAAGCTGGATCTGACCCGGCTCCGATTCCACCGGCCTCACGCCGCCATGCGCTTCGGCCTTCAGCATCTTCGTACTCTGATGAAGGTAGGTCGGAAAAAGCAGAAACTGCGAATTCTCCAGCTCGAACTCCCCCGCCGCCTCGTAAATGCCCCCTTTGCGCAGCAGGATCATCTGCCGGCCTGATTCCATCGCGCTGCAGACCGACGCCCATTCCTTTAACGCGATCGACAGGGAATCGGGAAGCAACATGGCATCTTTTCCGAGGCTAATCAATCCGCTGAAGTCCTCGCCGGTTGGGTCGGAGGCTCGGGCGACCTGGCCTCCTGAAGGATCGTCCACAGCGTCTCCAGCAGGCTGTCGATTCCCTGATGCGTGGCGCCGGAGATGGGGAAAATCTCCTTGTCGGGCAGCGCGCTCATCAAGCGATCGATCGCCTCGTCGTCCACCGCCAGATCCATCTTGTTGGCCGCGATGACCTCGCGCTTTTTGGCGAGCTCCGGACTGAAGGCTTCCAGCTCGGCGCGAATCTTCCGGTAGTTCTCCACCGGATCCGAGCCGTCGATCGGATACATGTCCAGCATGTGCACGATCGTTTTGGTGCGTTCGATGTGCTTGAGAAAAGCATGACCCAATCCCGCACCGTGCTGCGCGCCTGCGATCAGCCCCGGAATATCCGCGACGACCATGCGCCGAAAGCCTGGCAGCTCGACGATTCCCAACTGCGGATCGAGCGTGGTAAACGGATAGTCGGCGACCTTGGGCCGGGCCGCGGAAATCGCCCGCAGCAGCGTGCTCTTGCCGGCATTCGGCATCCCAACCAGCCCGACGTCGGCGATCAGTTTCAATTCCAGCTTGAGCCGGCGCTGCTGCCCTTCGCCACCGGGCTCGGTGTAACGCGGCGCCTGGTTCGTCGATGAGCGAAAGTGCCAATTCCCCTTGCCACCCTTCCCGCCCCTGGCGACGACCACCTGCCGGCCCGGCGTATCCAGGTCGGCCAGCAGTATCTTGTGCTCCGCGTCATAAACCAGCGTCCCCGGCGGAACCGGAACCAACAGGTCCTGTCCGCTGAGCCCGGACATCTTCTTCCCCATCCCCGACTGCCCCTGTGGCGCCGTCCAGTGGTGTTTCCCGGAGAAATCCAGCAGCGTGTCCTTGGAAGTGTCGGCAACAAAGATGACGCTCCCGCCGTGCCCCCCATCGCCCCCGTCCGGTCCGCCCTTGGGAATATATTTCTCCCGCCGAAAAGAGACGCACCCCTGCCCCCCGTCCCCCGCCTTCACCTGAATGACTGCTTCATCGACGAACATTGCAATCAAAAGGATACGTAGGGCGGGCATTGCCCGCCACCAGCCGATCACCGCACAATTTGCCATTCGCTTGCCGCGTTCCTACGGTGATGGGAACCGGCCAGGGGTCCGATTGCACAGGAGGCGCCATGGCGAAGCCCGCGTTGTTCGCGGTGGATGACGACCCGCAAGTGTTGCGGGCGGTTGAACGCGATCTGCGGCAGAAATACGGGGAGAACTATCGTATCTTGCGTGCCGATTCGGGCGAGTCGGCGCTTCAGGCCGTCGAGCAACTGCACCAGCGCGAAGAGCAGGTGGCGCTGTTCGTCGTCGACCAGCGCATGCCCAAGATGAGCGGCGTCGAGTTCCTCGAACGAGCCAAGCTCACCTATCCCAACGCCAAGCGAACGCTGCTCACCGCCTACGCCGACACCGAGGCGGCGATCCGCGCCATCAACTCCGCCGGCATCGATTATTACCTGATGAAGCCCTGGGACCCGCCGCAGGAAAAACTTTACCCCGTGCTCGACGATCTGCTGGCCGACTGGACCGAGGATTACAAGCCCAACTTCGAGGGGATCAAAGTCGCCGGCCACCGCTGGTCGCCCGAAGCCCATCGCATCAAGGATTTCCTCGCCCGAAACCTGGTTCCGTTTCAATGGCACGACATCGAGCAGGAGCACACGAGCTGTGTGATCCTCGAAAAAGCCGAAGCCGAGCATCCCGGGCAGACACTCGTCGTCTTTCCCGATGGCACCCACCTGCTTGAGCCCACCAATGCTCAGCTCGCAACCAAGCTGGGCATGCGCACCACCGCCGAGAAACCGTTCTACGACCTGGTGATCGTCGGCAGCGGTCCGGGTGGTTTGGCCGCCGCCGTTTACGGCGCGTCCGAGGGCCTGAAAACCATCGTCGTCGAACGCGAAGCTCCCGGCGGACAGGCGGGAACCAGCTCGCGCATCGAAAACTACCTCGGCTTCCCCAACGGCCTCTCGGGCTCAGACCTGGCCCGCCGGGCTCTCACCCAGGCCAAAAAATTCGGCGCGGAAATCCTCTCCGCTCAGGAGGCCCGCTCGCTGCGCATCGAAGACCCTTACCGCATCGTCTGCCTTTCCGACGGCGCCGAGCTGCGCTGCCACAGCGTGCTGATCGCAACCGGCGTCTGGTACAGCCGGCTCGACAAGCCCGGCGTCGAACGACTCACCGGCCGCGGCATCTTCTACGGCGCCGCCATGACCGAGGCCTCGGACTGCGAAGGCAAATCGGTGGTGGTCGTCGGCGCCGGCAATTCCGCCGGGCAGGCGGCGGTCTACTTCTCGCAACACGCCTGCGAAGTTCATCTGATCGTTCGCGGGTCGTCGCTGGGCGCGAAGATGTCGCAGTACCTGGTCGATCGCCTCGAGAACGATCCAAAGATGCACGTCCATCTCAACACCGAAATCGCCGAGGCGCACGGCGATGACTATCTCAGCGCCGTCACCTTCGTCGACCGCCGCAGCGGCGAGAAGACCAAAATCGAAACTCCAGGCCTGTTCATCTTTATCGGCGCAACGCCCCAGACCGACTGGGTTGGCCAGACGCTCAAGCGCGACGACAAGGGTTTCATCCTTTCGGGATCGTCGCTGGCCCAGGGCGAGAGCCGCCGGCCCAAGGGCTGGCCGCTCGACCGCGATCCGTTCCTTCTGGAGGCCAGCGTGCCCGGTGTGTTCGTCGCGGGGGACGTGCGCTGCCAGTCGGTGAAACGCGTGGCCGCGGCGGTGGGCGAAGGCTCCATCGCCGTCCAGTTCATTCACGAATATCTCCGCGACGTGCGCGGGGCAGGAGACGGCTTATGATCGACAACGCACGCCTGTTTCCAAAACTCAGCGATCATCAGATCCAGTGCGCCAAGGAGGTTGGCCAGGAAGTCCAGCTTTCCGATGGCGAGGTCATCTTTCGCGAAAATCAGGGGGCGGCGGATTTCTTCGTTATCCTCGACGGAAAAATCAAAGTCACCCGAAATGGCGAGGGAAACCAGGAGACGGTGCTGGTCGTCCATGGGCCCGGCGATTTCACCGGCACCACCGATCTTCTCACCGGCGAGGCCGCCACCGCAACCGGACTTGCCCTGGGCCCCACGCGCGTCGTGCGCGTCAAGGCCGAGCAGTTCCGCGACCTGCTCATGGTCTGTCCGGAAATGCGCGCCCTGCTTCTGCCCGCGCTGACCGAGCGCCGGACCGCCGAATACGCCATCGCGGTGCAACAGGAAAAGCTGGCGGCCCTGGGCAAGCTTTCGGCCGGCCTGGCGCATGAACTGAATAACCCCGCGTCGGCAGCCCGCCGTTCAGCGCAGGGGCTCACGCGGCTCCTTTCGGACATCGAGGGGATTTCCTGCCACATGCTTCAGTCGGTCATGTCCAAAACCAACGGCGACGGCGCCGCCCTCAGCAGCGTCTGCGCGCTTGCCCGCCACAACGGCAAGGAGCTGGACCCGATCACCCGCAGCGATCGCGAGCAGGAGCTGGGCGAATGGCTTTCATCGCAGGCCGTTCCGGACGCGTGGGAAGCCGCGGCGTCGCTGGTCGCCGCCGGGCTCATGCGCGAGCAGATCGAGCCGCTCGCCAATCGCGTCGCCCCGCCGCAATTGCCCAGGGTGCTCTCCTGGCTCGCCAAGGACGTCGAAATCCGATTGCTCTGTCAGGAGCTGGAGCAAAGCACGACGCGGATCAGCGAGCTCGTGGGCGCGATGAAATCCTACACCTACATGGACCGCGCCGCGGCCAAGTCGCCCGTCAACCTTCACGAGGGAATCGACACCACGCTGACGATCCTGAAGCACAAGCTGAAGAAGAAGGACGTGTCCGTCCGCCGCGAGTATGGCCAGCTTCCGCCCGTGCCCGCGTTTGGCGGCGAGCTGAATCAGGTCTGGACCAACCTCATCGACAACGCCATCGACGCCGTCCCCAAGGGCGGCCATGTCGCCATCCGCACCGTACGCGAGGGCGACCAGGCCTGCGTCGAGATCACCGACGACGGCCCCGGCATCCCGCCGGAAGTCGGCCCGAAGATTTTCGAGCCGTTCTTCACCACCAAGGGCGTCGGCGAAGGAACCGGCCTGGGCCTCGACACCACCTACCGCATCATCCGCAACCATCACGGCGACATCCGCTTCGACTCCCACCCGGGCCAGACGCGGTTCACCGTGTATTTGCCGCTGAACTAGGTGCCGTCGGTGCCCTCACGGGCGGAATCCGGAGGCGCCGACACCGCCGGTGAGGGCACCGGCGGCACCAGAATCAGGAAACCCGCAACCGGAGAATGCTATGGCAAAGCGATGCACCCACATCGATCAGATCCGCCCCGTCGAGCCCGAGGCGCAAGACGTCTGCCCCGAATGCGTTGCCCTCGGCGACTCATGGGTCCACCTCCGCTGGTGCCGCACCTGCGGCCACGTCGGCTGTTGCGACTCCTCAAAAAACAAACACGCCACCAAGCATTTCCACAATACCCACCACCCCATCATCCAATCCCTCGAGCCGGGCGAAGATTGGAACTGGTGCTATGTGGACCAGGCGATCGTGAACGCGCCGCCGGCCGTGTGAAGAAGCGTTCCGCAAGCTCACGCAGAGCCGCAAAGACGATAGGGAGTTGGATCGATACGGACTCGGGAGGCCCAAGCTTTTAACTCTGCGGCTTGGCGGCTCTGCGTGAGCTTCCGTTATCAGCGGCCGCGTCAGCGTGGCGCCATGCCCTCAAACTCCCAGTGAAATCGGCGACGAAGGCGATCGACAACCTGTTCCCAACTTCGCCCTTTGCACTCCCAAACCCAGCGTTCCAGCAGCATAACGTTCGCGCGCCGAGGAGCCGCGATGACGCGCTTCCGCTCTATCGCGACGTGGGGTCCGTTCGAGCGCGAGACGCGTCGCGCCTCGGCAGAGCCTCCCGGCCCTTCGTGGAAGGGGATATCGATGGCCCATCAATGCTTCGGCGCCGCGCGGACCCCACGCCGCGATAGAGCGCAGCGTCATCACGGCTGCTCGATTCGCAACACCGCACCCACTTCCGCCTGCGTTGATGGAACCCACCGAGCAAGGTCCGCCACGTCGGGGCAATGAATGTCTTTGATCGCCGCCTTCATGAACCGTCACGCGTGGCACCGCCGCACGCCAAGTTACTTCCCGATCTCCTCCACACTCACGCGCCCACACTCTGGACATCTCTCGGGTGTAGCTCGCAGATCGTAGCCGCAGGCCGGACAGAACCCTCGACGATCCGGTTCCTTCGATCTTGCAGCATGCAGCGCGCGGCTCAACGGAAGCACGACGGACGTCGCGAAGACAAACCAAGCGGGAAGGAACGCGGCATAATGGTACTCACCCCACCGCTCGCCCGTTACCAGCCAAAAGCCACCGCCGCGAAACACGCTCCGCGAGCCCGGCATTCGCTCACAAGCGGTAAGCGGGCCATCAGTTCGCTTGTCCGTGGTATTGCCGGCGTGGTTATATGAGCAGATGGCGCACAGACCGGTCTGACGCTTTCGTCGAGCCTAGACAGAGCACCGCGGCGAGCAGTTCAGCGGCAATCACGGCCCACAGGGGCACATAAATCGATTCCGTCATGCTGTAGTCCCCGACCTGTTGGATTGGAGCGGAAAAGATGTGCTCGCCGCTTGGGCCAAGCCAACCGCCCCGCCATACGAGCCGAGCGTCACCCCGCGCGATCGAAACATGGCTCCCTCGAATGCCCGGTGAGAACATGACGTAATAACCGAACGTGTAACTCCGCACCCACAAGCCCACCGTCGCCAAGCACAAGATCAGCAAGGCAACCGACAGGCAGCCAAGTAGGTGGCCTCGCATGGGATCGCATTGTACCCATTCGTGTCGCCCACGCGACTATCACTTTGTTTTCGACCGCAAGCGGACGGCGTATCATGGCGGCATGCAGTTCGATATGGCCCCGTGCAAAATGGCTTACGAGGCGGCGCGCGACAATTTCGTGCGCTTCTACCGGGATACGCGCATGGCCAGAGCACCTCGGGACTTCCCCGAGCCGTTTCACGAAGCCTACCTGCGAGGCCATGAGCGAGGGCTCAACGATGGGATCCAATTTGATCCAATCGCTTCTGACGCGGTGCCGCCCGAATTCGATTTGGCTTTCGCATCGGCGTGGCGACGCGGGTATGAGGACGGGAATCTAACCGGAACGACTTATCGATCTATCTTGATCAAGAGGATGTCCTGACTGCATGCCGCGGCGGCTCGGTCGGTCCACTGAAATCCCACCCTATGAGGCCCTACCGCATTTCGTATCGCCAGTGGAGGAGTTTATACCGACGAGCATACCGCGCGCAGCAACGCGACCACAGCGAAGTATGCGGCGTGTTTGCTGTGGACAAGATCAATCGAGTCTCGATCCAATTCCTCAACAACGAGAGCGACCGGGCGGGCCATTTCGAGCTCAGTCCGCGAACCATTTCAGATGCTCGCCGATGCTTTCGTGCAAGCGGGTTACGTCCGGTCGGCCTGTTTCACTCCCACCCGATCTCTCAAGCCGTACCCGGTCCCGGTGATATCGAGGGTTCGGCCGTCAATGCCGTCCATCTGATCGTAGATGTTTGCGGACGCACCGCCCGGATGTGGAGAATCGTTCGGCGAGGCCGGACAAAGGCGCCTGTGGAATTGCCGTTGGAGATAAAGCGGACACCGGTCAGATTCCGGGCGTGACGGGCAACGCCGGACGTGCTCCTTCGTCGCAATCGACGTCGCGGGCGACCCCAAAAATGACGCGGCGCCCCGCGACTTCTCCCACTCTTTGCGTCGCGGCGGCTCTGCGTGAGATTTTCGACCTGCGGTCGAACACGACTCGACCGAGCTCGTCGAGGTCAGCCGACGACGGCGGCTTCGGTTCGCACGTGCACTTTGCGGCCCTGGAATTCGACGCGGCCGTCGGTGAGGGCGAAGAGGGTGTAGTCACCGCCGACGCCGACGTTGAAGCCGGGCTGGAACTTGGTTCCGCATTGGCGGACGATGATGGAGCCGGCGGTGACGACCTGCCCGCCGTAGGCTTTGACGCCGCGGTACTGCGGGTTGCTGTCGCGGCCGTTCTTGGTGCTGCCTTGACCTTTCTTATGTGCCATGACGATTGTCCAAAATCAGGTTCTGTAATCTCTTATCGAAAAAGCAATCCTAGTCGCTCCACGAGGCCGCGAATACCCCGCTTGCTTAGGCGGGGGCGGGAAAGATACCAGAATCGGGAGCAGTGAGGCAAGAGTTGGGCTTAACGTCCAAACTTAAATCAATTTCATGTTCTTGCTTCGGCGCAGACGATTCATTTCCTCGAAACCCGGATCGCCGGCGAACGCCCCCCCCCCGCGCTGCACCCACCAAGGCTGATTCCCTTGCGTCTGGGCATGGCGCATTTGCTGCTTCAGGCGGGCTCCGTCGGCCTCCACGTGTTCCAGCCGTTGTCGGATCGCAGTGACTGCATCAGGGGAAACAAGATCGGGTCCGGCCATAAGCACCTCATCGCGGGCATTATATCGCCCATGTCCCGCCTTGCAGCGGTTCGCGTTATAATAAGACAATGGGCGCGCTTGATTTGCCAATGCGTCCCCGGCGGCTGCGGCGCGACGCCAAGCTCTGGCAGGTGTGAGCCCATGCATGAAAAGATCCCTGACGATCGCCGCGGTGCAGATGGTCTTTCGGCCGCAGGTCGACCAGAACGTCGCGCTGATCACCGACACGATTCAGCGCAGCGCTGAAGGCGGAGCGGACGTCATCCTGTTCCCCGAATGCGCCGTCACCGGCTACAACCGCGACTTCACAAGAATTCGCCGCGGCGACATCGAACGGGCATTGGCGCGAATCGCCCAAACGGCCCGCCGCTCTCGTTGCAATGTGCTGGTCGGGAGCCCTACATTCGCGGGGCGCAAAAGGCTTAACTCGCTGCTGGTATTCGATCGGCGCGGGCGCGAGATTTTTCGCTATTCCAAGGTGCACCTGACGCGGCGGGACAGGCAAACCTTTGTTCCGGGGAACAAGCTGGCATTGTTCCACCTCGACCAAATCCCCTGCACTGCGATGATCTGCCACGAGCGGCGTTTTCCGGAACTGGTCCGGCTGCCGGTGATGCTGGGGGCGCAAGTGCTCTTTCACCCCAACGCGGGACTGGATGCGCTGGAGGTGTCGAAAACCAAACACCGCGGGCGCGATGGCATGATCGTCCGTGCATTTGAGAATCAGGTGTACTATGTGTTCGCCAATTCGGTGGGGCCGCAGGGCGATGGGCTCTGGTCGGCGGGCGATTCCAAAATCGTCGCGCCCGACGGCCGCACGCTGGCCCTGGCCGATAATCGCCGGAAGGCGGTCATTCACGCCAGGGTCGATCTGTCCCGCGCGGGTCGCGAGTACGCGATCGAGGCGCTGCGGCAGCCTGCGTTCCTGCGTCCATACTGGAAGTCGATGCTCGCGGCTTGCAAACGGCAATTGAAATGATGCTCGCTCTCCTCATCGGGGCCGATGCGAATTATTCACCACGGAGGCACGGGGAACACGGGGAAGATTCTGGCGAGTGTCTTAATTTGGGCAAGAATATACTGGACTCCCGCTAGGGGCGGTATGCTGCGTTAATGAAGCCGATCCAAACGCTTTTGTTCATCGTCCCGATTTCGCTGATTGCGTCAGGGTTCGTCATTGGGGGTCGAGACGGAGCAATTCTCTCAATTGTCGGATCAGTTGCACTGCTGGCCGTTTCAGTTTGGCAGGTGGTCAAAATCGCAAAACAGCAGTGGAAGAACTGACTTCGTGCCTCAACCCGTGGTATTGTGCGGGAACGTTGGCGACCACGCTAATGACCCCTCCCTTTGACGGTGGCGATCGTGTGCAACTGAACGTCATCCGACGACCCACCGACCAGAAGCTCGTAATCACCCGGCGGCACCACATATCGCTTCTGCGCTGAATCCCAGCGGCGAAACCGCTGCGCCGGGATTTCGAGGGTGACGGTGGTGGTCTGGCCGTGTGCCAGGGGGAACCGGGTGAAACCGCACAGCGTCAGCCGCGCTTCCGCCGGCTTCGCACGCACGGGCCGGAAATAAACCTGCGAAACTTCCTCGCCATTGCGCAGGCCCTTGTTTGCCACGGCGAAGGTCAAGCTGACAGACCCATCGTCGGTGATCGAAGATGAACTCGCCTTCGCGGCTGCGTAAGCAAATTGCGTGTAGCTCAGCCCATGTCCGAACGCGAACAGGGGTTTGCCCTGGAAGTACCGATACGTTCGGTTGGCCATCGAGTAATCTTCAAAAGCCGGTAGATCAGCCGTGGAGGCGTAGAAAGTGATCGGCAGGCGGCCGGCAGGATTGATCTGGCCGAACAACGCCTGCGCGACGGCCTGGCCCCCTTCTTCTCCAGGATACCACGCCTGGATGATCGCCGGCAGATGTTCCGCTTCCCAGGGGATCGCCATGGCGCTGCCGCTACAGTTCACAAGGACGATCGGTTTGCCACTTGCGATCAAGTTCCGCAGGAGCTGTTCTTGTGCATCAGGCAGCTCAATTCGGGTGCGGTCGCCGCGATCAAATCCCTCGTAAACCGTCTCGCGCGGGCCGCTCTGTTCCTTCTCCAGGGTGGCATCGATTCCGGAAACAAAGATGACCATGTCCGAATTTTTTGCTGCGGCGACTGCCTCGGCCGTGTCCTGCTCTCTGGGCTGATTGGATTTGTCCGCCCGAAGAGTGGCGGGGCAGCCGGCAACATACGTCACCTTTATATCCGCGCCGGCGATCTGCCTGATGCCGTCCAGGATCGTCACAGAATGAGATGGCCGGCTGGAGTAGTTGCCATTCTGCATCGCGGCGGAGTCGGCGTTGGGGCCGATGACGGCGAGCCGGTGGACCTTGCTGCGGTCAATCGGCAGAATACCGTCGTTTTTCAACAGGACTATTGATTCCTCAGCCACCTTCAAGGCAAGGGCACGATGTTCGGGCGTGTCGTCCTGGTCGATCTTGATGCTGGAGAATGGGACCCGCTCCGGCGGATCAAACAGCCCCAGTCGGAAGCGCATCGTCAACTCACGCGTGACAGCCTGATCGACCTGGTTCTCAGTGATCAGTCCCTGTTTTACGGCCGCGGGCAGTACGGAAAACGCCGACCCGCCTCTCAGAAGGGCATTGATTCGATCGGCGTTGTCCGTTCGCGGGTTCGGGGCCCGGCCCATGCCGCCCGAGGAGACGTCGCAGCCGGCTTTGACGGCAGATGCCGCAGACTCTGTGGGACCGGCGACGAATTTATGTTGGCCCCAGATGTCGCCGATCGCTCCGCCGTCTGAGAAGACAACACCGTCGAAACCCCATTGCCTGCGCAGGAGATCCGTCAGGAGAAACGGATCGGCGCAGCAGGGCACGCCATTCAGTGAACTATATGCGCCCATGACCGAATCGACGTGTGCTTCGCGGACCGCCGCCTCAAAAGCGGGAAGATACGTTTCGTAGAGGTCACGGTCCGAAGGCCGGGCGTCGAAGGTGTGCCGCAGCTTCTCCGGCCCGCTGTGCACCGCGAAATGCTTCGCGCATGCGACCGACTTGAGGTACTTGGGGTCCTTACCCTGGAGGCCCCCAATGAAAGCGACCGCCATCTGTCCTGTCAGGAACGGGTCCTCGCCATAGGTCTCCTGGCCGCGGCCCCAGCGCGGGTCACGAAAGATATTGATGTTGGGTGAGTAAAAATTCACGCCGACATGCTCGCCGGAGTCTCCGTTGTGTTTGGCGATGTAGTCGTTGTGGATTGCCCGCCCCTCGGTGGAGATGACGTCCGCCTCCTGTCGAATCAGGGGAAGGTCCCAAGTCGCGGCCATTCCGATAGCTTGTGGGAAGATGGTCGTGGCCCCGCTGCTGACCACGCCGTGCAAACATTCATTGCGATGGCTGTAGGCCCGGATCCCAAGCCGGGGGATGGCTGGAGCGTTCGCCATCATCTGTGACGCCTTTTCCTCCAGCGAAAGCCGTCGAACCAAATCCAAAGCGCGGACTTGGGGCGTCTGCGCGGGGTCCTTCCATAGCGCCGGTGGTTCGCCGGCGGCGGTACTTGCCGGGCCAGTACGCGCAAACACCTGTGCGCCCCACCACCCGACCAGGAACAAGAGAATGGCCCAGTTCCGTGAATTGCGAAATACTGACATTCTCCACGCCCTTGCTTGGAATCAATTGTTTGCCATGTTAGCGAAGGGAGGCGTGACGAGCGAGATACGTGTGGATCAACAGGCAGGGGGGAACAAATTAAAATGCACTTTCTATGACGGCACATCCTGTTCCCGATAGAACCGCCGCGCCGGATTGACGATAAACCACATCGAGCCGGACAGAACATAGAAGACGGCGAAGACCAGGAAGAGCCGGTTCCAGCCGAAATGGGCGAAAATCCACTGGCCGACGATTGGCTGGAGGATATTGCCGAGATTTCCAACCGTGTTGACGAAGCCGGTGGCGGTGCCGGAATAGATGCCGCCCACCTCGATGGCGGCGGCCCACGTTGGCCCCATCGACAAGTCATAAAAGATATTCGACAGGCACATCAATGCAATCGCGGCGCCGGGCGTCGAGGCATAGCAGACGCCAAAGATCGCGATGGCGCCGCCAAAGCGTCCGATGATCGGGAACAGGGCACGGCCAAAGCGATGTCTCCCGGTGGCGCGGATGATTCGGTCTGACAGCCATCCGCCGATGAAGCACGCCGCCCCTCCACACAAGAGCGGCAGAGAACTCATCACTTCCGAATTGGCGTATTCGACGCCATATCCCTGCTTCAGGAATCGGGGCAACCAACTGACGAAGAATGACCATCCAAAACTTCCCAGCGCCTGGCACATCGCCAGCGCCCACAGGTCGATGCTCAGCGCGAGGCTCAGCCAGATCGCCAGGTTGTAGCGCCGCTTGGCATGGCGCTGGTTCTCCAAACGTCCGCTGGTAATCAGTTGTAACTCGGCGGCGTTGACCATCCGGTGGTCGGCGGGATCGTCGCGAAAGAAGGGATAAAACAGCAGAACCCAGCCGACACCCAGCAGCCCACATACCCAAAACGCCAGCCGCCAGGCCGGCAGCCCGCTGACCGCGTGCAAGCCGATTAAATTCAGGGACCCGCGAAACGTCCGCGAATCCACCCGCCGCAGAAGGATGCCGAACAACAGCGGCGACAGCGCCCCGCCCCAGCGCGCCACCAGCCAGATGATCCCGCTGATCCTCCCCTGGTGCTGCGCCGGTATCCAGCGCGATTGCACCCGCGCCGTATTGGGAAACGCGCCGGCTTCACCGGCGCCAAACGCGAATCGATACAGATAAAGCGAGACGAAGCCGACCGCCGATCCGGTCAGCGCCGTGAAGATCGACCAGGCCAACACGATCCGCGTCAGCGTCTTGCGCGCGCCGAACCGGTCTCCCAGCCAGCCGCCGGGTATGTCGAATATCGCATAGGCCAGCCAGAAGGCGCCGAACACCTTTCCCATGTCGGCGTCGGAGATACCGGTATCGCGTTGAATGTCTGCCTGGGCGCGGGTGATGCAGACCCGATCAAAGTAGCTCAGGAACGCCAGCACCCCCAGAAATATCAGCACGGCGTAGCGCACGTGCGTTGGGCGGGCAGGCGGCGCGGAGGATGCACCCGACCCGGGGAGATGCAAAGCTCCGGGCCGAGCGCCGTCGAAGGGCCCGGACTCTGCCGATTGAACTGTTGCCAACGGCGCCTCCTCGACGGAGATGCGGATACGGCGCGGGATTATCAGCGTAAATCAATCCGTCGGGAAGCGCTTTCGGCCAGCGTCGGCGCCGCCGGTCAGATCGCCTCGATAGGATATGTGGTTACCCAGATATCGATCTGCTGAAATCGCGCCTTGATCCGGTCTTTGAACTCCTGAAAGAACTGCCGGCTGTCGGGCACATCTTCAACGTCTACGAAGACGCGAACCAGATCGTCTCGATACTCTTGGTGCTGCTGCTCCCAAAACCCGCGAATGGTCTGCGTCTCTGACGAAACTGCGCCGAAACGCTGTCGCAGTTCCAGCACAGTGTCTGCGATGATTTCGTCGGGAACAGGCCGGCCGTCATTGAACCGTAGTGGCAGCAGGATTTCGAAGCGGCGGAGCGCTCTGCTCATAGGTGGCAGGTCCTTCGACGATAAACGAGATGCCTTCGAGAGCCAGTGCGGCCAATGCCGCTTCGGGAACGACGGTGTCCCCGTTGGCCCAACTCTTGAACGGGAAACGGCCGGGCAAGAACCCCAATGCGCGCCGCTCGGCCTGCGGACTGGTGAAACGGATCCGGATCATGGGATTATGTTACGGCTGTTTTGTCCGGAAAGCCAGACGGAGGAGGCGCGATAAGGCGCTTTAAGGTCGTGCCCCAACACCCAGGATTTTTTACAATGCCCCGACGCAACAGGAGACCTCTTGCCTACCGCCGAACAGATTTCCGGCTGGGTTGACGACGCGATGTCGGCGACTCCGGTCTTCGACATTCACACGCACCTTTACCCGCCGGCGTTCGGGCCGCTGATGCTCTGGGGGATCGATGAGCTGCTCACTTACCATTACCTGATCGGTGAGTCGATCCGGGCCAGTGGGATCGAGTACGAGCGATTCTGGTCGAAGAGCAGGCCGCATCAGGCGGACTTTATCTGGCAGACGCTGTTCGTCGAGCGGCCGCCGGTCAGTGAAGCCTGCCGGGGAGTGGTGACGGTACTCAAGAAACTCGACCTGAATCCCAACGCCCGCGGCCTGTCGGATTTCCGTGATTTCTTCCGCTCTCTCACACCCGATGCTTACATCGACAAAGTGCTGAGCCTCTCCAACGTGCGCACCGTCACCATGACCAACGATCCGTTCGACCCGGCCGAGCGTGCCATCTGGATGCCTGAGCCGGAGCGTGATCCGCGCTTCAAGGCGGTGCTCCGCATCGATCCGCTGCTACTGGGCTTTCCCGGCGTGAGCGCGACGCTTTCGTCGATGGGGTACACGACGGACGCCGACCTGGGCATGCGCTCGATCGCGGAAATCCACCGGTTTCTGCTGGACTGGATCGATCGCATGCAGGCGATTTACCTGGCGGTTTCCCTGCCGCCCACCTGGCGCTACCCGCAAAACGATATTTGCACTCGCGTGATCGATGAGGCGATCCTCCCCGTCTGCCGCGAGCGCGATCTGCCGTTTGCGATGATGATCGGCGTCACCCGCCAGGCCAATCCCGCGCTGCGTCTGGCCGGCGACTCGCTTGCCAAGGCCGACACCTCCAGCGTCGAACGCCTCTGCGCCGCTCATCCTGGAAATAAGTTTCTCTGCACGATGCTGTCGCGGGAGAACCAGCACGAGCTGGCCGTCGCGGGGCGGCTGTTTCCCAACCTGATGGTGTTCGGCTGCTGGTGGTACGTGAACAATCCCAGCCTCATCGAGGAGATCACCCGCATGCGCGTCGAGCTGCTCGGCCCGACCTTCATTCC
Organism: Tepidisphaeraceae bacterium; assembly: GCA_035483795.1. Taxonomy (GTDB): domain Bacteria; phylum Planctomycetota; class Phycisphaerae; order Tepidisphaerales; family Tepidisphaeraceae; genus DASXMX01. Next base: position 30,599 of record DATHPP010000285.1, on the reverse strand, counting down.
CCAGCACAGCGACGCCCGTGTGCTCGACCAGCTCATCTACAAGTGGGACCACAGCCGGCAGGTCATCGGAAAAGTCTTGAAGGACAAGTTCACCGACCTGGACAAATCGGATTGGCAGGTGACGCAGGAGCAGATCGGTCAAGTCGTGCGAGGATTCCTTCAGGACAATTTCACCCGCTTCCTGGGCGCCGGCGGAAAGTGACCTATCCCGAACCGCGGCAATCGTCCTAAGATTTGGCCAGGTGAACCATGGCCATTGTGACTTGCCCCAACTGCGGAACGAAAAATCGCATCGACGAGAACCGGGCCGGCCAGCTTCAGCCGGTCTGCGGGAAATGTGGAACAAAGCTGCCTGTTCCCTCGGAGAGCGCCGACGGGCACCCCCTCGTGGTGACCGATGCCAACTTCGATCAGGTGGTCGCTCAGGCGAAGCCGGTGCTCGTGGATTTCTGGGCGGAATGGTGTGGTCCCTGTCACATGATCGCCCCGGCTCTGGAAGATGTTGCCCGTGAGTCCGGCGGGCGATACGTCGTCGCGAAGCTGAACGTCGATGAAAACCAGCAAACCGCCGGTCGCTATCGCATCGAAGGCATTCCCACCCTACTGATTTTCAAATCGGGCCAGGTCGTTGACCGACTCGTTGGCCTCCAGCCCAAACAATCGATCATGCAGCATCTCCTTGCCAAACTTTGACTTAACGACAATCCCGAAAATTATCCGAACTTTCTCCTTGACGTCCCATAATTGTTAGGGGATAATTATCCCTAACATAAAGCGATCATAACCACGACGCGATCTCCTGCGTCAGGAAGGAGTCTGCCATGATCACGGTCCGTCAAATCGAGCGCCGTTGGGAAGCAAAAACCTTCGATCGCCTCTTTGGCGAATTGCTAACCGCGCGTCCGGAGGCAGCCCTGCGGCTGGGGATCGATGTGAGCCGGCCGATCTGCTCCGCCGCCCTGGCGGTCATTCGCCTTGACGAATTGAGCCAGTCGCATGTCCCGCTCTACTCGAAGCTGGTGAAATCCATCGTCGCCGCCCAGGAAGCGGACGGTGGGTGGGGAGATCTGGTCACCACCGCACTTTGTCTGCGGGCTCTTCTCTGCGGCAACGGCGCGGGCCTGACGATTGATCGCGGGCTGAAATACCTGGCTGACCTGCAAAAGTCGGAAGGGATCTGGCCCAACGTCCCGATCCGCCGCATGCCCGCCGATCCGTACGTCTCGGCGCTGATTCTTTATCAACTGGCCGATCAACCGAGATTCCGCCAGGGGGTCCGCATCCAAGACGCGGCGGCGTGGTTCGCCGCCAATAATTCCGCTCTCGACGATGAAACGCGACAGCTTTGGAGCCGGGCAAGGATTCGCGGCCGCTTTGGCTTGCCCGCCCCGCTCTTGCAGCCAATCCTGTGCTGACCGGCATCAGACATGACCCGGGGCCGGCGCGGCTTCACAACCCGGCGCCGGCCCGGGCCGGGCGTGCCGGAAGCACGAAACTCGAATGATCCCGGCGCGCCGGGAACGAATCAAACTCGAATTCCAAATGATCGAAACCCGAAACCTCGCCGCGAAGAGGCGCCCGTTTCGTCATTCGGTCCTTCCGTCGTTCGGATTTGATTCGTTCCCGGCGCGCCGGGATCATTCGAATTTCGGGTTTCTGCACCAGGCAATGGTCGCGGTCAGAACTCCATCGGGAACGGCGTGAGGTTCTCGACGCCGGTTTCGGTGACCCGGTATTGGTTCTCGATTCGCAGGCCTGCGGCCAGCTCGGGGGCGTACAAACCTGGCTCGACGGTGAAGACTTCGCCCACAAGCAGGGTGTCGTCCCACTTGGGATTGAGGTGTGGAAATTCGTGCGGCTGAAGGCCGACGCCGTGGCCCAGATGGTGCGGGAACGACTGGCCGACCGACTTACGGTAATAATCATCGATAGCGCCGTAGATCTCCCGGCACTTGGCGCCCGGCTTGGCGATTTTCTCGATGATCGGAAACACACCGGTCACGATGTGCCAGGCCTGCAACTGCGCGTCGGTGGGACGTCTGTTCACACTGATGGTCCGGCAGTTGTCGGAGAAATAGCCACGGTACGCCGGCCCCAGGTCGAGAATGTAAAGCTCCCCCGCCTTGGCCCGGCGGGCCTTTCGCGGCGGGCCGCCGCGCTCGCCACAGGCGTAATCGTTTCCCAGGTTCGCCGGGTTAAGCGGCTCCTGCGCCACCTGCACCGCCGCCGCGTGGAGCTGACTGTAAACTTCGATCTCCGCCATGCCCGGCTCAATGATTTCCCGGGCGCGCTCGTACATCGCCCGGCAGCACTCGATCGCCACCTTCATCAGCGCCAGCTCGTCCGGATCTTTCACCCGCCGGAGTTGCCAGAGGTCCGCGTCAACGGAATTGCAATCGAGTCCCGATTCCAGAGCCACCATCGCGCTGACCGCCGAGCTGTCGATGCCGATGCGGGCTGCGCGGCGCTTGGATAGCTCGCCGAGCATCGCCGAGGCCACCAGCTCGGGCTGCTCCTGACGTTGCGTGCTGTTCCAAGTCGCTTCGTAAGTGGTCACGGTGTCCGCAGCAACGCCATCCACCTTCTTTGCCGCCACCAGGTCTGAACGGCCGTCGCCAAAGAGGATCAGACCCGCAAACTGCTGCCAGAAAGGAAGGTGTGCCGTCAGGTAATAAATGTGCGGCGAAGCGCCGAGCACCACCGCGTCCAGCTTGCGTTCCGCCAGCACCGACAGAAGCCGTTTTTGCCGAACCGTCGCCTGAGTCGGATTGAGCATGCCTCAACTCTATCGCCGCCGCATCCTTCGCAAAAGCCGCATTGTCATTCCGGACCGAGCAGCAACCCCGCGATCAGCAAATCCGATTGGGTAGTGATTTTGAGATTCCGTTCCTCGCCCTCAACCAGCCAGACTTCGCCTCCGCACAGCTCCAGAAGCTGCGCGTCGTCGGTGATCTGCTCGAGCGGCAGCGGACAATTCTCGAACGCCGCGAGCAAATCGGCCCGCCGCATGACTTGCGGGGTCTGCATGGCCCAGAGTGATTGCCGTGGCACGGTCCGCTCGACCCGCGCGGGAAGCGGGCCGGTGGCTTGTTTGATGGTCAGTGCGACAGGAAGCGCCGGCACGGCGGCGCCGTACGATTTTGCTGCTTCCAATGTTCGATCGATCAGCGCCTGAGATACGAGCGGCCTTGCTGCGTCGTGGATAGCTACCCACTCAATTTGCAGCGGGACTTGGCGCAGCGCGTTGAATACGCTTTCCGCACGACAGGCGCCTCCCACGCAAAATCGAAGCCGATTCTGCGACGGAGAGCTCCCGTTTTCACCCTCTGCCACCGGGAGAGGGTTGGGGTGAGGGGGGATCGGATGTGGCATAGCCACCCTCGGCTGTGCCTCCGCACCAGCGAAATCGCTTCGACCTCCGGTCGAACACAGCCGAGGGCGGCTGTGCCACAAGGCCCTCTCCCGAATGGAGAGGGGGTAAGAGATCGCCTCCCGCAAGGGGGAAAAATCCTCTGACGGGGCGGCGATGATGATCTCGGATACATCGCGTCGCGCCAGGAACGCCCGGACCGCATGCCGAATGACCGGCTCGCCGCGCAGCAGCTCCAGCAGCTTGCTGCGGCCGCCCCCGAAGCGCATCGACCGCCCCGCCGCCGGGATGATGACCGCGATGGAATTCATTGCTGATTGCTGAATGCTGATTGCTGATTTGCGGTTGAATTCAGAAATCCGCAATCAGCAATCAGCAATATTCTCACGGCGCCGCATGCAACAGTTCCGTCTGCGCGAATATGGCCATCACCGGCTTGCCGTCAATGTGGTCGGGCGGCGGGATGGAAAGAGCGAAGCACGCAGTCGCGAAGGTATCGTACGTGGCCACGACCAGCGGCTGAATGCGCGTGAGGTCGAAATTCTGCTTCACGTCCGGGCCGGCGGCGATCCAGGGGATGTGCTGGCTGCGGGGATCGAGCCCGCCGTGCGTGCGGCCGTTGCCGCCGTGGTCGGCCGAGACAATGATCAGCGTTTTGTCGGTCAGGTGCTCTTCATCGAGTGCATCGAGCACGCGGCCCAGCGCCTGATCGGCGTGCGATACGGCGTCGATCTGCCGCGGCGTCCCCCACCCATCCTTGTGACCCACTCGATCGCAATCGGGAAAGTGCACGAACAGGACCTCGGGCTGGTGCTCGCGGACGATCGCCACCGCTGCATCCGCGACCTCGTCGTCGCTCGCTTCCTTGATGAATTTCCAGTCCAGCGCGCCAGGAGCCGCGAATACGCGAAACTTGCTTTTGCCCGCTACGCAAGCGGTCGTGCGACTCTGCTTTTTGGCGAGTTGGAAGAGCGTGGGAACCTGCGGGTATTCTGGCCGGTTTTCCGCATCGTTGTCATTCCAATGGATTCCATGTTTATCGGGAGTCACGCCGGTCAGCATGCTCGTGTGCGACGGCAGCGTGATCGCCACGTCGGTCGTGTGCGCCCAGAATGTGAACGACCCCCGCACCATCAGCGCCCGCAGGTGGGGCATGTCGGCCCGCAACGCCACGTCGGGCCTGAGCCCGTCGATACTTACGATCGCCACCCGAGTCGGGAACCCCGGCGCTGCCGGCGGCGGGCCGGCCACCTGCTGCGCCGATACCGGACGGGACAGCAGCAATCCGATCAACAGCATCCGCCACTTCATGGTCGCACCGCCCTTATTGTCTTGAAAACAGATCGATCGTTGAGATACTCTCAAGGTTTCTACCCCGAGGAGTACCCCCCTTGAAACCAGTCGTCGGTGTCGTCCTGACCGCGATCATAACCACCGCCGGCTGTTCATCACAGCAGCAGAGCGATGGCATCCACGAACAGAATCTCTCGGCTTCTCCTATGGGAACCAATGGCGGCGCATCCGCGGCCGTCAACCCGCCCCCGGCTCTGGCCGATCAGCAGGTCCTCGCCCGCATCGCAGGCCAGCCGGTCATGATGCGCGAAGTAACGCAGCCGCTGCTTGAATCCCGCGGCCTGGCCCTGCTGCTCAACATCGCCCAACTCGACGTGGCCAAGGAAGATGCCCGCAAGGCGCTGGTGACTGTCACGTCTGAGGACATGAGCCGCGAGATGGACCTCACGCTCGATCGCATGTTCCACGATGCCGACCAAAAGGAGCAGGACCAGCTTGCCGACGCCGAGTTGAAACATCAGACCGACAAAGCGAGCAAGCTTCGGGCCACCATTCGTGACGATCGTAACAAGCTGCTCGATCAGTATCTGGAGAATCAGCATTACAGCCGCGGCGAGTTTCAGATCGTCGTCGAGCTGAACGCTTATTTGCGCAAGGCCGCCGAAACCCAGCTCCAGGGCAAGATCACCGATGACATGGTCCAGAAGGAATTCGGGCTGGAGTACGGCGAGACCGCCCGCTGCCGCGTCATTCAGCTTCCCAACATGCAGGAGGTCAACAAGGCGCAGCAGGCGTTGAAAGCCGGCCGCGACTTTGCCGACATCGCCCGCGAGATGAGCATCAACAGCCGCACCGCGCCGCTCGGTGGCGAGATGCCTCCGTTCAGCCTTCAGGCGCCTGGATATCCCACCGAGTTCAAGCAGCTTGCCTTCTCGCTTCAGCCGGGCCAGGTCTCCGATCCGCTGATCCTGGGCAGCGATTTTTACCTGATCAAGCTCGAAGCCAGGATCCCGCCCAAGGCGGTCAAGTTCGCCGACGTCAAAGACAGCCTGCGCCAGAGCATGTACGAGAAGCTCACGGAAGATGTCATGAAAACCCTGCGGCAGAACCTGGCCACGCAGGTGATGACGGAAATGACGATCGACGACCCGATGCTGTCCAAGCAGTTTGTCGATCTCAAGGCCAGGCAGGAAGGCGCGATTAAGGAGCGTCAGAAGCTCAACGAGCAGTGGAAAAAGGAGCGGGCGGCGGGAACCCAGCCGGCGGCGACGCAGCCCGCCGCCACCTCGCCCGCCGGGCAATGATGCGGTTAAGCGGAATCATCCTGCTTTTCTCTACTCTGATCGGCGGCTGCGCCAGCTACGAATACGAGATCATCGCGCCCGCCGACCTGGCCCGGCGCATCGGGTCACAATCCGACGTCGTCGTTCATCTTGACCCACTGGTTTACCGCCTGCGCAGCTATGAGAATCACCTGGTGATCCGCATTTGGAACCCGACACCGGACACCATCCAACTCCGCGGCGACTTGAGCTTCATTGTCGATCCCGACAGCCAGAGGCATCCGGTGCTGCCTCAATCGATCGCTCCAGAAACGTACATCAAGCTGATTCTCCCGCCGCTTCCGCCCGAGGTGGCCGTTGTCCCTCCGCCGGTGAACCCCGGGATCGGCCCCAGCGGCGATTTCGGACCGTCGGTCAGCGAGATTCTCTACCCGCCCGGCAAGCGCTACGCCAATGACGCCAGCGACTGGGATTGGCGCGACGAGGGGAAGGCAAGGATGAATCTTACCTTTCAACGGCTAAACCAGCCGCCTTTCACGCAGACATTTCTGTTCGGCCGCACGAAGGTGTAGACTCCGGTCCTTCAACTGTGGAGGACTGCGATGAAACTGGCGGCGATCCTATGGGCAACCTGCGGTCTGCTGGGCACTTTAGCATCCGCGGCGGACCAGAAACCGATCCGGGTCCTGCTCACCTACGGCGGCCACGCCTTCGAGCAAAAAGAGTTCTACGCCATGTGGGACGCGCTTCCGGGGATCAAGTACACCAAGTGCGAACTGCCCCGCCAGGCCGACATCCTCAAGCCCGGCCTGGATAAGGATTTCGATGTCATCGTCATGTACGATATGTCTAAGGATTGGACTCCCGAGCAGGAAAAGAATTTCGTCGAGCTGATTCGCGGCGGCATGCCCCTGGTTTGCCTGCACCACAACCTCTGCTCGCGCGACGATTCGCCGGTCTTTCACCAGATCATCGGGGGCCAATATGTTCACAAGCCCACGACCATCGAGGGCAAGCAATACGCCCCCTGCACCTACAAGCACGGCCAGCACATGGAGGTGAAAATCGCCGACCAGGACCACCCGATCACCCGCAACCTCTCGGATTTCATCATCGACGACGAGGCCTATCACGGCTTCTGGGTCTCGCCAAAGGTACACGTGCTGCTTACCGTCGATCATCCCCTGTGCAACCACGAGGTCTGCTGGACCGCCGAGTTCGGCAAGGCCCGCGTCTTCTACCTGATGTTCGGCCACGACCACACCGCCTGGCAGAACCCCATGTACCCGGTGCTGCTGGGCCGCGGGATCCGATGGGCGGTCGGAGGCAATGAGGTAGCGCAGCTCACGCGACGATGAACATGGGAATGGCTATCAAGACGAACAGTGCCGCTGCCGCAGCCAAAACAGCGTTGGCCCTCTCCCGTCGTTGAAACATTCCGCAAACGGCGACGATGAACGCGGTGCATGCCACAAGGGTTGCATCCTCGAGGATGCTGTTATGCAAGCCTGACACGCGACTCGTCCCACCAAACACCATCACCGCCGCGACAATCACCGACGCGATTGCTGATAGAGTCAGCGAGACATTCGCGAGGGAAAGGCGTAAGGGCGCCTCCTCTAAAGGCGCTCGATAACCCAACATCATCTTGCCTGTTTTCCGAGTCGTCGCCAATGCGTCACCTCTGATTCCAATAAATCCTGACATTGTGAGTGGCGCGTCCGACCGCGACGATGTCGATGCGTCCGTCGCCGTTCAGATCGGCGGCGGCGAGGTCTTCGGCAGCCATGTCCTTGTCGTCGATCACGTGCTTCTGCCAGCCTCCGTCGTCATTCGGGGTGTACACGAACACGCCGCGACCCGGTCCCGCGGCACCGGCCCGGCTGCACGCGATGATCTGGTCTCCGCCCTCGCCGGTCAGGTCGGCAAGCCAGATGCCGTGACCCTCGTGCAATCCGCTATCGAGCACCGTCCGGTTCCACAATCCATCGGCCGGCGTGTAGACGGCCACCTCGTTTCCGTGCCAAGGCTCGATCGCGGCGATGAACCGCTTGCCGGATTTAGTATGGCCCAGCTTCACTTCGCTGGACCCGCGACTGGCGTTCGGATTGCTCTGTTCACCCGCGCCGATCTGCTTTGCCGTCCATGAACCGTCCGAGCCGGGAGTCACAAGCCAGAGGCCCTCGTAGCTCGCCACCAGCAATTCGCTCTTGCCGTTCCCATCAAAATCGACCGGGGTGAAGTTGTGCATCACGTGAAACCGGTCGGTAATCACCGTCGGCATCCACGGACCGTCAACTGGATTTGCCGGGATCGCGTATTCCAGCAGCTTCGGCGTCGTCTCCGAATAATTCCCCTTCTGGCTCGCCCCGCGACCCAGCAGCGGCGCCGCGATGATCCGCGGCTTGCCATCGATCGTCACCACGTGCACACGGTGCAGCGCCACTTCGTCAAAAGCCATCGGATGCAGCTTCCACGGCTGCGTCACGTCGTCGCCGGGCTCGAGCCACTGAAGCGTGCTGTTGTCTTTGGTGTTGTATCCCTTCCACCCCGCCGCCAGTACCAGGTCGGTCTTGCCGTTGCCGAGCATGTCGATGGCGGCGAGGGCGACATTGTCCGGCGTGGTCTGGCCCTGAAGAATCGTGTGCATTTTCCACGTCGGGTTCTCAAACCAGATGACGCGCCGGGAATCGGCGACGACGATGTCGGGTTTGTGATCGCCCTTCAGGTCCAGTAGCTGCACGGCGTATCCAACGGTCAGCTTGGCATCGAGTTGCTGGGCCTTGAATGTCGGAAACGGCGCTTCCGCCGCCAACGTTAGACTGGAACAGGCTGCGACGACTGCGACCAGGCATTGGCAGAGTGTTCGCATAGGGTTTCCTTCCGCGAATCGACCGCCGATTCTAACCGCGACAACGCCCCGTGCGAGCAACCCGGACGACCCCGAGGCACCGGGAGGGGGTATGCAAGATGAGTGGTGTAGTGGCATAGATTACCGGTATCCGGTATAGGAATGCCGACATTGCTGTAGTGTTTGCCGCTTTTGACCCGATGTAGGGCGGCGGTAGAATCGGTCTCAACATGAGGTTTTCATGACGAAGTTCCGACATCTGCGTTTCCCGACCCTCCTGCTGGGCATTCTCGTGCTGGGCGGCTGCGGCGGCACTTACAGCGGCGTGCAGGCAATCGCACCCGCCGGTCAGGAACAACTCGTCGGCACGGCGCCCGATTCCGGGCAGTTTACGCTCTATCGCGCCACCGGCTACATTCAGGGGCATAACGAGGAGATCGCGCCGGTCTGGACGGTCTCCGCCTCGGCCGGGCAAAAGCTCGGGTTCCGGTGGCACACCGTTGAAGGCCACAATTATGACATCAACGGCGGCTTTCACCTGGTTGCGTTTGCCGGCAACGAATCACGCGACCTGGGCCCGATCCAGCAGCGGGACATCAAATACGTCTGGGCCGGCTCGCACGGCGATGTCGCCGGCTACTTCAGCAACAAGGACGCCAGCGATACCATCAAGACGCTTCTGATGTATTAGGGATGTTCGCTTGGGACTTGGATTGCGGATCACAGGGGCGTTGGTCGGCTTTGCCCTGACCGTCCTCATTCTCGTCGACTGCTTCGAGGGGATCTTACAGCCTCGTCGCATCACGCACCGCTTTCGCTACGCGCGTGCGTTCTACCGAAGCACATGGATCGTCTGGCGGGCGACCGCGCTGCGAATCAGATCGGGGAAATGGCGCGAGGGATTTTTGAGCGTGTTTGGCCCGCTGTCGCTGATCAGCTTGTTCGTGACGTGGGTGGGCGGGCTGATCTTGGGGTTCGCACTGATCCAGTGGGGGTGCCGTACGGCCCTGCACGGTCCGGACGAAGCCACGTCATTCGGGACCTACCTGTATTTGAGCGGGACGACGTTCTTTACCCTGGGGTACGGCGACGTGACACCCGCCGGGGCGCTCGGGCGAACGCTGGCGGTGATGGAATCTGGCCTGGGATTTGGATTTCTGGCCGTCATTATCACCTACCTTCCGGTTCTATCTCAGGCATTCTCCAAGCGTGAGACGGTTATTTCGGTGCTGGACGCACGGGCCGGCTCACCTCCCAGCGCGGGACAATTTCTCCTGCGTATCGCGCGGTCGGGGAACCTGGCGATGATCGATCCGGCGCTTGCCGAGTGGGAGCGATGGGCCGCCGAGCTCCTGGAAAGCCACTTGTCGTATCCGGCATTGAGCTATTACCGCTCGCAGCACGACAACCAGTCCTGGCTGGCCACCCTGACCACAACCCTGGATATCTGCTCGATCCTGCTGGCGGCAGTCAAGGACTTCAACAAGTACCAGACGCAACTGACGTTTGCGATGGCCCGCCACGCGGCGGTGGACCTGGCCCTGATTCTCCGCACGCCGCCGCTCGTTTGTGATCCTCCGCGGGTATCGGAGGCCGATCTCAAGCGGCTCTGGGAGGCGCTGGCTCAAGCGGGGCTGAAAGTGTCGAGCGAAGCCGAGACGGATGTGAAGCTGGCGGAATTGCGCGGAATGTACGAGCCGTTCATCAACGGGCTGGCGCGGCAGTTTCTGTTTGCCCTGCCACCGCTGATCGCCGAGGACTCGGTTGCCGACAACTGGCAACGCAGTGCCTGGATGGCTCGTCTGCCGGGCATCGTCAGCCTTTCCCAGCCGGATCGCGACAATCTGCATTTTTGAGAGTTCAATGTGTTGACTCGCTGGCAGGTTTGTGAGACGATGACGCCCTCGTAGCATTTCGGTTCCTTCAAATCTTGGTTGAGCGGTCGGAAAAAACTATGCGCGCCTGTCAGCCTGCACCAGGAATGGTGTCATCAGGATTCATCCCCTGCTTTGAAGCAAGGAGTGGACGCGGCAGCGTGTTTGTCGTGTTGTGTAGCTTCGTTGCCGCCGTGACATTGACGCTTGCGGCTGGCGCCTCGCGCCCACTCGGTACCGTTCAAAAACTCGTCGATCAATCGACACTGGCCCAGGCCGATTGCTGCGCGGGCACGGGCGGGTTGAACGTTGATCCCATCGCCTCGGCGGTTCCGGGCACGATGGTGCTGGAGTCGGAGGGGTGGCGAATCTCCAACACCGACGCCGAGCCGCTTGTCGTCAAGCGGGTCATGATCAACGGAGAACATCCGGCGCCAATCGGATGTGGTTCATGCGGACACGTTAGACGGGCAAAGGATCTCAGTTATCCCGTGACCGTCCAGAGCGGTGAATCAGTGCGGATTTTCGGCTACGCATTGGGGGATTACCGCAGCTACTGCCGGCCGGTGAAGTATCTCGTGATCGAGACCGACCGCGGCACATTTCGATACAGCCCCAACTCCGGGGTAGAAGCCGAATAGGTTGGATCATTCCTGAGCGTCGGCGGAGGATCACTCAAGGGGGTAACTTCTGCCGGTGCCCCGACCCCCCGCCGACGCCCGGGAATGATCTCAAAAAGAGTACTCTCCAGCTTGATTGTTTTCAGCGCGAACGTCGGGCCTGAGCCGTCATCGCGGGTCCCTGCGGAACCAGTAGCGGGTAGTTGGGACGGCGACTGACCATCGGATTTCCGGTTGTCACCATGATCGGTCCGCCCTGTACGGTCATCAACGGGCTGCGGGTTATGGTGTTCAAAGGCCCGCCGGCAACCGTGTTCAGTGGGGCGCCTGTAACGGTATTCAGCGGGCCGCCTGTAACCGTATTCAGCGGAGCGCCGATCGTCGTGTTCAACGGCGCTCCGGTAAAGGCCGACAACGGCACCTCGGCGCTGTCTCCACCGAAGTCACCCAGCAGCGGCGTGATATCGTCTCCGGCCTGGAAAAAATCAATCGTTTCCTTCGAGCGCACCGGCTCCGACATCGGCGCGACCGCAGGGAAGTCGCTCTTCTCGAGGTCGCCCTCAGGCCGGCGCGGCGTCTGGGCCTGGTGTTCCTCGGCAGCCTGGCGGAGGACTTCAGGTTGCCGCTCTGCTGGAGCCGAAACTGGCCAATGTCGGGCGATCCAGTGGCCGGTGCTCCAGACGCTGGAGGGGCTCAATTCGGGAAAAGGAACATCGGGCGCCAGCGTGGCGATCGGAATTGGTGCCGCCGGTGCCCTCACCGGCGGTCTTCGCGGCGCCGGCGCGCCGTCGTATTCCGCCGGTGAGGGCACCGGCGGCACTTCATGGACAGACTCGGGCGCGTCACTGGACTGTGAAGACACGCGCGGTGACGACGCTACGTGGGCGGCGCTGGGCGTACGGGCAAGTCCGGCCAACACCAAACCCGATGTCATGAGCATCGTCAGGACGGCTGCCGCCGGCACCGCAGTGCGGGTCTCCCCATCCGGAACCAGGAGAATACGACGGATTCTGCCCAAGAGCGCCCCCCCCGCCGCTCCCATGGCCAGTTCCAGGGCCGAGGGCCGCAAATCGTCCAGATCAGCCAGACATCCGGCGTAGAACGTGCGGTCTCCGCAAGCGGTCACCGCCAGATCGTCGCAGCAGTTCTCGCGCTCTTCGCGAATCCGCGCCGAAACCCACCAGACCGCCGGGTGATAGAACAAAAGCGTCTCGACGAAACTCTGTAGCAAATTGACCAGGTAATCATGCCGGCGGATATGAGCCAGCTCGTGGGCGAGAATCGCCTCGATCTGAACCGGCCAGAGCCCGGTGATGGCGGCGGTCGGAAGCAGGATCATCGGCCGGACGAACCCAACCACCGCCGGACCCTGCGCCAGCGCCGATTCCATGAGCCGCACCGGCTTCTTGATGCCGATGCGGAGTGCCATGACCGACATGCGCCCCTGGATCGGCATGCAGTTAATCGGGACGGCGGCGCGGCGCACCTGCTGCACCCGAACCCAGCCGAACAGGAGCCGGGCCAGAAGAAACGCAACGCCGACGCTCCAGGCGCCGACGAGGGCCTTGAGCAATTGATTGGCGACAGGAGAGTCGAGGAGTCGGCCCAGCGCCTGGAGCATCGCGTTGATAGTCGACGCCGGTACAGCGTCCCCCCCGGACGCTGTTACCCGGCGGACGAATTCCGGCGCAAACGTCTCAAGTGTCAAAACCGGACAGATCAACAAAGCGACCATTGCGACGCACGCCGCAACATAGCGGCTTTCCGACGAGCATCGCCTCATCGCCCTAAGTACAAACGACAACACCACCGCCAGCAGCGCGCCTTGCCACAGAAAATGAACCAGAGTCCATCCCAGCAGGAGGACCTGAGACTGGCTGAGCAAGTCGCGCAACCACGTCATTTCGACCCTCCGCGCTGCAAATCAAGAAGTTTACGGACTTCCGCCATCTCCTGGGCCGTGGCTTTGGTTTCGGCCAGCGCCTGAACAAACAGCTTCTGCGCCGAACCGCCGAAGGCGCGGGTCAGAAGGTCGCGAATCAGTTGCCGCTGGGTTTTTTCCTCGCTCGATTTGGCCCGATACACGTGGGAGCGGTTGGATTCGTCGCGTTCAACCAAACCCTTGTCGGACATGATCTGCATCATCTTCAACGTGGTGGTGTAACCCACGGGTCGATCGGCATGCATCTCCTCATGGACCTGGCGGACGGTCTGGGGCCCGTTAGCCCAGAGAACTCTCAGGACGCTAAGCTCGGCGTCGGTGGGTCGCGGCAGTGCTGGACGTGCCATGTACATTCTCCTTTGGTCTGACACCGATTATACGGTTTCGTTCGTATAGATAAAGAGAAATTTTTCGCTTTTCGATCCTGGATTTACAATCGCTCTCCTAATGGCCGCGTCCGCTTCAAACATCCGCCCCGCCACCGAAGCCGACCTGGTGGCCATAAACGACATCTACAATTACTACGTACGCTGCTCCACCTGCACGTATCAGGACGAGCCGTCAAGTCTTTCTGAGCGCCGCGACTGGTTCGCCGGCCACGGACCATCGCATCCCGTCGTGGTTTACCAGGAAGGCTCAGAAGTGGGCGGCTGGGCATCGCTTTCGCGATTCCATGCCCGATCGGCTTATCGCCACACGGTGGAGAACTCGGTCTACGTCCGCTCCGACTTGCACGGACGCGGCATCGGATCGGTTTTACTCGGGCATTCAATCGAGCAAGCCCGTCAACTGGGGCATCGCACGATCCTCGCGCTCATCGACGCCGACCAGACGGCGAGCATCGCGATTCATCGCAAATTCGGGTTCGAGGAGGTCGCGCACCTGCGTCAGGTGGGATTCAAGTTCGGACGCTGGCTGGATGTGGTATATCTGCAACTGCTGCTGTGAAGATTGGAACGCTCAGATCAACCGCACCGGCACGCCGTTCTCGCTGAGGAATTGCTTGGTCTGGCCGATCGAGTAGTTGCCGAAGTGAAAAATGCTGGCGGCCAGGGCGGCGTCGGCCCGGCCCGTGGTGAGCACATCGAGCATGTGTTGCGGCGAGCCGGCGCCGCCGCTCGCCACGACCGGAACTCGCACGGCGTCGCTCACCGCCGCGGTCATCTCCAGGTCATACCCTTTTTTGGTCCCGTCGGCGTTCATGACATTGAGAACGATTTCGCCCACTCCCAGGGACTCCGCCTGCCTGACCCAATCCATCACTTTGATGCCTGTCGGCACGCGGCCGCCGTTCACGAAGACTTCCCAAAGCTCGGTCCCTTCGGACTTGACCCGATTCGCGTCCAGCCCAAGCACGCACGCCTGCGCTCCGAATTTTTCGGCGACCTGATTGAGAAGCTTCGGATTGCGAACCGCCGCCGAGTTGAGGCTGACCTTTTCCGCGCCAGCCTGGATGAGCTGCGTGGCATCCTCAAGGCTGCGGATTCCCCCGCCGACGCACAGCGGCATGAACACGCTTTCGGCCACCCGCCGCACCAGGTCCGCCATGATCTGCCGGCCTTCGTGGCTCGCGGAAATGTCGTAGAAGACCAGTTCGTCAGCCCCCTGCTCCTGGTAGCGCTTGGCCTGCTCGACCGGGTCCCCGGCGTCGATATGATCGAAAAACTTCACCCCCTTGACCACGCGGCCGCGGTCCACGTCCAGGCACGGAATGATGCGTTTGGAAAGCACGGATCAGTAGGCAGTGGACAGTAGGCAGTAGGCAGTAGGCAGTAGGCAGTCGAAGGCCTCTTTTCTGGCTACTGCCTACCGCCTACTGCCTACCGTTTGACGGGTGACCGACGGGATTCGAACCCGCGACGTCCAGGACCACAACCTGGCGCTCTACCAACTGAGCTACGGCCACCGTTGACCCCAATTTGTATCCGCCCAATTTGTATCCGCATTGTGGTGAGTGTCAAATTCGGCCCGGCGCGGCAAGATTTGAGCAGACACCGCCGGCACCGGCGTGGTAAGATATCGGGTCGAAAGCAAAACGATTGTTGACAGCCGCTTGCGTCTTGACACTTGCATTTTGCAAGCTTACGTTGAGCCACCTGCAAACTTCCGGAGCTTCAAAACCGCTTGGCAATTTGAACTGGTCTTGCCATGGCCGAATCTGACAAGCCCGGCACGGGACTGGCGACCAACCTCGACACCGAGGTGGGCAAGTTTGTGCTCGATGCCGGCCTCGTCGCCACTAACGAACTGGACTTCTGCCGCGAGCAGCAGAAGCAGGCCTCCGACCCCAACCAGCGAAGCCTGGCCGACCTGTTGGTCGAGAACAATTTCCTCACCCCGACGCAGGCTCGGCGGATCAAACAGCAGTTTGAGGACCGCCGCAGCAGCCAGATCCCCGGGTATCAGCTCATTTGCATGATCGGCAAAGGCGCCATGGCCAAAGTGTATAAGGCCAGGCAAATGTCGCTGGACCGCATCGTCGCCATCAAGGTCTTGCCCAAGCGGATGAGCGACAGCCAGGAGTTCGTCAGCCGGTTTTATGCCGAAGGGAAGGCCGCCGCCCGGCTTTCACACAGCAACATCGTCCAGGCCATCGACGTCGGCTCCACCGTCGACGGGTTCCATTACTTCGTCATGGAATTTATTGAGGGCAAGACGCTTTACGATCTGATGCTTCCCCGCCCGCACGGCGATGGGCGGACGTTTTCGGAAAACGAGGCCCTCGACATCACCATCCAGATGGCCGAGGCCCTGAGCCACGCCCACGAAAAGGGCCTGATCCACCGCGACGTCAAACCGAAGAACATCATCCTCACTCCGCAGGGCGTCGCGAAGCTGACCGACCTGGGGCTGGCCCGCGAGGTCGACGATAAGGCGGCGGCCGAGTCGGAAGCCGGCAAGGCCTACGGTACGCCGTACTACATCAGCCCCGAGCAGATTCGCGGCGACGTCGACATCGACTACCGCGCCGACATCTACTCGCTGGGCGCCACCATGTATCATCTGCTGACCGGCCGTCCGCCCTTCGAGGCTGACACGCCCAGCGCCGTGATGCACAAGCATCTTTCCGAGCCGCTTCGCCCCCCTGACCACATCAACACCGCTCTCAGCGCCGGCATCAGCGAGATCATCGAAGTCGCGATGGCCAAGAACCGCGACGAGCGCTACGCCAACACCAAGGACATGCTCGAAGACCTCAAGGCTGTCCGCTCCGGCCATCCGGCTCTTCACGCGCGGCGCATCGTCACGCTCGAAGACCTGGAAAAATTCGAAGAGTCCGGCAAGACCGTCGACATCGCTCTCCCCGTCCCGCAGAATGCCCTGGCCGAGCTTGTCAAGCAGCCTTTTGTAATCGGCCTGATGACCTTCCAGGGCGTCTCGCTTCTGGTGATCCTGATTCTGGTGGTGGTTCTGCTGGGCCACAAGTAAACTTGCCCGCATGGCTTCTGAGCGCATCGCATTCATCGGCACCGGGATCATGGGCGGCCCGATGGCCGGGCACCTTTTGTCCGCCGGCCACCCGCTGACCGTCAATACTCGAACCAAGTCGAAGGCCCAGTCGCTTTTGGCGCAGGGTGCGCGCTGGGCCGAGAGTCCCGCCGACGCCGCTCGCGAGGCCGACTTCGTTTTCATCTGCGTTTCCGATACTCCCGACGTGCAGGCGGTCATTTCAGGCCAGAGCGGCGTGCTCTCGGCCGCCCGCCACGGAATGATCGTGGTCGACCACTCTACGATTTCCCCTGCCGCCACGCGGACAATGGCCCAGTCGCTCGCCGCCAAGGGCGCCGCGATGCTCGATGCCCCGGTGAGCGGCGGCGACACCGGCGCCAAAAACGCCACCCTCTCCATCATGGTGGGCGGCGACAAATCCGCCTTCGATCGCGCCCAGCCTTTGCTGGCTCACATGGGCAAAACGATCACCTGGTGCGGCCCCAGCGGCGCAGGACAACTGACCAAGCTTGTCAACCAGATCCTCGTCAGCGTCACGAACCTGGCCGTTTGCGAAGCACTGACCTTCGCGCGGTCCAATGGCCTGGATGAGCAAAAGACGCTGGCCGCGGTCTCCGGCGGCGCCGCCGGATCCTGGCAGCTCACCAATCTCGGCCCCAAAATGATCGCCGGCGACTTCCGCCCCGGTTTCATGATCAAGCTACAGACCAAGGACCTCCGCCTTGCCGAAGAAGCCGCCAGGGACGCCGGTTTGAGCCTGCCCGCGCTCCGGCTGGTTCACACCTTGTTTGATAAGGGAGTTTCCGAGGGACGGGCCGATCAGGGCACGCAGGCACTGTTCGCGGTCGTTGAGGAAACATCGTCGGCAAAGTAGTGCTTCGCCGGCATTCCAAAGGACCTGAACGTTTTGAACAAAACTGAACGTTTTTTGCGATTTCTCGCGGACCATGGCTGGGCGTAACGCCAAAAAACGTTCAGTTTCGTTCGGAAACGTTCAGTCGATGTGCCCAGCGAAGCGCCAAAAACGTTCAGTTTTGTTCAAAACGTTCAGTTGATCACCCGCAGGTCTTTGCCGACCTTGGCGAACGCCGCCACGGCGCGGTCGATGTCCTTTTCGGAGTGGGCCGCGGAAATCTGCACGCGGATGCGCGCCTGCCCCTGAGGGACTACGGGGTAACTGAAGCCGATCACGTAGATGCCTTCAGCGAGAAGTCGCCGGGCGAAATCGACGGCGAGCTTCGCGTCACCCAGCATGATCGGACAGATCGGGTGGCTTCCGGGGCGGAGCTTGAAGCCGGCGGCCGTCATGGCGGCGCGGAAACGCGCCGTGTTTCGTTCCAATTTGTCGCGCAGCTCCGTCGATTGCGACAGCAAATCAAGCACCGCCATGCTGGCGGCCACGATTGCCGGGGCGAGCGTGTTGCTGAACAGGTATGGCCGGGAGCGGTTGCGGAGCAGGTCGATGACCGGCTTACGCGCGGACGTGAATCCGCCCGATGCGCCACCCAGGGCCTTGCCGAGCGTCGACGTGATGATATCGACGCGGCCCATGACATTGCGGAACTCGTGCGTGCCGCGGCCGGTCTTGCCGACGAAGCCCGTGGCGTGGCTGTCGTCGACCATGACCATGGCCTGGTGTTTCTCGGCCAGGTCGCAGATGCGATCGAGGCGGGCGATGTCGCCGTCCATGCTGAACACGCCGTCGGTGGCGATCATGCGGAGACGGGCGTCCTGGGATTCGCCCAGCTTCTGGTCGAGGTCGTCCAGGTTGTCGTGCTCGTAGCGAAACCGGCGGGCCTTGCAGAGGCGGATACCGTCGATGATCGACGCGTGATTCAGGGCGTCGGAGACGATCGCATCTTCCGGACCGAGTAGTGTCTCGAACAGCCCGCCGTTGGCGTCGAAGCATGAGCTGTAGAGGATCGTGTCCTCGGTGCCGAGAAACTCGCTGATTTTTTGCTCCAGCTCCTTATGAATGTCCTGCGTTCCGCAGATGAAGCGGACGCTGGAAAGGCCGTAGCCGCGCCGGTCGAGCGCGCGGTGGGCGGCTTCGATCACCTTGGGATGGCTGGAAAGGCCGAGATAGTTGTTGGCGCAGAAGTTCAGGACCTCCCTGCCGGCGACGTTCACGTGCGACCCCTGCGGCGACTCGATGATCCGCTCGTCCTTGCTCAACCCCGCCGAACGGATTTCGGAAAGGATGGATTCGTAATTTGCTTTTGCCTGCTCGAACATATCACCTCCGCGGCTGTTTGGTCCGAGGCACATTAACCGCGGATTGCATGATTCTCCATTCGCGCCGCACAGCTGTTCGGGCCGCCGCGCGAAATGGACACGGTGTGGACACTATGCCACGATCGGAAATGAAGGAGTTGTGCCAATTGGCCCATCTGTTGCGCGAGGAAGCCAGAGCCGCGGCGCTGAAAGGGAAACAAAGATGAGGAATTACGAAAACATGTCGCTCGTCGAGCAGATTAGGGCCGGCCTGAAGCAGGGGATCGCCCACGCTCGTGGTCAACTCACGCTGCGGACGACCCGGCTACCCGCCCCGCCGCCGCCCATGTCACGCGCGAAGATCGCCCGCCTCCGCAAAGAACTGGGATTGTCCCAACACATTTTCGCGGCGGTACTGAATGTCTCGCCGAAGCTCGTGCAGAGCTGGGAGCACGGCAATCGAATCCCATCAGGTGGAAATCTGCGGCTGTTGGAAATCGTCCAGCACCAGCCGATCTTGGCGGACCGGATGATCCGCGCCGCGCAGCCCAGAGAGAATATGGCACCGCAAACGGCGCGACGGTTAGCGTCATTGAAAACCGCGTGACGGGGATAGACGTCATACGCGCCGGATGCAGGCGATGCCGCGCCTCAGGCCGAGCAGCGCCAGTCCGCCGGCGGCCCCGGCAGGGGTCGGGGTCGAGACCGGTACCGGCGTCAGCTCCAGCTTCACATCCGCGCTGGACGAACCGCTGGTCGTCACGGGAATGCCCTGCGTACCCGCGGAAAGCACTGCCTGGACCGTGTACCATCCCGCCGGCGTCTGCCCTGCTTCCCGGCGCGCATGGCCACGTTCGGCTGGCTCGCCGAAAGCGATGGTAGCCGCGGCCAAATCGAATTGATTTCCCAGCTTTCGGCAGCGAACATTGGCAAATATGCAATATGCTATCCGAACCGAGCAGGTGAATCCGACGCCGATCGCGGTCGTTCGCCGGCATGCGCGTGCAAACGAGCTTTCCCGGGTCGTGCCGGAGGCATGCGGGACGGTGTGGAGCGCGCTCAAGGCGGCGGGCGTGAAGGGCGGGCGGCACGTCGCCATCTATCGAATGAACCCGGACGGGCAATTCGATCTGGAGATCGGTGCGGAGGTGGGAGACGCGTTCCCAGGGAAGGGCGATGTGGTCGGCTCGACGTTGCCAGGCGGCCAGGTCGCGACCACAACGCATTTCGGGCCCTACAACCGGCTCGGGGAGGCGCATCAGGCCGTGCAGGACTGGTGCAAGGCCAACAACCGCACGCCGGTGGAACCCTGCTGGGAAGTTTACGGCCACTGGGTCGATGAATGGAACAAAGACCCCTCCAGGATCCGCACCGACGTTTTTTATCCGCTCAAGAATTAGCTCACGCCGAGCCGCGGAGACGCAGATTAGAAATGCGTCGGCGTGCCGAGGGCGTCGAGGACGGAGCCGATTTCGCTGACCGGCTGCTTATCTGGCGGCAGCGGCGCCGGGCCCAGCTCGGCTTCCACCCGCTCGCGCACGCGGTCCTGCTTGGGATACCTTACTTCGCGGTACCCGGTCACTTCTTCGGCACACCTTAGGATTCTCAGGGCCTTGTCGTAATCGGTGGACAGGTTCACTCGCGACAGCAGACCGATGTACCAGTCGCGGAACGCGACTTCATGCTTGTGCCAGCCTGGCAGCTTGCGCCACCATTTGCAATGGCTGACGAGCTTGAGCTGCCAGTCGCGGGTGGTGATCCGCAGGCGGAAACGGCGCTTGCCGACGTTGAACTCGGGGTTGGTGTGATGGCGGTAGACGAGCTTGTCGCCGTTGCTGAGGTCGATGCCGTACTTGGCGATGTCGCGCTGCTTCTTCTCGAAGCGGGTCAGAAGATATGAAACGTAAGGCTCGTCCTTGATCAGTTTCACCTTGGCCAGGTTCCAGATGACAGCGACCGTGACGGCGTAGCTGCGGTCGGCTTTGTCGCGCCGATAGACGCCACGAACGAGATCGATGTACCGCTTGGCAAAGGCGGGATTCTGATACTGCATCAGGTCGTAGATGCGCAGCGCCAGGTCGTACTTGGCCTGCTCGGGAAGATCTCGCATCTGCTTGGTCGCGCCCTGGACCAGCTTCTCGAATTTCATCGCCAGCGCCGGGCCGAAAATTTTCGTCCGCCGGAGGATCCGTCCCTTATTGGTGACGAGTTGTTCCCACGTTTCGGGCGCGGGCTTGCGCGGCAGGGCGCGGGGCTCCAGGGCGATCTTGCGGCCGATGTTGAAGGCCTTGAGGTTTTTGCGATGCTCGCGGCGGATCGAATCCTTGATCGCCCAGGCGATGCTGCGGGCCGAGACCGGGATCAGGCCGAGCTGATAGGCAACGCCCAGCATCATGATGTTGGCGTAGAGCTTGCTGCCGAGCCGTTGCTCGGACAGCTCGGAGAGGTCCTGGGCAAAGAAGTGTTCCGGGCGGCAGTATTCCAGAATATCCTCGCGCAGCGCTTCGGGATCGAAGTCCTCCTTGCCCAGGAGCGTGAAGACGGTCGGCTGACGGTAGCTGTTCAGAACGGCGCAGGTTCGCTCCGGTGATGCGACGCGGAACTGCTCGCGCGGATCGACCGCGCGGGCGGCCTCGAGAATGTCGACGCCGAAAAGCAAGTCGGCCTTGCCGTAGGGGATGGCGCCGGTCGTCTCAAAAGAAGACGCGGGGACACGGGGACACGGGGACACGGAGAGGGATTGCTGATTGCTGATTGCTGATTGCTGATTTGTCTCCTTGTCTCCTTGTCTCCCTGTCTCCTTGTCTTGCTCCTCGCGAACGAAGGTAATCTGCGAATACACTCCGCCGTTGCGGATGGCCAGGCCTTTTTTGTCAGCGAAGACGACACGGTAGCCCTCCTTGTGACCGGCCCGGACGAGGATGGCGTTGACGACGCCGATCCCCATGCCCCCGACGCCGGCCATATGGGCGCGCCAGGTCTCACCGGCATTCTGCATCGAGTGAACGCGGGGCGGCTCGGGAAGTTTGTCCAGCGCCATGTGCGGCAGGTTGTAGCGCCGGCGGCGGCGGCGGATCACCGTCACCTGCTCGAAGCTGGGACAGGGCTTGACGTTGATCCCGGCCTCGTTGCTCACGCGGACGCGCTCGCAGGCGCCGTCGTTCACGCACCAGGTCAGGTCGGTGTCGATCTTGCGGCCATAATCGGTTTCCGCCGTCGTCAGGCCCGGGCAGGCGGTTTGCTTCGTGCACTCCAGGCAGTTCTCGCAGACTTCCGGCGTGACGTTCATGTGCGTTTTGCTGGGAAGGTAGCCGTATTTTCTGACGATCTGCCGCTCTTCCTTCATGACCGTGCGGTGATGGGTGATGCCGCATTCTTTGTCGGCGATGACGACTTTGACGCCGTCACGAAGGATCGCGTCCTCCAGCGTCTTGCGGTACTTGTCGCGCTTGGCGGGAGAGAGTTTGACGACGGTGAGCGGGCTGGAGCCTGCCTGGCCGCGGACGATGGCTTCGATGTCCTGGATGTAGGAGCGGTTGCCCAGCACGTCCAGCTCCGTGCCGGCGTGCTCCTGGTGGCCGGTCATCGCGGTGGTCTTGTTCTCCAGGATGATGTAGGTGATGTCCTGCCCGACTTTGATCGAGTTGGAGATGGCGATCTGGCCCGAGTGGAAGAAGGTGCCGTCGCCCATGAACACGATCTGCTTATTGGTGATGAACGGATCGATGCCGCTCCCAGTGCCGCCGCCCAGGCCCATGCCAGAGTAGTTGTGCATGAGCTGCTCGGTGGGGGCGAACATGAGCATGGTGTAGCAGCCGGTGTCGCCATGAGCGATCAGATCGACCGGCGGGGAGCCGTGCTTGTCGAGCATGTATTTGGGGTCGGCCAGGTCGCGGCGGATTTGCAGCAGCGCCGCCGAGCTGTCCCGGTGCGGGCAGCCGGGGCAGAAGGTCGGCGTGCGGGCGACGATCCGGTTGTCCAGCACCTCGAGCTTGGGCTTGCTGGCGCGGCGGATGCGATCCATTTCCGCAGTCAGCCGCCCGTTGCGCAGCTCGGCGGGAATCTGCTCGGTCGCTTTGATCAGCGGAATCAGGAGCTGGGCCAGCACCGACGGGTTCAGGCCGCGCGCGGACGGGATTCCCGAAAGCCCGTGCGGGAAGGTTTTGCCAAACAGTCGACGGGAGAGCGCGGCCGCGTCATCGGCGGGTAACTCCAAGGCCAGACCGTCGCGAACGTTCTTTTCCAGGAAGCTTCGCCGTTCCTCGATCACGATCATCTGATCGCAGACCTTGGAGAACTCGCCAACCAATTGCACGTCGGTTGGATAGCTCATCCCCATCTGGAGAACGGGGAACATCCCGGCCAGGCCAATGTCGGCCAGGACCTGCTGGAGGTACGGGCCGGTCATGCCGGTGACGATGAAACCCAGAGGAGAGTGTCCCGGCGCGCCGGGACTGAGTGCTGGGTGCTGAGCCGTAGCGGGGACGATCCGGTTAATTCCAAGCGCGCGGGCGGCGATGATGGTTTTGGCGTGGCGCTCGGGGAATTCCAGTTCCCTCATCCAGGTTTTGGGAGGCAGCAACACCTTGCCCAAATCGATTTGCGCGCTCTCCAGGGCGATGCGCTGTTGCGTGTTGATGTCGGGAAACTGATTTTTGCGGCAGACGACGGTGCCGCCGCCATCGGCCTGTGCGGTGGTGACGACGTAGCCGATGTAGATTCCCGCCGCCTGCGAGAGCTTGAAGGACAGGTCGATCCAGTCCTTCACTTCCTGCACCGTGCCCGGCTCGACCACCGCCATCCGGAGGTGCTCGCAGAGGAAGCGGCTGTCGGCTGGCACCTGCGTGCTGTCGCACCACGGGTCGTCGCCCATGATGATGACGGCGCCGCCCTCCGGATTGGCGCCGGCCAGATTGCCCAGCGCCAGCGCGTCGGAGGCGACGTGAACGCCGACGCTTTTCATCACCGCGATGGCTTTGCACGGCGCCATCTGCGAGCCGTTGACGGCGGCAACTCCCAGGGCCTCGTTGTTCGCCTGGAACGCGCGGACGCCGTGCTTTTTGAGCAGGTCCTTGATGTCCCCCAGGTTGTCAAAGAAGCCGGACACGGGGGAGCCGGGGTAGCCGGTGAGCAGATGCACGCCCCCTTCGGTTTCCAGGGCGCCTTTGACGAGCAGTTCGTTGCCGGTGAAGACTTCGCGGCCAGAGGCGGCCAGAAATCGCGGGTCGGTTGCCATGTCAGTCGATCCTTGTGCGGCGAAGTCCGGAGATTTGCGATTGCCGATTTGCGCGTTGCGATCGGAAAGACGCATGGACGCGTTCCTTCAATCGCAAGTTGCAAATCGCAAATTGCAAATCCCTCACCCCTTCTCGGGCGTGGCTTACGGCCATTCGGTTCCTGTTCACCGTCTGCTGGCCGCAGGAGACGCCGGTTTCAAACCACAGCATGAGGGACTCTTGGCCCGTGGAAAGGTTCACCTTCCCATTTCACAGGTCGCGAAGGATGGACCTCCTCGCCTGCTGCGCCGGGATTGGAATAATTCCAATGAGGCCGGCGGGGCCGAATTCGCCCGACGCCAAAAGCTCATCGCTGCGACGACGGGAAATGCATTGTACCAATACGACTCGGAAACAAGTAAAGATCGCCGGCAAAATTCAACCGGCCTTAACATCGCCCCGCAACGCGGCACAATTGCCTTGATGGGCCGCCATTTCAGGTATCGCGCTGCCCGCGGCTATCATGCAAGGATGCCTCGCGACAGCCTTCAGATTGCACTCGAACATCATCGCGCGGGCAGGCTTCAGGAAGCCGAAAAAGCCTATCGCCGGGTGCTGGCGGAAAGCCCACAGAATGTAGACGCCGCCCACTGGCTCGGCGTGCTGATTCTTCAGTCGGGCCGCCCCACCGACGCCCTCCCCCTTCTTGAAAAAGCCCAGGCGGCGCGACCGCACGACGCCGCCTTTGCCAGCAATCTGGCCCAGGCATACCTGCACTGCGGCCGGCGCGACGACGCCGTCGTCATGTTCGACCGCGCCGTTTCTCTCGATCCCCAACCGCAGGTGCTCCTGAGCGCCGCGCTCGCTCGAATCGCGCGGCAAAATCCGGGCGACGCGGAGGCTGCGGTCGTTCTCCTCACCAAAGCCCAGGCCGCCGGCCTGGGTTCCGCCGAACTTCACCAGCCTCTCGGGCTCGCCCTTCTGCTGGCCAACCGGATCGAGGAAGCCGTGAAGGAATGCCAGCTCGCCTGCGAAATGCAACCGCAGAACCCCGAGGCGTTCCACAACCTGGCCGCGGCCCTGGCCCGCAAGGGCGAGACCGCCAACGCGCGCCTGTGCCTCGCCCAAGCGCTTGAATTGAACCCCAACTATGCCCGCGCCTGCTTCGCCCTGGCGGTGATGGAAGCCGAAGCGGATCGGCTCGTCGAAGCCGAGGCGCTTTTCCGCGCCGCCATCTCCATGAAGCCGGATTCGCCCGCGGCGTACCAGGCGCTGGGCAGCGTACTGGCCAAAATGGGCCAGCAGAATGAAGCCCTCGACGCGAAACAGGCCGCCGCGGTGGCCGCTCGCGGTCAGCCTCCCGGCACTCAATCCATTTCCGAATCGATCGCCCAGTTCGAGAAGCGGCTGGCCCGCTCGCCCGAGGCGGCGAAACTGCACATGCTCCTGGCCGTCAAGGCGAACCTCGCCCCCCCAAAGCAGCTTCCGCCGGGCTCGATCACCAGCCTTTTCGATCGTTATGCCGGGTACTTCGAGGAGCACCTGCGGGGCAAGCTCCAGTACCGCCTGCCGGAGACGATCGCCGACACGATCATGGCGTATTACATCCAGCACCCCCCGCGCAGGCCGCCCGACGTTCTGGATCTGGGCTGCGGCACGGGCATCTGCGGCGAGCTGCTGCGGCCCCGCGCCGGCTCGCTGGCCGGCATCGACGCCTCGCCCGAAATGATCCGCAAGTCGCGGCAGCGGGCCGTTTACGATCGCCTGGAAGTTGGCGACCTGGTCGATGCGATGCGGCGCCAGCCGCGGGCCTTCGACCTGCTGATCGCCGCCGACGTTCTGATCTACATCGGCGACCTTCTGCCAACCTTCGAGGCCGCCGCCCAATCGCTCCGCCCCGGCGGGCTTTTCGTCTTCTCTGTCGAGGCCTGCGAGGGCGACCGCTTCCGCATGGACATGCTCACCCGCCGGTTCACCCACTCCAAACCCTACCTGCAAAACACCGCCGCCATCTGCGGCTTCGAGCAAATCCGCCTCGAGCCGGTCACGATTCGCGTCGAGGCACACCAGCCGGTGCACGGATATCTGGCCCTGCTGCGGCTGCCATAAGTCAAAGAGCAAGACAGAGCCGGGCCGCAATGTCCCCAAAAGTCGGGATTCCCGGCCGGCGATCAATCGGAGCCGGATTGTCCCGGCGAAGAATTGATCGTGCATTGGATCATGCGGCGGCCTCCGACCTCTTCGGGACCGGCGTGCCGCAGATGGGGCAGACACTGCCCGTGTTGCCGCCGAGGTTGTACCCGCAATTCCGGCAATGCCCCGGAGAGTCTGCGAAGCGCTTCTCGAACCAGCGGGCGACCGGCGGCAGCCACCGCCACCCCGGCAGCAACCCCAGGATCACCAGCAGCGCCCAGTACGGCACGATATAGATCGTCCGTGTGCCGTACATCTCGATCCGTTGATCCGAGTTCTTCCTGAAGGCGGGTTCGACGATCGTGTCGTAGAAAGCAGCCTGTTGCTCCCTGAGGCCGCCGAACTGGTATATGAAATCGTTGACCCCCTCGGTGTCAGAAACGGCCGGCCCGACGACCGCATGACCGCTCGGCCGCACGCGCACCAACACGATCACGTCCCTGTCAAACTCGAGCAAGACGTTCTTGACCGGGTGGGTGGAAAGGGTGAGCCAGAGCTTCGGCGGCAACAGATGACTCGCCCAGATCGCGGACACAACCAGGACGCCAAGCAAGGACAGGCCGGCCAGCAGGGTGAGAACCCGGCGAAGCATTCGGGGGCATTTTACGCGCCGGCCCATTTTTTTCTCAGACCTGCAAAGCCTGCAAGGCGACACAAGGAAACGGTTGCCACCGCGGCGGTTTGGGCAGGGTTTCGGGCCGGCGGCGCGATTGCCGGGACCGCCGGGATAGACAGGGCAACAATATGATAAATGGCGCGGTTTGGCGCGGTTTTTTGGGCTCGCTTGATGAGCCATGAGCCAGGGACCCGGAGGGAGAGACGAGACTCGCTTCGGGAGAAAATGCAGTGCCCCAAATGTCGCGAATGTCGCAGAATGTCGCACTTTTTGGGGTGTGACAAGTGCGGACATTTGCGATTACCGATTTGCGATTTGCGATTGAAAAATCCTCGGTCAGAATTCGGCTTTGCCGTCCGGCTTGCGACGCCAAGCCGCATCCATACAATCACCTCCCCGCCCGAGGGATCGGTCAGATCGTTCGGGCAAGGGATTCATCGCAAACCTGTAGCCGAGGAACATGCAATGGCCGCGACCGGAAAGATCACGCAGGTGATCGGCTCGACCTTCGACGCCGAGTTTCCTGAAGACCAGCTTCCCTCGATCTATAACGCCGTGACGATCAATTCCAAGCAGGACGGCCATACGATCAACCTGGTGGGCGAAGTGCAGCAGCACCTGGGCGGCGGCCGCGTGCGGGCGGTGGCCCTGGGCTCGACCGACGGCCTGCGCCGCGGCATGGACACCGTCGACACCGGCGGGCCGGTGACGGTGCCCGTCGGCAAGGAAACGCTGGGACGGGTGTTCAACCTGCTGGGCGATCCGATCGACAATCGCGGGCCGGTCGACGTTCACCAGCGGCGGCCGATTCACCGCGAGCCCCCGCCGTTCGTCGACCTGACGCCCAAGTCGGAAGTGTTCGAGACCGGAATCAAGGTGATCGACCTGCTCACCCCCTTCCTCCGCGGCGGCAAGGCTGGGCTGTTCGGCGGGGCAGGGCTCGGCAAGACCGTCGTCATCCAGGAACTCATCGCCCGCATCGCCCAGCAGCACGGCGGCTATTCCGTCTTTGCCGGCGTCGGCGAACGCACTCGCGAAGGCACCGACCTCTGGCTGGAAATGCAGGAAGCCCAGATCGGCACCACCGGCAAGCACGTCATCGACCAGACGGTGATGGTGTTCGGCCAGATGAACGAGCCGCCGGGCGCACGGCTGCGCGTGGCCCTGAGCGCGCTGACCATGGCCGAGTATTTCCGCGACGACACCGGCGCCGACACACTGCTGTTCATCGACAACATTTTCCGCTTCACGCAGGCGGGCTCGGAGGTATCGGCGCTGCTGGGCCGCATGCCCAGTGCGGTCGGATATCAGCCGACCCTCGCAACCGAAATGGGCGAGCTTCAGGAACGGATTACCAGCACCAAGAACGGGGCCATCACGTCCGTGCAGGCGGTATACGTCCCCGCCGACGACCCGACCGACCCGGCCCCGGCCAACGCCTTCGCCCACCTCGACGCGTTCATTTACCTGGAGCGCAACATCGCGGCCAAAGGAATCTACCCGGCTGTGGACCCACTGGCTTCCGCCAGCCGGGCGCTCGATCCGCAGATCGTCGGCGAGGAACACTACCGCGTCGCCCGCAAGGTGCAGAACATGCTCCAGCGCTATCGCGACTTGCAGGACATCATCGCGATTCTGGGGGTGGACGAACTCAGCGAAGAGGACAAGCTGATTGTGAGCCGGGCGCGGAAGATCGAGCGGTTCTTCAGCCAGCCGTTCTTCGTCGCCGAGCAGTTCACCGGCAAGAAGGGCGTGTACACGCCGATCAAGGAAACCCTCCGCAGCTTCGATGAGATCACCAACGGCAAGGCGGACGATCTGCCCG
Source organism: Tepidisphaeraceae bacterium (assembly GCA_035483795.1). Taxonomy (GTDB): domain Bacteria; phylum Planctomycetota; class Phycisphaerae; order Tepidisphaerales; family Tepidisphaeraceae; genus DASXMX01. Next base: position 1,852 of record DATHPP010000285.1, on the reverse strand, counting down.
AGCAGGCGTTCCTCTACGTCGGCAACATCGACGAGGCGCGGGAGAAGGCAAAGAGCATGGCGCAGGGGTGAACCTCAGAACCCGCTCAAATACTATAATCAATTTATGTCGCCCCGCGACCTGATGAACAAGCTCCACGACGAGCCGTTTAAGCCTTTTCGGGCTCGACTGTCCAATAACACCACCATCGACGTACTGGACCCCGGGTCCGTCGTTGTTGGACCCACCAGTGCTATCATGCCGCTGGAGTACACTGAAGATGAGTATGGCACCCGGCTCGTGCTTCGTTGGCGAACCGTCGCGTTGAATCACATCATCGAATTCACGGATATCGAAGACAAACGGAACGGAGCTCGGCGGAAAAAGTAAGCCGATGCTTTAGTGCGTCGACAGGATGCATACCGTCGCCGGCTTGACTTTGGCGACGATGTCCTCGGTCGAAAGCGCTACCGGCCCCGTCAAACCCAGCGGCACGGCCACGTGGTTCTTCTTGAGGAACTTGCGGATCTGCCCCGCGCCGATGCCCAGGCCGAAGCTGTCGGCCATGGCGCTGGACTGGCTCTTCATGCTGACGATGGCCATGACATTGCCGTACTTGTCGAGGATGGGTCCGCCGGAGTTTCCGGGGTTGACCTTGGCGTCGACCATGACGTCGTATTCGTAGCCGGGGTGCTCATCAGAGCGGGTGTTGCTGGTGACGATGCCGCGGGTGATTTTGACTCCGGGGCCGAAGCGGTCGATCAGCGGGAAGCCCATGACGGTGCATTCGGCGCCTTCGTTGGGCGAGTCGGCGGGGCTGAGGGTGACGAACGGGAGCGGCGAGTCGGCATTCACCTTGATCAGGGCCAGGTCCTGGTCGTCGTCGATCACGACGATCTGCCCCGATTTCTCGCCGCGGCCTGACAGTTGCACGAGCATGGTTTTGGCGCCCTTGACGACGTGCCGGTTGGTGAGAATCAGGCCCTTCTCGCTGATGATGAATCCGGTCCCGCTGTAGTACATGCCGGGGATCGCCTTTTCCGCCTCGGTTTCGGTCGGGCTGGCGTCCTCGCGGAGCGGGACAATCACAAACTGCTGGCCGGGCGAGCCGATGCGGTACTTGGCGGCAAGAAGATTGGCGGCGTCGACCGCCTGTTTGACGCGGTCGTTCCGCTTTTGCGCTTCGGGAAGATACGCCAGCCCGGTCAACAGGTCCTCGGCGATCTCTTTCGTATCGCCGTTCTGGGCGGCGCGATAGATCGTCATGACGCCTTCCTGAATCTGGCGCACGTCATGCTTCTCGACGATCTGAACGATCCCCAGGTTGGCCAGCGCCTCGGGGGAGTTGGGGCGAAGCCGAAGGGCCTGGTTGAGATAATTGGTGGCCTTCGTGTGATCGTGCTGGAGCATCGCCAGGTAGCCCAGCGAGAAGGCGTCGGGGAAGGAGTTGGGGTAGATCGTCTGGGCCGCCTCGAACTTTTTCATGGCGGCCAGCGTCTGGTTCTCGTGCATGAGCCGCATGCCCTCCTCGTGCAGCCCCTTCCACTCGCGCAGGACGGACTGAAGCTCATCTCCGCCGATCCATCGCCCTTTGATCTTCTGGGCGTGCCCGCCTTCGAGCGCCTTCCATTTTTCCAATTCGCCCTTGGCGACTTTGAGATCGTCGGCAGAAGGCTTGGAATCAATGTATTCCTGCCAGATGCTCACCGCGGCAATCGGGGTGGTCACCTGCTCGGCGCGGGCGCGGACCGAGTCGATCGAGCCCGCCGCATGCGGCACCGCGGGCATGCCCGGGGAGCTTGACGAGCCGGAGGTCTTCTCGAAGCTGGCGACCTCGGACTCGTCGATCTGCCGCCGCTGTCCGTCGGCGCCC
>DATHPP010000284.1:0-9392 GCA_035483795.1 Tepidisphaeraceae bacterium | reverse complement strand
CGGGCCGCTGGAAACAAGACGACAACATCTGGGTCCACGGCTACTGGGCGTACGACTGGGCCAACTCGTACGAGCGGGTCGCATCGATCGACACCGAACGCCGGCTGATCAAGACCGCCGAGCCTTACGGAATCTACGGCTTTCGCAAGGGCCAGCGACTCTATTTCCTCAACGTGCTGGAAGAGCTGGATTCGCCGGGCGAATGGTATCTCGACGCCGCCACGGGGATTCTGTATTTCTGGCCGCCCGCGCCGCTGTCGCCGGGCAGCGTGCGGGTTTCGCTCGTCGAGCGGCCGCTGCTTCATCTGCAAAACGTCTCAAACCTGACGCTCCGCGGCCTCACGATCGAATGCACCCGGGGCGACGCTGTCCGAATTGAAGGCGGCGCTGGCGACGCCATCGACCGCTGCACCGTCCGCAACGTGGGAGACACCGCCGTCGTCGTCCAGGGCGGCACGAACCATCGCGTCACCGCCTGCCAGATCTGCAACACCGGAGACGGCGGCATCAGCCTCACCGGCGGCGACCGCAAAACGCTCACCCCCGCCAACCACCTCGCCGAAAACAACGTCTTGCACGACATCGCCCGATGGTCCAAGTGTTATCAGCCGGCCATTGCCATCGAGGGCGTCGGCATCCGCGCCGCACACAACCTCATCTACAACCACCCGCACTGCGGCATCCTTTTGGGCGGCAACGAGCACGTCATCGAGTTCAACGAGATTCACCACGTCTGCCTCGAGACCGGCGACGTCGGCGCCATCTATATGGGCCGTGATTACACCTACCGCGGCAATATCATCCGCTTCAACTACATCCACGACACCGGCGGCGTCGGCATGGGCTCCATGGGCGTCTACATGGACGACTGCGTCAGCGGCACCGTCATCCAAGGCAACGTTTTCAAGAACGTCCAGCGCGCCGTGTTCCTCGGCGGCGGCCGCGACTTCCGCGTCGAGAACAACGTCTTCGTCGATTGCCGGCCGGCCATCCAGCTCGACGCTCGCGGCCTGGACAAGACTCCCGTCTGGCACGACATGGTCTACGGCTACATGCGCGATCGCCTTGCCGACATGAACCCCGATAACCCGCCCTACTCGATCCGCTACCCCGAGCTGGCCGACCTGAAGAAGTATTATGCCACCGACCACGGCGTCCCGCCCGGCAACATCACCATCGCCCATAACATCAGCGCCGGCGGTCAATGGCTTTCGCTTCAATGGCGGGCCACCAGACCGATGGTCCGCGTCGAGCAAAACCTCGTCAACGCCGATCCCCGTTTTGTCGACCCCGCGGCGGGAAACTACCAGCTCCGCAACGATTCACCCGCCTTCGAGCTAGGAATTAAGAAGCTGCCCATCGAACAGATCGGGCCTCAAAAGTGAGAACATGCGGAGGGGCTGCCCGAATGGTTCGGGAGCGGAGCCCGTTTAATGTCGGGCAAGAAGCAATTCTTCAGGAGCATGGGCGCGGTTTGCTCACGCCGCCCGTCCCGCGGCCGTCTCAACACTGGCGATGTGAAGATACGAGCAGACCTCGAACCGTTCCGACGGGCCCCCATCCGGTTCCGGCAACACAACGATTAAGCCGGTTTTGGTCAGCACCGCCATCTCGGGGTGGCGGATTTCAAATGACTCGCCGTTGCTCATCTTCACGCGCATCGGCTCAAAAGGGCGGCGGGTCAGCAGCGCTCCCAGCGTTTCCAATGTCATGCGTCGAATTATAGACAGAGATTGATGTTGAGAATACCTAAGCCACGCATGGCGTCAGGCCCGGTTACCGGGGAACTCAACAAACGCGGCCCCATCCGCCTGGGTAGTAATGCGTCTGGACAGTCCGCATTACGCTCGGACAATATCTCTGAGACGGCATGCGGTCGTTATGGCGGGTGAGGCTGTGGAGAACGTCATGCGGCAGACATTCCAAGTTCCTTCTGGCCCCGTCGCATTTTTCGCAGCGTTCGTTTTTGCCGCAAGCGGCGCCGCCCGAGGTCAGGAGACAAAATGGAACCAGTTTCGTGGGCCGGGTGGCGCGGGAGTGGTGCAATCGGCGCAGATTCCGGTTCATTTCGGGCCCGACCAGAATCTTCTGTGGAAAACCGCCCTTCCGCCCGGTCACTCGTCGCCGGTTATCTGGGGCGGGCGCATTTTCATCACCGCTTACGAGGGAGACGACAAGCTCGAAACAATCGCCATTGATCGCGCGGACGGGCACATTTTCTGGCGGCAGGCGGTGCAGTCGCAACGAAAGCCGAACCTGCACGAGCTGAACGACGCGGCCTCGCCCACTCCCGTGGCGGACGAAAGGCATGTGTACGCCTATTTCGGCGCCTATGGGCTGATCTGCTACGACCACGCGGGCAATAAAGTCTGGGAACGAAAGCTCGATCCCCCTCGAAGCAAGTACGGCGTCGCGACTTCACCAATCCCTTACAAGAACACGATCGTCCTCGTCCTGGACGGCGATGGCGGGACCTCGCGTTTGCTGGCCGTCGATCGCGACACGGGCAAGACCGTTTGGGAACAGCCAAGACCCCTGTTCCGGGCCGGCTGGGGCACGCCGATGATCTTTCACCATGACGCCGTCGACGAGCTGGTCGTCCTGGGCTCCAGGCGTCTGACCTCCTACGACCCGACCAATGGCAACGAAATCTGGTGGGCCGGGGGCTTCTCGCGGGAAACCGTCGGCATGCCCGTGGCCGGGGGCGGCCTCCTCTTCGCTGGCGCCGCCGCCCTGGGCGGACGCGGCGACGACGACATCGACGCCGCTCGAACCTGGGAAATGACCCTCGAACAGTTCGACAAAAATCACGACGGGAAAATCGAAAAGGAGGAGATCACCGACGATTTCGCTTTCATCCAGCGCCCCGAATTGCCCAAGGACAATCCCGGCTATGCCATGCCGGTCCGGGGCCGCGAGGCGCTGCTCCGCATCTTCGACCACAACCACGACGGCGTTATCACCGAAGACGAGTGGATGCAGACGATGGCCTCGTTCGCCGCGATGAGCCGGCCCACCCTCCAGGCCATTCGACCCGGCGCCAAAGAGGACGCGCGCAAAACCCATCTCGCCTGGGAAATCCACCGCGGCGTGCCTGAAGTCCCCTGCCCGCTCTATTGCCGCTCAAGACTCTACCTCCTCCGCGACGGCGGCATCCTCACCTGCCTGAACCCCTCCAGCGGCGCGGTGATTTTCCAGGGACGAATCGGCGCGTTGGGCCAGTACATCGCCTCCCCCATCGCCGCCGGCGACAAAATCGTCGTCGCGTCCACAACCGGCGTCGTCTCCGTCATCCAGATCGACGACCACCTCAACGTCCTGGCCAGCAACGACCTCGCCCAGCCCATCTTCGCCACCCCCGCCATCGCGGATGACACACTCTACGTCCGCACCGAGGAAGCGATCTATGCTGTGGGGGAGAAGGTCGCTTCGGTGAAATCGAACTGACCGGTCGGGATTCTTACACGTGCGTGATTCCGCGCCTTTCGTGGCACGGCTTTGTAAGCCGTGGACGAGGGGGAACAAAGACACAAGGCGGCATTGGTGTGGGAAAGCCACGTTTCACAGCGCGAACAACTCCGCTTGCCGGGCAAAAAAAGCCTCGGCAAGGCAGGTTGGTTTTCCCACACCAGAGCCCGCGTCGGTTGAACGACTTGATTCGTCCACGGGTTACAAACCCGTGCCACGTCGAAGACGCGAGAATCACGCGCAGTCACGTAGATGCTCACGTGCCGTGCTGACGCCTCATTCCTTCACTTCCGTCCAGCTCGGAGCCGGATTGTACTCGGTCATCTCTCCGGCAAGCTGGCGGGTCTCCGGGCCGAGGTCCTTCTGATAGACCTTTCCATCTTTGCCGACGGTGAAGGTCATGATGCCGGATGCGCCGTATTTGCTTGGGTATGCAATCATCGCAAAACCCTTGACCATTTTGTCGTCGACGACGTAGCTCATTTTGCCGCCGGGGGCGGCGTCGCCCTGGGCCTGGAGGATGTGGAAGATGTAGCCGTGATACGGCCGCGGCTGGCCATTGCCGGAACGCGTGGTCGGATAGCCTTCGGCACGCGCCTCGGCGACCAGCGGCCCCAATGGGCTCAGGTCTTCGCTCGGACCGACTTCCCAGTACAAGCCATCGCGCGCGCCGGGCCGGCTCATCAGGTGCTGGGCATATTGTGCGACGCCCTGGCCGGTGCGGTCCTTCTTGATGTATTCGTTCTGGGCCTGCACGAATGCCCGGCAGACCGCGATTGCGTTCAGCTCGTCCTCGCCGATGTGGCGGTTGAGCAACTCATCCCGCCCCGCCACCGTGTCGAAGAACCACCCGTCCGGCGACTTCACCAGCGGAATCGGGAAAGGCCAGTTCTGCTGGCCGATGCGGATGACCGCCGTGTTGTCGGAAGTGCGGTCGACGTGAAGGTACTCAGCGAGGCGCTGGCCGAAGCCCTGAAGATCGTTGTCTTCCTGAACCCGATCGCCGGAGAAAACCAGTTGCCGTCCCTCGTCGCCGAAGAGGGCAAAAAGCGTCCGGCGGTCCTTGGCCAGCACGGCGTCCTTGAAAACACCCGCGGCCTCTTCGGGGGACGTGAAGACGCGCTGCCTGGGCTGGGGAACGCCGGGCGTCTCGTGCGTGAAATGCAGGACCGCGTCTTCGTCCGCGGGGGCGGTGGTGGCGCTCACCGGTTGCGGAATGGGCGCGGGGTTGCTCGCACAGCCCGGAATTGCAACCAACCCGGACACGATCATCGCCCAACCGGTGAAAATGAGGCGTTGTTCCCAGCTCGAAGTCATTGTTTTCTCCTCAGTCGCTATCGTTGTGGCACAGTCGCCTTCGACTGTCTTTGTGGCACAGTCGCCCTCGACTGTGTTCGACCGAAGGTCGAAGAGGAATCGGCAAATGCTTCGGCCTTCGGTCGAACACAGCCGAGGGCGGCGCCGAGGGCGGCTGTGCCACAATTCCGGTTCGGAGCGTGCCAGATCATCATTTCCCCCGGCTTGCCGCGCCGCGTTCGGCGCTGTGTTGGGCGGCCTGACCGTTCTGATAGCCTCCTACGGCGCCGCCGCGGGTCGGGGCGCTGGGTCGGGCTTCCGGCGCCGGGCGGGGCGCGGGGCGCGCCGGTTCGGGCGCTCGTTGGGGCTCCGGGCGTGGGGCGGGGCGCACCGGTTCGGGCGCGCGCTGGGGCTCTGGCCGGGGCTGATTATGCGCCGCTTCCTGCCGGCTGGCCTGGCCGCGTTGGCTTTGTCGAGCGACGTCGGCGCTACGGCCGGTCTGCAAAGGCCGCTGCACCTCGGGCTGCGCCGGGGCGTACCCGCGTTCGGGTCGCTCCAGCGCTGGCCGCGCCGGCACCGCCATGGGCCGGGGCGGCGGCCGGCGATTGTCGCGCTCCCACCGCCCGGCCTGCGCCTCGATCGGATGGTTCTGGGCGTCCCGAAATGCGCCAGGCCGGTAGATTCCCGGGCGATCGTTCAGATAGCGGAAGCTGGCATCGTGCCGCCACCACGGCCGGTCGCGGCCCCAATGGCCGGAGTAAAGCGCGTGGTCGTGCCAGTCCAGATCGAAATCGAGCCAGTCGCCCACCCCGACCGGCGGGCCGAAGGTGATGTACGATGGGTAAGCCACGCCCGCAATGATCGGCGGCGGAGAATAAATCAGCCCGGGATCGTAGACCGGCGCACACAGATACTGCGGATCGGTCGGGATGATCTGGATGTAGCCGTCCTGGTTGATGACCGTCTGCTGCGGCGTGCTGGTCAGCGTGCCGACGGCCAGGGCCCGGGCCCGCAGGTCCTGCACCGCCGCCATCACGTCCGACTGCTGGTTGAGAAATGCCCCGCCCAACTGGTTCATCCAATCCGCATTGGATGCCATGTAATGCAGGATCGCCGGGTAGCGGGCCACCCCCTTGACGCTCGAGTCCCACGGCTGCGCGTCGATCCCCGCCGGGTTGTTCCCCGCGTCCTCCCACTGGGCCGCCGCGATAACGTCGTCGGGATAGGTGCTGGCCGCCAGCACCTGCGCCAACAGCGCGTCGGGATAGAGCGCCACCGGCGCCGCCAGTGGCTGCAACTGGTCGATCGTCAGCGGCACATAGGCCGCCGGGACCTGCGCCGCCGCGCCTACCGGCAGAGCGAGAATCGAACAGAGTCCGATCAGCAGAAGCGGATTGCCGAGGCCCGCCCGCGTCCGCCCGGGTATGGATCGCATGCGGGCAAGCTACAAAGATTGCAATGGCAGAGGAAGTCTTAATTCCGAATTGTAAGCATGAAAACGTGACCGCCAGGCCACGTCGCTCGATAGCTCGATCCAGAATCTTGGCCCCTTCCACACCGCTCACCATCTCGATCGGCCAGCCCGGAGCGTGGTACCATAACGGCACGGAGGACGATTGAGTCAGACGGTTCAGCTTCTGGAACTCGACTATGCCCGGCAGCCGCGACGATGGCGGATGCCGTGGAGGCGGTTGCTGGTCGTCGCCGCGCTGGTGATTGCCGCGCCGTTCGTATTCCGGCGCGCAATGATGGCGTATCGAACCTTGCAAGCCAGAACCGCCGCCGACCGGCAGCTTCGCAGCTACTTCAAGCAGTGCCTGGCTTACTCGCAATCGGATGCGAGCCCAATCTTCGATGAGGCGAGGGACGCGTGTCCAATTGATCTGGACTCGTGTTCAGGACAAGGTCCCGGCCGCGCATCGCGTCGATCAGAACGTCATAGCCGCTCGACCGCGTATAGCGGACGTTGGCACCGGCATCGAGTAGCGCGCGGATCTTCTCCAGATCGCCTCCGCCGACAGCAAGGCTCAGGGGATTGGATCTTTCGGCCAGCGCCTCGCTGTGCAGCGAAGCCACCCGATCGGCCTGATCGAGAACCTCTTTTGCCTGTTCAGCACCTGCGGCGTCAGATGACTGCTCGACCTGCGCCGCGAGCATTGCCCGCAACGTATCAAGCGACTGTCGACTCCTCCCAAGCCTTGGATCGCCGGCCGAAGCGTTCACATTCGCGCCGTGCTGGATGAGCAACCTGAGAATGTCGGCGCCGGCTTTCTCGCTCGAAGCAGCAGTCATGAGCGGTGTGAAATCGCTGTCCGGATCCCGCGCTTCGACGCTGGCTCCCCTGGCCAGTTCGGCGACGATGTCGTCCCTGTCGCCGTCCCGGGCGTACTCGTGAATCGAGAATTGGCTCGTGCCTTCCGGCATAATCGCTGCCCAAATGTAGGCAGGGCTTCTGCTTGAAGGGCAGTGTAGCGCTGCCTGCGGACCATGTATCATTTGCCGGTTTTAGTGGTGTGCTCTAAATATTTTTTCAATTCTATTCATTTCAAATAGTTGCAATAAAAATGGAGCACTGCAAATGATACAAAATGATACAAAATGAAGCGCTTTTTGAGTTTTTGGGCGGAATGATACATCCATACTTGTCGGCGAACCGTCGGTTCCCCACTCCTGCCGGCGGCACGCGGTGCTAAGACGTCTCACCTGCGCGCTCGGAAATGTGAGAGCTTCGAGACAAGTGAGACATTTGAGGCGTCGAAGCGGCACGGGGCGCCCGGCTATTTCCCGGCGAGCTTCTGGCGGATCAGTTGGTTGGCGACCGCGGGGTCGACCTGGCCGCCGTGGGCCTTCATGAACGCGCCCATCGCCTGGCCGATCTGCTTTTCGGTGAAGCTTTGTTTGGCGAGGAATTCGTCCACCAGCTTCCCGGTTTCCTCGGGCGAGGCCTTTTTCGGCAAGTAGCATTCGACCACGCCCAGCTCGTACCTGAGCTGCTCGACCTCGGCGGGCTTGCCGAGCCTCTGGTATTCCTCCTGGCTCTTGCGGAGCTTCTTGGCGTAGCTTGCGACAGCGTCCTCGGCGGTCGTGGGCTTGGGGGCGAGGTCGATGTTTTTCACGTCGTTCAGCAGCATCCGGATGACGCTCAGGCGGTTCTTGTCCCCCGCCTTCAGGGCGGCTTTCATGTCGGTTTGAAGTTGGGTCAGCAGGTCCATGTTTTGACTCCGCGGGAAGTTTGGCTATGCTCCATCATTCTACAAACCGGCGTCGGGAATGCCGCATGACAACGGAATTCCCGTTCCTGAGTAGCTGAATAGTCCCGGTCAACAGCAAAGTCAGTCGTGGGTCCGCCGCCCGCGGGGCTGGGCGGCACAGGTGCCGTCCGCACGGAAATTGCCGGGCGGGTGGCCCGGGGTATGCATTTCAATTGCAGCGACGGATCGGCAATGAGCAGTTCCACAGTCGAAGGTATATTACAAGTCACCGACGAGCGCCAGGACGGCCAGCTTCGTGATCCCAGTTTTCCCCTGCGCCAGGCGCGGGGCAATTTTCTGGTCTCGCGGAACGTGATCCGCGAGCTGAAGCTGCGGCCGGGCTTGCTTTTGCGCGGGTTTCCGCGCGGCCGGATGCTCGACCGGATCGAGAGCATCGAAGGCCGTCCGCCCGATGAATATATCGCCAAAACCGCCCTCTATGACGCCACCGCCCTGGACCCGCAGCCGGTCCTGAAGCTCGAGCACAACCCGGCGGAGCTGACGACCCGGGTGATCGACATCCTCACGCCGGTCGGCTTCGGACAACGCGGCCTGATCGTCGCCCCGCCCCGCACCGGCAAAACCATTCTCCTCCAGAACATCGCCAAGGGGATTCATGCCAACTATCCGAACGTCCAGCTCGTGCTCCTCCTGATCGACGAGCGGCCCGAGGAAGTCACGGACATGAAGCGCAACATCCCGGGCGTGGTGTTCGCTTCCTCAAACGACAACACCGTCGACAAACACCTGGATCTGGCCCAGCTCGTCATCGAGCGGTGCAAGCGGCAGGTGGAATTCGGCGCCGACATCGTGGTGCTTCTGGATTCGCTCACGCGGGTCGGCCGGGCCTTCAACACCGGCGGTCCCAGCGGTGGCCGCACCATGTCCGGAGGCCTCGACAACCGCGCCCTGGAAATCCCCAAACGCCTCTTCGGGGCCGCCCGCAAGGTCGAGAACGGTGGCAGCCTCACCATCCTGGCCACCTGCCTCATCGATACCGGCAGCCGCATGGACCAGGTCATCTTCGAGGAGTTCAAAGGCACCGGCAACATGGAGCTGCACCTCGACCGCCGGCTCGTCGACAAGCGCGTCTGGCCCGCCATCGACATCAACCGCTCCGGCACCCGCAAGGAAGAATTGCTCCTGCACCCCGGCGAGGTCGAGAAGATCCGCATCCTCCGCCGCGTCTTGAGCGACATGCACCCCGTCGAAGCCATGGAAATGCTGGTGAGCCGCATTCGCAAGACGAAGTCGAACGCGGAATTCCTCCTGGCGATGAACATGTCGTAAGCAGAAGCTCACGCAAAGACGCAAAGGCGCAAAGCGGCTAAGAAGAATCTTGGCCGCTTTGCGCCTTTGCGTCTTTGCGTGAGCAAA
>DATHPP010000283.1:0-17094 GCA_035483795.1 Tepidisphaeraceae bacterium | reverse complement strand
TGTGGCAGTCATCATCGTCATCGCGATCTTCATCACCGCCGCCCTCGCCGGACCCTTGATTCGCGCCAACGCCGATCAACCTTCCGATGCCGGCCCTTCCGCGCCTGAAAACCCTGAGTAAGCGCGCCTCGCCAGAAATGGCAATCGCATCAGATCAAATCAAATTCATGGTCTGGCTCGCGCGGCAAAAATTTTTTTCATTAAGTCCAATAATTTGGGTTGTAATCAGAAGCTATGCGCGTAATAGTCCCGTCCGCCTACAACGGAGTCGGGTCGTGCTGACCAGGGTTTCAAGCCGTACCCATCTCTGACGCGGGGTGGTGGTTGCTGCCGGCGAATTTTTTCTGATTTGCCCCAGTTCCCCAACCGATCGTATATCGCGTTCAGAGATCCCTGTTTGAGTTGCAGACCGCGTCAAAAAACACACAGGGACGTGTGTCGCGCGGTTGTCCACCATCAAGGAGTTGAGTGATGCCCAAGCGTAAGGCTTTTGGGACCAATCTTGGTACGCTCTTATCTGGCCGCAAACGCGACCTGCCCGCCGCAATCCGGCAGGCAATGCATGCCGATACGCGCATTGAGGCACTCGAAAGCCGAACGCTCCTCTCCACCACTTGGTACGTCTCCACTTCCGGAAACGACTCCAATTCCGGCGCTTTTTCGGCGCCTTTCCACACGATTCAGCATGCCGCCAGCATCGCCCACTGGGGCGACACCGTCATGATCTTCGGCGGAACGTATCACGAGCAGGTCCACCCCAATCAGGGCGGCATCACCTTCCAGGCCTACAACAACCAGAACGTCGTCGTCAGCGGCGCCGATCCCATTGGCTCCTGGGGCGGATACAGTGGAAGCATCTATCAGAGCTACATGCCCTGGGACCTGGGCGAGGGAAACAATCAGGTATTTGTCAACGGGCAGATGATCAACGAGGCGCGCTGGCCCAACACCAGCACCAATCTCACCTGGCCGTCGACTGCGACCGTTCAGGGCGGGGGCGGCAACGGCAATACCGTCACCATCTACGATTCGCACCTGTCCGGCGGGTGGACCGGTGGCTATATCCAGATCCTGCCCGGCTCCGGTTGGTATAACCAGACCGGCTCCATCGTCGGCTCCGGCAACGGATGGCTCACCTTCGACTACTCCCAGGACACCACCTGGACAGCCCCCCGGGCCGGAAATTCCTATTACCTCTTCGGGAAACTCCAGGGGCTGGACAGCCCCGGCGAATGGTACCGCGACTCGAGCGGGCACCTGTATTTATGGGCTCCCAATAGTGCCAACCCCAACTCGCTCGACATCGAGGTCAAACATCGCGACTACGCCTTCGACCTGAGCGGCGATGCCAACATCACCCTCAACGGCATCAACATCTTCGCCGCCACCATCAAAACCGACGGCGGCTCGAGTCACCTCGTCATCAACAACATGCGGGCCACCTACATCTCGCAGTCGACCTGGCTCACCAAGGGGTGGTCCGAGCCCAACAACGACGGCATCGAGCTCAATGGCTCAAACAGCCTGCTGGAGAACAGCACCATCGCCTGGAGTGCCGGCGACGGCGTCTACATCTCCGGCGGCAACTCCCGCGTCACCAACACCGTCATTCACGACGTCGACTACGGACAGAGCGACTCGGCCGCCATCCACAACTACGGCAGCAACGTCACCATCGACCATAACCTCATCTACAACGCCGCTCGCGATGGAATCATTGACCAGGGCTGGGGCGCCCAGATCATCAGCAACACTATCCACGACGTCATGCTCCAGACCGCCGACGGCGGAGGAATTTACACCGTCTCGCAGAACGGCTCCGGCAGCCTCATCGCCTGGAATGCCATCTACAACATCCATGAACACGTGAACGGCGACTCACCCGAGTGGTTCAGCGCCAACGGCATTTTCCTGGACAACAGCGCCTCCAACTGGACCATCGAGAACAACGTCATCGCCAACGTCGATGGCGGCATCAAAATGAACTTCTGGTCCACCGGCAACAAGGTGGAGAACAACCAGATCGCCGGCAACGTCGGCAGCATCGTCGGGAACGGCAACACCGGAAGCTGGGCCGGCGGCGTCATCACCGGCAATACCCTCTACAATTCGATCGCCCTCAGTAATCCGGGTGCGTACATCGCTTACAACAACTACGCCAGCGGCTCCCCGAACATCAGCTCCACCGGTACTCCCTCGGCCGACCCCCTGCCGCCCAGCGCCTCCTCCGGCAGCGGCTCGCCTTCCTCTTCGGGCTCCAGTTCCAGTGCTTCGTCCTCCACCTACGCAACATCTTCGTCCTCGTCGAACTCGACGAGTAGCGGCAGCTCGTCCCAGGGCGGCAGCTCTTCGAAGAGCAACAACTCGTCCCAAAGCGGCGGGTCGTCCGGGGCCTCAAAAACCGGCGGAAACTCCGGCACTTCCAGCAGCGGCCCACGCAACGACTATCCGTTCACCTTCATTGGCCCAACCCGCGCACCCGTCCCCGATCCGGTCAGCGCTTTTGCTCCGATCGCGGCGGGGAAGGCCTCCGCCAGCCTCGGCACCGCACCCACCCCCGACGGCAGCGTGATCGGCGCCGCCGGAAACTGGCTCAAGTTCACTTCCGTCAACTTTGGCGGCGGCGCCGCCGCTCTCAATATGGTGTTGGCCGCCGTCGGCAAGCAGACCGGCTTGCGCGTCCAGCTTCGCCTCGACAATGCCAAAGGCGCGGTCATCGGAACCGTCAAGCCACCGACGGCCAAGCGGGCTAAAAGCGCGCAGATGCAGTCGACCAAAGTGAAGAAGGTAACCGGCATCCATGACCTCTATCTTGTCTTCGTCGGCCACTCCGGCGAATTAAGCGTCCAGTCCTTCCAATTCCTCGCGCCGCCGCCCGTCAAGTCGAAGTGACGTTGCGCTTCGGATACGCTCAAGGGGATGCTCCGCGCTCTTCAGTTGCTCAGCACCGACCGCGAATCGTCGAGCTTTGCGGAGGCCCGCGGCGCGATGATGCTGGCGGACAATTCCACCGAGGCCTGCCGCTCGCTGGTGCTGACGATCGGCCGGGGCGGCGACTATCGCAGCGCCCCCGAGGCCGCGATTCGGCTCCGCTTCGCTCACGCATTCAACCTCGTTCACGCCTGGGACCCACCGGCGCTGATGGCGGCGCTCGGCACCGGACTGCCGGTCGTCTTCAGCGTCTCAGGACGAATGTCGCGCGGGACCTGGTCGTGGTTGGCGGCGATGGCGTACCGCGACGTTCACGTCGTTGCCGATTCCCACACCGCCTGCGGCCGGCTTCTGCGCGCCGGAATCCCGCCCGCCCGCTGCCACGTGATCGCACCCGGCGTCGATCGGGATCGCCTGGCCCCATGCCGCGATCATCGGCTCCGCGAGCAACTCGGCCTGGCGGCTGAAGATCGCGTCGTGCTTGCCCCCGGCGAATCGACTTTCGCTGCCGGCCACAAGCTCGCCCTGCATGCGACATCGATCCTGCACGTTCTGGACCCGCGCTATCGGCTCTTATTGTGGGGCCGCGGCCGCGAGGCCGGTTCGATCGCATGGCTAGGCAGAAGATTGCGGCAGGAGCGGGTGGTGGTCGACGCCGAGCGCCGGCTCGGCCGCCGGATCGATTTCGAGCAGCTTCTCGGCATCGCCGACCTTGCCTTGGTGACGCCGCAGAGCACCGCTTCGGCCCTGCCGATCGCCCTGTGCGCCGCTGCGGGCCTGCCGATCATCGCGGTCGACAACCCACTGGTCCGCGAAATCCTCACGCCCCAATCCACCGCCATCGTCCCATCTCCCAAGCCGCGTCTGCTGGCGCAGCGGATGATGGAGCTGTTCGAGAATCCCGACGCCGCCCGCCAACTTGCCCTGGCCGCCGCCGCGCTGGGGCTTGAGCGCTTCACCGAAGGCGCCTTTGTCGCCGCCTGCCATTCGCTGTACACAACGCTCGCGATGACTTCGGCACCGTCAGAGCCCGTGACCGTCTGATGCGCATTAGTTGGCCGGCGCCGATATATCGAATTACACTTCGGGCCAAAGAGGTAAACCATGAAGGCTGCCAGCGGAAGCAGGTGCTCTATTTGTCTGCTTGCAAAGCTCGCCGTTGTCCTCATCGCTCACGTGTCCCCCGGACCAGATCGGGAAAACCAAAGTGCTGCAAACCTACCTGGCCGGAAAGCTGGTGTTTGAACGCGATCGCAGATAGAAAGACGCACCCTCATCAACGCGCGCGGGGAAATCATGACGGAAATGGCGGACCTGCTGCGGCGCAACCAGATCAACCCGGCTACGCTTGACGTTATAGCCGACACCAACGACGGCCGAATCTGGCAGCTCACCACGCCGGGTGGCAAACAGGCGATCGAGATCTGGCAGCGGATCCGATTCGCCGCCGAGCCAATTGGACATTGGCCCGTCGTGCTGGGAGAGCCTTTCGAAGCTACCAACCGCAAAGAGGTCCTCCGCAATTCATCGGAGTCGGCGTCCGATATTCTCACCGAAGCGGCCAAGCTCGACGGCGCGGAAGTGCTGAAGACGCGTGACGAGTCATGGCGTCAGGAGCTCGCGGAATTGAATGAATGCGATCCGGAAGTTTTTCTTGCAAAAGTAGGGATCTGGCCGAACGAAGCAAAGCCGTCCACGGCCCTCACGATTCCATATAACATGAGCACGCGAAAAGCACATCCGCAGGTGGCGATGGCATTGGTCCCGACAACGCGACCATGGGAGGTTTTTGCTCATCTTAAATTCGGTGCGTGGAACGAATGTCCCACACCCGCCGAGCATGTCGCAATCGCGCAGCGATGGAACCGTCTCTACGGCGCGGAAGTGTTCGGCGTCACGCAAGATGTGGTGGAGATGACGGTCTCCCGCCCTCCGGCCGACCGGGACATGGCCTTGGCTTTGGCACGCGAGCAATATATTTACTGCATCGACATCGTGGAACAGGGAACCGGAACACTCGCCAAGTTGGCTGCACGTCGTCTGAACGGCAAAGCGTGGTACTTCTGGTGGGATTAAGGCTGTGCGCTCCGCATCCGACCGGCCCGCGCAGCCAATCGCGTGTGGACTCGAACTCCACTGATGCCGCACGTCCCCTCGACTCCGTGCTGCTCGAAATAGTGCTGGTGGAAATCCTCGGCCGGGAAAAACTTCTCCGCGGCAACAATCTGCGTCACGACGGGCGCGGGAAAGATTCTTGCCTCGTTGACTTCCTTCATCGACGCCCGCGCGGTCGCTTCCTGTGGCTTGTCGTGGAAAAAGATCGCCGAGCGGTGCGGCCCCGGGTCGCCGGGCAGCGACAGGTCGGCGGTCGGATCGTGGCAGCTCCAGAAGACGTCCAGCAGCTCGGCAAAGCTGACCCGCGACGGATCGTAAGTCACGAGCACCGCCTCGGCGTAACCGCTGTGCCCCAGCGCCACGTCGCGGTAAACGGGATCGGGCGTGTTGCCCCCGGTGTAGCCGGCCATCGTCGCCACAACGCCCGGCGTCGCGCGGAACTCCGACTCCACGCCCCAGAAGCATCCCGCGGCGAACGTCGCCTGCCGTAACGGCCGCGTCGACGCTCCTGAAAATCCCCGCGGTGACGAGCCCGAGCAGAGCACCAACAGCGCGCCGGTCACCACCAGCCGCGTAAGCCGCATCGTCACCGGACCATTAAAGCGTACCATCCGCTTTATATGATATGCCTGCTCGGTATCCTGGGCTTGCGGTCTCGCGACGCGTGGTTCCGCACCTTTCGTGGCACGCACAGTCATATGGTCATGCATGCCCCGCGCCGGATCGCCGGCTCCGAAGGCGAGGTGTTCCGGCGTGCTTCGTCTTCGAGGGCGCCGCGATCAGCCAATCGACGTTTTTGGTTCCCTGAAGGTGATCGGCCGAGTTCAAGGCGGGTATCGTGGTCGATGAGAAGTGGGCATTGAGCATGCCAACGCCGCCGGCCATGGCCGCGGCGCGGGTGTCGTAGCTTGCTCCGGCACTCCACTCGCCAAGGAGGGATTCCAGCGCGTAAATGTCCGACAATTTTCCGCCGTCGTAGCTGGTCGTGCCTCCGATCAGCACGTTGCCGGCCCGGTCGCCCTTGAGCGAGGCCGGACCGGCCCCGCCGATCAGGAAGTTTCGGCCGACATTGTCGGCGAACGTGGACTTGCCCGCCCCGCCGACGGCGATGTCGCCGCCCGCCCCGCCGCTGAACGTGTTGGCCGCGTTCCCGCCGAAGAAAATCACGCCCAGCGATATCTTCGGATCGACGATGAGCTTGTTGTTGGCACCCATCCCGTACACGACGATGTGTCCGGTGGGCGAAAAAGGCCCGCTCATTTGATGATTGACGGTAACTGTCACCTGCCCGTGGATTTTGGCCGACTTGATTTGAATCGTGTTGGCGCCAGCCGTCCCGTCGACGACGAGATCGGTTTCGTTGGGATTCAATGGATCAGGCATCAATCCCGATGCGGGGACGCGGTCGTTGCCGTTCTGGATCGTTCCCGTCGCCGTGCCCGAGGGGATGGATGCACTGACTGCCCCGGACAATTGGACGGAAAACGTCTCGGTCGGCTTGTAATCAGTGCTGCCGATGACCGGCACGGTGATCGTCCCGGAAGTCTGACCGGGATTGAACGTCACCGTACCTGTGGCGGCGGAGTAATCGCGCCCGGCCAGTGCAGTGCCGTCTACGGTCGCGTAATTGACCGTCACGATCTCATTCGACGCCGCATTGAGCAGCAGGGTGAACTGCGCTTCACCGGTCCCCGAGGTGGACTCGGTGATCGTCGCATTGGTAATCGAGATCGTCGGCACGACGCTGACACCGGCCGGCGTGGACGTGGCGCTGCTCTGGTAATTGCCATCGCCGGCATAGCTGGCGGTGATGTGGTCCGCTCCCGCCGGCAGGTTGCTGAGCGTCATCGACGCCTGGGCGGCGTTGTTGAGCGATTGCGTTCCGACCGCCGTTCCGTTGACCGAAAAAGTGACCGAACCGGTCGGCTCTGAAGGGCTGTTGGATTCGCCAACTGTCGCCGTCAACGTGACCGCGCCGCCAACCGACGTGGTGCCGACCGACGTCCCGACCATGGTCGTGGTTGCGGCCTTGGTGACGGTCTGGGAGACGGATTCGGAGCTGGGGCTGGACTCGAAGGCGGTATCGCCGCTGTACGTGGCCGTAATGGTATACGACCCAACCGGCAACGTTTGCGCCTGCAAAGTGGCCGTGCCGGTGTTGTCCAGATTGGCGACGCCGATCACGGAGCTGCCGTTCAAGAACGTGACGGCGCCGGTCGGCACGGCCAAGCCTCCGCCGGTCGGCGCGACTGTCGCATGGAATGTCGCCAGGCCGAATGCCGTCGGGCTTCCGGTTGAGGTGAGCGTCGTCGTTGTCGGCAGGCCGAGGTACGTGAGGGTGACGTCGTTCCCGTCACCGCCGACGTAGCTGATTTTCCAGTCCCCGCCGTTGAAGCTCAGCACATGCCCCTCTGGCAATCCTGCGAAGGTCCCGGAGACCGGCTGACTGCCCAGGTTATTGATGATGGTAAAAACGGTGCCGCTGGCGGGTGTGTAGCCCAGGGCCAGATTGGCGATCGCGAAACTGCCCCCGAGGGTGACGGTGCCGCCGACGTCGATCACCTCATAGTTGGTGTTGCTGACGCCGACCCAGGCGTATTCCGGACCGGTGAGGGAGAGATTTCCGACGACCGAGAGCGGGCTTCCGTTCGAGCCTCCCGGCTGGGTGACGCCGCCGGCGGCCGAGACGCTGCCGATCGTTCCGTTGCCGAATAGTTCGCCCCCGGTGAACGACAACTGCGCATCCGGCAGACTGGAGTTGAGCGACAACCGACTCCCTCCCCCTGACATGCTGACGGTTCCGGTGGTGGTGCTGGAGGAGGTTCCATTCAGGATCAACCAGCCGCTGGTGATGTTGATCGATGCGGCGCCGTTGATCTGGCCGGTGAAGAAATCAGTGGTCGAAGCGGCGAACGTGAGCGTGCCGGAGCCGTCGATGATGCCGCCGCCCCCGAGCCCGCCGACCGTTTGTGTAATGCCGGTGTCGATCTGAAACGTGCCGCCCGAATCGACAGTGAGCACTACGGAGGTGGCGAACTGGTTGGAGACCTGCTCGTCGAGCGTGCCCCCGGCGATTTCAACGTTGCCGGGCACGGCAACGCCCGAGCCGTGCAGCATCAGCGTCCCGTCGGTGACGGTCGTCGCGCCCGAATAGGTATTGTTCACGCTTTCCTGCAAAAGCACGTGGCCGCCCGCGGCGGTGAGGTTACCCGAGCCGCCAATGGCGCCGGTGAATTCCAGCGTGGTCGCCGGTGTCGCCAGCATCGGGTTGCTGTCGGTGCCGGCAACCGTTGTGGCGCCGGCAAGGGTCACAGCGCCGGACCAGAGGCAGGTCAACTGCGTGGCGCCCAGAAACGCCGATTGAGTCGTCAACGCCCCGCTGCCAGAGCCTGCGCCCGCAATCGTCAGCGGATTGGGAATCGTCTGGCCCAGTTCCATCTGAATGCTTCCGCCGGAATCAACCACCACCGGCGCGGTTGACGCGCCGAAGGCCTCGATGGATCCGACGTCGAAGGTGCCCGCCTGGATCGTCGTGGTCCCGGTGAAAGCATTGGCGCCGCTCAGGTAGAGCAGGCCGGCCGTCAACGTGACGCCATGCGAACCGGATATGTTCCCATACAAACCCAGCTCGCTGCCTCCGGCGGTGAACGTGGCGTCCGACCCCAGCGTCACGTTATCCCCGATGCTCGCCGATCCCGAACCCGAGCTCGAGACCGAACCGGACAGGGTGAAGGCATTTCCCGTGATCGAATACCCACCCTCGAAGGTGAAGGCGGTAATCGTCAGGCTTGCGATGTTGTCGCTCGTCGTGAAAGTGGTTCCGTTGGCGGGAAAGTCGATGGTCAGATTGCTCTCCGCCGACGTCGGTACCCCGCCGGAAGACCAGTTGCCCGCATTCGACCAGTTCCCGTTGACCGCGCCGCTCCAGACGTGAGCGGCCAGGAGGCGGCGGCATTCGAGCTTCTCGACAACGGTGGCCCCGCGGGTGCGATTCCGTCTCATATTTCTTCCTCTTTGTGCCCGGATTATGGGGTTGATCCCGCCGTCTGAATCGACACAAACCTCACAGGCGTTTAGGAAGGAAATGTCGGTATCCGATAAGCGGCAATACTCGCGATCTCAGTCCGATATGGATGATGCCGCTTGGTCAGGCGTAACATCCAGACCCAATGGAATTGGACCGTAATCTGATCTCCAGCGTCTACGGCCGGCATCCGGCGCGAGCCATGCCGTTCGACGAGCTGCGCGCGGGGCTACTGGCGGCGGTGCGGGCCCAAAACGTCGTCGTTTGCAAATCCGACGGCCTGGAAATCTACATGTATTCCAACGGCTGCCGGTTCGATAACCGCTGGGACCTGTTCTCACTTCTGGCCCGCGGCCTGATCCTCGACCCCGCGGCCAAGCGCGTCCTCGCCACGCCCTTCCCCAAGTTCTTCAATTTCGGCGAGCTGATCACGAGCTTGCCTGATGAACCCTTCGAGGTCACTGAAAAAATCGACGGCTCCCTCGGAATCGTCTTCGAGCATCAGGGCCGCTGGATCGTCTCCACCAAAGGCGCCCTTGAAAGCGAGCAGGCCCAATGGGCGACGGCCCATCTGGCGGCCGCCGCCGACACGACCGCCCTCGTGCCCGGCGTCACCTACCTCGTGGAGATCGTTTACCGCCAGAACCGCATCGTGATCCCTTACGATTTCGAGGGCCTGGTCCTGCTGGGCGCCTACGACGAATCCGGGCACGAATTTACGCGGACGCAACTCACCGAGACCGCCGCCCGGGCACGACTTCGTCTGGTCGAATCGCACAGCTACGCGTCGCTGAACGAACTGCTTGCGCTGTGCCGATCGCTGCCCCGTGACCGCGAAGGCTTCGTCGTGCGCTTCCGCGGCGGGCTGCGGATCAAGCTCAAGGGCGAGCAGTATTGCCGCATCCACAAGCTGATTTCCCGCTGCACGCCACTGGCGCTGTGGGACGCGATGATGAACGGCGAGGACCTGGACCACATCCGCCGCGAGCTGCCCGAGGAGATGACTCGCGACTTCGATCACATCCGCCGGGCGCTCGAGGACCGACTGGCGTCGCTCGAAAGCGAAGTCCGCGTTGCCTTCGAGCGCACCGCCCATCTGGACGACAAGGCGACCGGCCTGCTTCTCCAATCCGCGGGCAGCGGCCTCACCGACGCCCAGCGCAAGTTCCTGTTCATGGCCCGCAAGGCGCGCTTTTTCGAGCACCTCCACCAGCCCGGCGAAGCCCGCCGCAAAGCCTCCCTCTTCCTCCGCCCCGACCGCAACGAATTGCCCGGCTACGAACCCTCCAACGCGATGACGCGCTTCCAATGCGAAAGCGCCTGACGAGCAGTCGAGCGCCAGGATTTCCCCCTCTCCCTCCGGGAGCTCGGGGAGGGGGATAGAGGGCGATCGAAAAGCTGCCACCACTTTCCCTCGCCCCCACCCTTTCCAGAAGAGATGGGGAGCGAAATTCAGTCTTTGAACCAGACCGGCACGCCCGCCCAATCCTCCAAATGACACACACGCCGACGCCGTTTGAAATACTCTGCCGTTCTCATCCGTTCTTCAGATAGGCACATCGGACATGGCATACAATGTCGTGGGGATCTGCCGCTGCGCAAATGGCAGGTCGTGATTTATGACGCTTTACACCTCGCGGCCCAAGACGCTGTTCGGGTATGACGTGGTCAGCCGGCTTGGCGAAGGGGCCGGAAGCCAACTCTTCGTCGTTTGCGACGCGGAATCGGGACAGCTTTACGCTCTCAAGCACGTCATTCGACGGTATGAAAAGGATATTCGCTACATCCAGCAGCTTCAGAATGAGTTTGACGTCAGCCGGCAGTTCCGAAGCCCAATTTTGCGCAAGTGTATCGACCTCAAAATCAACAAAAAGCTGCTCGGCGGTCCCACCGAAGCCGCACTGGTCATGGAGTTGGTCGATGGGGAGCCGCTGGAAAAGCTGCCCCTCTTGCAGCCGATGCAGTTGATCGACGTTTTCCTGCAAGTCGCTCGCGGCCTTGCCCAATTGCATCGCCAGATGCTGGTTCATTGCGATCTCAAGCCCCACAACATCCTCCTTTCCCCCGATGGACAGGTGAAGATCATCGATTTCGGCCAATGCTGCCGAGCCGGAACGCTCAAAGAGCGCGTCCAGGGGACCCCCGACTTCATCGCCCCCGAACAGGTGCGGCTCAAACCCGTCACCTTCCAGACCGACATCTACAACTTCGGTGCAACCCTCTACTGGGCCCTCACCGGCCAGCGCATTCCCACGCTTTTCACCGTAGCCAAACGCGAATGGGATACGCTGAAGGAACAAACCTATCCGTCTCCCAGCGACCTGAATGCTTCCGTGCCCGAGCCGCTCTCGAAACTGGCGATGTGGTGCTGCAGGTTGAGCTTGGGAAGCCGGCCCGCAGACATCAACATGGTCATCGCCGGCCTGGAGAAAATCAAAGGCGCTCTGGCGGGTTAACTCTCTGAAATTTCAGGATTTACCGATTTTCGGTCAGGGCCCGTGCACGTTTCCGCTTGACCGCCCGCGGTTGTTTCCTCTAAACTCCACAATCCCTATAGGGATTTATTCCCCGGGTCCGGTTTGTGGCAGATCGGCGCGATCGCTAGAATCGCTCCTCCATTTTTTCCGGCAGCACGAGGTTCATCCCAAGGCAGGTTTAACGGCAGGTTCGTTTCCATGAGTGCTCAAACTTGGAAAGAAAAGCTCGAAAGCAGAATCCCGTCTGACATGGCGCGGGAAATCGATCAGTTCGAGGCGCAGATGCACCTGCGCAAGCAGGGCAAGATCGAGGAGCGCGTCTTTGCCGAAACCCGCCTCCGCCGCGGGACCTACGGCCAGCGATACGACAACGGCAAGCGCCACGACGGCATCCAGACCCAGGAACTTGTATTCCCATCCAATCCCCTCACCAAAGGCCCCGACACCGTCTGGGACGCGCCGGGAATGCAGCGGATCAAAATCCCCTTCGGCGCCCTGAACCCGACTCAGATGCGGGAGTTGAGCGACCTGGCGGAGGAATATTCTGACAGCATCTGCCACATCACCACCCGCCAGGACATCCAGCTCCACTACGTCCACATCGAGGACGTGCCGCCGATGTTCCGGCGGCTGGCCGCGGTGGGCATCACCACCCGCGAAGCCTGCGGCAACTCCGTCCGCAACGTCACCGCCTGCCCGCTGGCCGGCGTCTGCCACACCGAAGCCTTTGACGTCTCCCCTTACGCAAAGGCCTGCGCCTATTACCTGCTCGGGCATCCCGATACCCAGGACTTCGGCCGCAAATTCAAGATCGCCTTCTCCGGCTGCGAACACGAGGCCTGCGCCCTGGTCACCATTCATGACCTCGGCGGCATCGCGAAGAAGAGAATGATCGACGGCCAGGAGAAACGCGGCTTCGCGCTTTACGTTGGCGGTGGACTCGGCGCCGTCCCGTACCAGGCCCAGCTCTTCGACGAGTTTCTTCCGGAGGAGGAGTTGCTCCCGATGGCCCGGGCCATCGGCCGGGTCTTCGCCAGGCTGGGCGAGAAGAAAAATCGCCAGAAGGCCCGCCTCAAGTTCGTCGTCTCCAAGCTCGGCATCGACGAATTCCGGCGCATCGTTCTCGAGGAACGCCGGGCCATGCCCGAAGACCCAAGCTGGCGGAAGTATTTCGACCAGATCCCCCGCTACGACGAATCGCCCGCGCTCAACGCCGTGCAGCTTAACGGCGCCCGACGGCCCGAAGGCTTCGACGAATGGGCCAAAACCAACGTCTACCAGCAGCGTCAGGCCGGCTTCGCCACCGTCACCGTCACCTGCCCGCTGGGCGATCTGTCATCCGATCAGATGCGGAAGCTGGCCGACGTGGTCCACCGCTACGCCTCCGATCACGCCCGCACCACCGTCGACCAGAACATCGTGCTCCGCTGGGTCCCGCACGGCAAGGTGCCGGCACTTTATCAGGAGTTGAAAGACCTTGGCCTTGGCGCCCCTGGAGCCGGCACGATCCTCGATGTCGTCTCCTGCCCCGGCACCGACACCTGCAAGCTCGGCATCGCCTCGTCGCGCGGCCTGGCCGGCGAGCTGCGCACGCGTCTGGCCGCCCAGAGCCAGTCGCTGCACGAAGCCGTCCGCAACCTGCACATCAAGGTGAGCGGCTGCTTCAATTCCTGCGGCCAGCACCACGTCGCCGACATCGGCTTCTACGGCAACAGCCGCAACGTCGGCGGCTACACCGTCCCACACTTCCAGGTGATGATCGGCGGACAATGGACCGAAAACGGCAAGTCCTACGGCCTGGCCATCGGTTCGATCCCGTCGCGAAGAATCCCCGACGTCATCAACCGTCTCACCGATCGCTTCGTGAAGGACCGCCAGGGCGAGGAAACCTTCCAGGCCTTCTGCCGTCGGCTTGGCAAGAAGGAACTGAAGACCATGATCGAGGACCTGGCCAAGGTGCCCCCGCACACCGTCGATGCCTCGTTCTATTCCGACTGGGGCGACCCGCGCGAGTTCACGATCGGCGACATGGGCACCGGCGAATGCGCCGGCGAGGTCGTCTCCCTCACCGAGTTCGGCTTCACCAGCGCCGAGAGCGACGCCTTCGAGGCCCAGCTTCTGCTCGACGACGGCCAATACCAGAGGGCCGACGAGATGGCCTACGGCGCGATGCTGACTGCCGCCAGGACGCTCGTGCAGCTTCAGCTCCCCGACCCGCCGGCCGACCCGGATTCGATCGTCCGCGAATTCCGCACCCGGTTCGTCGAGCCCAGGTTCTTCTGGGACCCGTACCATCACGGCCAGTTCGCCAACTACCTGTTCAATCGCCACGAAAACCCCGACACCCGCTACACCAAAGACACGGCCCATAAGATCGTCGAGGAGGCCAACCTGTTCATCGACGCCGCTCACAAGTGCTACGCCAAGTACCAGCAGTCGCTGAACCTGACCAAGGAGCCCGCCGTGGCCGCTGTGTGAGAGCTTCACACGTGTTTCACGCGACAGCTTCACGTGACACGGGTTTTTAACCCGTGCTTGCGGTGATCGAACAAGAAGCAACGATCGATGGCAAATCGCTCGGCACGGGTTGAAAACCCGTGTCACAGGAAGCGGGTGCCACAAACAAACATGGAATCCCACAAGCTCGCCTTCAAGTTCTTCGTCGAAACCCCCTCAAACCTGGCGGTCGAGCAGTTCGTCCCGGTCTTCCACCGCTGGATCCAGACCCGCGCGCTGGATGGGCATCAATTGATCGACGTCGCCGACTACAAGCACGTCCACGAAGGACCCGGCACGGTGCTGGTTTCCCACGAAGCCAATATTCACGCCGATCTTTCCGACGGCCGCCTCGGCCTCCTTTACATCCGCAAGCAGCCGGTCCCCGGCTCCTTCGCCCAGCGCCTGCGCACGGCACTCGCTTACACGCTGCGATGCGCGTCTCTGCTCCAGAACGACCCGTCCCTCCAGGACCGCATCCGATTCCGGACCAACGAGGCGATTTTCCGTATCTACGACCGCCTCCACGCGCCCAACACGCCCGAAACATTCGCGCAAATCGGTCCGGACCTCGATTCGCTGCTGATGAACCTCTACGGCCCCGGCGTACAGCTCTCCCACGCCCCCGGCGCCGAACGCCTCTTCGAAGTCGCCATCTTCACACCACAATCTCCCGAATTCGAAAATTTATTGACGCGCATCCAAGCAGTCTGATCCGCCCTCACGCCGCGTGCGACATATTTTTTACTGCGCGGTGATTCCGCGCTGATTTTTTGCCGATTTCACGCTTGCCGGACGTGCCGGTCCGGGGCCTAGAGTCGGCCCGACTGTGGGTGTCACACCCCAAAACACGAGTGAACCACGGAGGCACGAAGAACACGAAAAAATGCGAGAAACGGAGAGTGACAGAGAGGCTGGTTGAGTTGCGCAAGTTGCGCGGTTTTCAATCTTCCTTTCTTCTTTTCGTCATGCGCTTCGTGCCTGCTCCGAAAATAGACCGTCGAACGGCCCCGATCGGCCAAAAATCCAGTTGAGGGCGGTTGCCCATTTTCATCCTCTCTGGGTGAGGCACCGCCTCATGAACAACTTCGTGGTGAGTAATCCGCGTTCAACCCGCACAACTCAAAGAGGAGGTATCCGCATGATGGACCGCGATCTTTTGTCGTCTGAATTTGCCCGACGGGTTGCGATCGAGACACTGGAGCCGCGAACGCTCCTCAGCGCCGGCGCGCTGGATGGCAGCTTCGGCACGGCCGGCCAGGTGACCCTCGCTGGCTCGACGCCCCTCGCCTTCAACCGCGAGCCGCTGGCGGTGCAGAGCGACGGCAAGATCGTTATTGCCGTGGGCGGATCGCAGACGCAGATCGAACGGCTCAACAGCGACGGATCGCCCGACAACACATTCGGATCGCACGGCGTCGTGGCCAGCCCCGTCGCCGGCGTCAACGCCCTGGCCGTCGAACCCGATGGAAAGATCGTGCTCGGCGGATACGAGTCCATTACTACCGGTAGCGCGCTGTTCGCCCTCGCCCGACTCAACGCCGACGGCACGCTCGACATGTCCTTCGGCTCCTCCGGCACGGTCACCAGCTCGATCGACGGATACGTGGGAATCCAGACTTTGGCGATCGGCGCCGACGGCAAGATCATCGCCGCCGGCATCGAGCTGCCGTCCTCCTCCGGGTCCGGCCCCTCCACGTTCCACGTGGCCCGCTATAGCACCGACGGCACGCTCGACCCCAGCTTCAACGGCACCGGCGAAGTAAGCGCACAGATCCCTCATTCCGACCAGTACAACGACGCCCCCGCCACGCCCGCGCTCGCGTTGCAGCCGAACGGGCAGATCCTTATCGGCGCTGCGTCCAACGCCGACCTGGCCATCTGGCGCTTCAACGCCGACGGAAGCTCCGATGCCGCCTTCGGCGCTGCCGGCGAAGTCACCACGCCCGTGAGCTACACGGGCGAAATCAACCAGACCCTCGGCACCGACGCCGCGGTCACCAACCTGATCGTCCTGCCCAACGGCCAGATCCTGGCCGGCGGCACCATCATCTCGCCGGCGTCCGATGACCTCTCGATGCTCGCCGCCCGCTATAACGCCGACGGCACGCTCGCCACCGGCCCAACGATCGTCAGCCCGCCGCAGTTCGGCTACGAAACCGAGCAGCCCGCCGGCATGGCCCTCCAGGCCGACGGCAAAATCGTACTCGGCTGGTATCTCCCCAACCCCGATTCCACCAACAACCAGCAGTTCACCTACAACGTCCAGCGATTCAACGCGGATCTCACACCCGATTCGACGTTCGCCCTCCCGTCCGATACGACCATTCCTGTCACCACGCTGGCGATGGCGTCCGGCGGGCAAGTGATCGTCGCCGGGGCAACCTCGTCATCCGGACCCGTCGTCGTCTCCCGCCTGCTCAACGACGCCCCCGCTAGTTCCACCGGCGGCAGCGGGTCGAACGGAAACGGAAGCGGATCTAACGGAAGCGGGAGCGGATCCTCCGGAATCGGCAGCGGTTCATCCGGAACGGGCAGTTCCGGCTCGGGCTCCCACTCCGGCACAGGCTCCAACAGCGGCACGACCGGCAACTCGGGCGGCGCCGGCTCAACCGTCGGCAACAGCGTCGGCCAGCAGCCGCTTCCCCCAGGTCAGATCAGCGCCAGCTTCATCGGCAACACGCCGGCAACGGGCATCGCCGGCGCCAAGGCCCCCGCCACGCTCCGCATCATCAATTCCGGCGGAACCTCGTTTTCCGGCCCCGTCTCGATCACCGTCTACGCCTCCACCGACGGCACGCTGTCGGCCAGCGCCGTTCCCATCGCCACATTCACGCTGCGTCTCAAGCTTCGCAGCGGTGCGGCCCGCACGATCAACCTGAAGTTCAAATACCCCGCGACTCTGAGCGGCGGCTATACGCTGCTGGCCGCACTGACCGAGACCGCCGCCAAAACCGCCCCCGCCGTGGCCATGGATCCCCGCGGCATTTCTTTGGCGAAGGCGACGGAGGACCTTGCCGTGTTACCCGAAAGCGCCGCGGTCCTGCTCAC
>DATHPP010000282.1:0-11186 GCA_035483795.1 Tepidisphaeraceae bacterium | reverse complement strand
GCTGGGCTGCTCACTTTTTGTGGGGTGCGGTCGCGGCAACGCATCCACGGCCGCGACCGGGGCGAAAACGCCGACCGTCGCATCCCTGGTGCCTGCGGCGACAGACCTGATCCTCGCCATGGGCGCCGGCGATCATCTGGTCGCGGTCAGCGATTATGACCACGCGGAGCAGGTGGCGAATCTGCCCCGAGCCGGGGGGTATCAGACGATCGATTGGGAGAAGCTGGCGGCAATCAAACCCGACGTGCTGGTCAGCTTCTACGGGCCCGGGCATGCACCGGCCGGGTTCCTCGAGAAAACGGGCGAGCTCGGCATCGAGCGCGTGAATGTGCAACCCGACCGCCTGGAGGATATTTTCGCGGCGATTGTCACGCTGGGCCAGGCATGTCACGAGCCGGCCAAAGCCGATGAGGAAGGGAAGCGGATTCGCGACGGGATTGAGCAGCTCCGCCGGAGCGTCGCCGGCCAAAAGCCCGTGCGGGCGATCATCGTGAGCGGCGAGAGCGGCGCGGGATTGGCCGGGCGCCAGACGTTTCTCAACGACCTGCTGGAAGCGGCCGGCGGTGAAAACGCGTTGACGGCGCCGAATTACGTCACGCTCGATCGCGAAGCGCTGGCGGCGCTGCGGCCGGAGGTGATCCTCCAACTGCTGCCCGGGGCGGACGAGAGGACGGTTGCGCAGGCGCGGGCGGCGTGGGCGGGGCTTGCCGAGATGCCGGCGGTTCGCGAGCATCGGGTGTGGATATTCACGGACAACACCATCGAACAGCCGGGATCGCACGTGGCCGAGACGGCGGCGAAATTCGCCCAAGCGCTCCATCCGCCGCTGCACCCGTCGCCCCAGAAGGAGCCGGCATCGCGAAGCTCGAAGACTCAACCCGCATCATGACGCGCTGGAGCGCCGGGCGGATGGCCGCGGTGCTCATCGGGTCCCTGCTGCTCTGGGCGGTGGTGGCGGCGGCGTGCGTCGCCGTGGGGTCCACCGGTGAAATCGCCTGGCCGGGCAGCGGATTCGCCCGGGCTTATCGCATCGAAGTCGTTCTGGTCGCGTCGCTGGTCGGCGCGGGACTGGGGGCGGCGGGCGTCGTCTACCAGGCCATCCTCCGCAATCCCCTGGCCGATCCGTATTTGCTGGGCGTGAGCAGCGGCGCGTCGTTGCTTTCACTGCTCTGGTATGTGGGGTCCCTCGAATCGTTTTCCACGACATTGGCCGGGGCGGCCGGACAACAGTCGTTCGCCTTCGCGGGGGCGCTGGCGAGCGTGGCGATCGTGCTGGCGGTCTCCAGCCGCCGCGGAAGGATCGAGCCGGTCACGCTGATCCTGGTCGGCGTCATCGTCAACGCCGTCAACGGCTCGATCTACCTGCTGATCTATTTCCGGCATCCGGAAATCGTTTCGCGCGGCGGTGGGCCGTTCACGTTCCTGGTCGGCGGGATCCAGACGACGTTGACCCGGCAGCAGGAATGGCTGGCGGCTTGCTGCGTCGGTGCGGGCTGGCTTGTCCTGGCTTACATTGCCGGCCAATTGAACGTCGCATCGCTCAGCGAAGCCGAGGCCGAGGCGCTGGGCGTGCGAATTCAGCGGCTCCGCTGGATCGGGCTGGGGGTGGCGTCGATCGTCACCGCGGCGGTGGTCGCCATCAGCGGGCCGATCGGGTTTGTCGGGCTGGTGAGCCCGCACGTCGCACGCCTGATCGTCGGCTACGACCAGCGGAAGTTGTTGCCGCTGGCGACGGCGCTGGCGGCGGCGCTGCTGGCCGCGGCGGACGCGGTCTCCCGCTACCTCACCCACGAAAGCCTCCTGCATACGCAACTGCCGGTCGGTGTGCTTACGGGATTGCTCGGCGGGCCGTTCTTCCTGCTGCTGCTCTGGCGATCGCGACATCGCTATTCGGGAGCATCGTGAACCTGCTCGACGCGGACAACCTCCAGTTTTCGTACGGCGATCGCCCGGTGCTGCGCGGCGTTTCGGTGCGGCTGGCCGCCGGTGAGGTGGTTGCACTCATTGGCCCGAACGGCTCAGGGAAGAGCACGTTGCTGCGGGTGTTGCTGGGACAGTTGCATGCCACCGCGGGCGAGGTGCTGTGGGACGGGCGGAACGTGCGGGCGTGGCCGCGGCGGGAGCTGGCGCGGCGCGTGGCGTACCTTCCGCAGTCCCCGACCGCCGAGCCCGACCAGACGGTGCTCGATGTTTTGCGCAACGGCCGTGCCCCGTATTGGGGCGCGTTCGGGGTGGAATCGGCGCGGGACGTTGCGGTCGTCGACCAGGTCGCAAAGCAGTTGGGGCTACATGAATTCCTGCGCCGGCCCATCGGCGAGCTGTCCGGCGGACAGCGTCAGTCAGTCTTCGTCGGCCGCTGCCTCGTGCAGGAACCGGCGGCCCTGCTCCTGGACGAGCCCAACACCTTTCTCGATCTGCGCCATCAGGTGGAGGTGCTCCGCCTGCTCAAGGCGCTGGCCAAAGAACGCCGGCTCGGCGTGATGATGGCGTCCCACGACCTGAATCTTGCGGGAATGGCGGCCGACCGCCTGGTTCTGCTGGAGGAAGGCTGTGTTGCCTGCGACGGCTCCATCAATGAGGTACTGGCACCCGAGCTACTGACGAGGGTTTATAAGACGACGCTATGCCGGATCGATTCCGAGGGCGCGCCGATCATTCGTCCGCAATGGATCGAGTAGCCGGTCCGCGCCCATGACAAATGGATTGTTCTGCGGGGAATATGCTAGAATATTGGGACTGGCATTGAGGAGCGTCTCGTGAGCAAGACGATCACCATTGAGTTGCAGGATGAAGTATATGAGACGCTCCGCAAAATCGCAGAGCGCGAGCGGACTCCGCTGGAGACGCTGGCGATCGAATGGATGGCGAAGTATGGACCCAGGCCGGTGCCGAAAAGAACTCCCGAAGAGCGCCGGAGGGCGCGCGAAAGCCTCCTGCAATTTGCCGGAATGCATCACGGAAATGACCCGCACGGATCGGATAATGAGCGTATCGACGCCGACCTCGTTAAGGAGTCCTTGGACCCTCATGAGCCGAGGCCGTGATGTTTCTGGACTCGTCGGGCCTGCTCGCGTACGTGGACGAGACGGACTCCAATCATCAGGACGCGGTCACATTCTTCACCGCCGCTGATGTTCTTCTAACCTAACCTGTTTATGCGCAACGCCCGAATCACCGAAGCCCTCACGACCGACCGTCATTTCGAGGAGGAAGGGTTTGTCCGCCTGCTCAAGCCGTAGGCGCACTGCTGGTGTACCCTCGCGTTTCCCGAGGAACTCCGTTTCGCTGCAACTCAACGAGGAGCGCTTCTTCCAGCATCCTCAACTCCATTCTGTTTCAAACGTTCGGCCCATGCCTTCTCCGCGGCCTCTGCGTCTCGGCGGTGAATTCAGTTCGCGCGCAGGAGCTCGAGCATTTTGCGGTCGAGCTTGCGGCTGCGGAAGGTTTCGTAGTCGACGTCGCGGCGGCCGCTGTCGAGGACGCCGAAGGAGCCGTGCAGGTTCCACAGCGACCAGCCCCAGTTGGCCTCGCGCCACAAATCCAGGTCATCGGCCATCCAGGCGAGGACGACCTCGTGCGGCGTGCGGTTGTGAGCGCCCCACTCGCCCACGTGCACGCCGACGCCCTGGGCCTCGAGCTTCTTCCACGGGTCGATCTGCTGCTTCCTCAGGCGGGCCTTGTCCCAGTGCTCGGTGTGTTCGTTCCCATCTTTGTCCTTGATGGTGTAGTCGATCGGCCAGGTGGGCTCGGGCCATTGGTCCGCGTCCTGGACCCAGGAGGCCTGGTAATGGCTGACGCGGCCGGGGGCGTAGCCGCGGGTGCTTTGCGCGA
Source organism: Tepidisphaeraceae bacterium (assembly GCA_035483795.1). Taxonomy (GTDB): domain Bacteria; phylum Planctomycetota; class Phycisphaerae; order Tepidisphaerales; family Tepidisphaeraceae; genus DASXMX01. The sequence goes on along the minus strand of DATHPP010000282.1, from coordinate 7,355 downwards.
TTTTCAGGTCGGCAAGCTGCGCGACGGGCACGCCGCCAAACTTCAGGCCGTCGGCAATGATCAGGCGGCTTTCGTCTTCGTTGCGGATCGCCTCGACCAGGCGCGTGACGACGTGAACGTACTGCTCGACGGGAATGTCCGGCGGCTCATTGAGCAGATCGAAACTCACGCGCGAGTTGGGGATGCCCTTGTAGCGTTTGGCGAGCGTCGACCAATGGAAGGCGCAGGCGTCGAGGGCGTTGTCGTCGGTCCAGAGGTCGAGCGGCTCCTTGGGCGGGTTGACGCAGTAGCCGGGCGCGCGGTGGAGATTGAGGTTGACGTGGACGCCGTGCTGGCGGCCGAACTCGACCGCCTGGTCGATGTCCTTGAGCGGCTGCTCGCGGATCTGGAACCAGTCGGGAAGGTCGGTCCAGCAGAGGTAGGACATGGGCAGGCGGACGAAGCTGAAACCCCATTCGGCGATGAGGGCAAAATCTTCTTCATGAAACGGGCGGCCGCGATTGCCCTGGTATTTGTCCAGCAAATTGAAACCGCGCCATCGCGGCAGGTGGGAGGCGGAGGCGTCGCGAAGCGCCGGTTGCGTGGCAGGCGCGCCGGCGACCTGTACGGAACCTGCGGCGCCGATCGCCGCGGCGCTCAGCGTTGCTCCGAGGAATTGTCTGCGGGTCATGAAAGCGAATATATCGCCGGTGCGGAATGGGTGCGACCACGGAGCCGCGGAGGCCACAGGTCCCGAGGAATCGCAAAACGATTCGCGCTAAAGGGCCCGCTCGACGCCCGCCGGATATTTGGCGGAAACAGGGCTGCGGCGCAGGCGGCCGGCCAGTCGCTGGTTTTCCACCAGCAGCGCGCCGGTCGCGAGGGTGAGCTTGCGCAGGAGGTCCTGGAGATCGGCATAGCAGTACAGCGCGCCCAGTTTCGGGTCGCCCGCCTGCCCGGCTTCCTGGATCAACGAACGGATTTGTTGTGATTGCATGGAATGAGCCTTGGCTGAACAACCGCCACCTCAATCGACAGCCCGAATTCACAATCGTTTGTCCCGCGGCCACAGGTATTGTTGCTTGTGGGGCCGTCTGTCTTCCCCGAGAAATCAGCGGAATCACGCGGAAGTGGTCAGACGCGCATGACGACGTCGAGCGGGGCTTCGTACCGCGCCTGCCAGTTCAGGCCCAGGAAGTCGAACATTCCGCGAAGGACGGAATCTGTGTGTCGGAGCCGTGCGTAGGGCATCCAGTAGCAGCAGTCGGGGTTTCGCCGGTAATAGCGGCGGAAGTTGTCGTAGACGCGGTCCAGGAGGATACGGCTGGCGGCCGGGTCTTTGGCCCACCATTCCGAATGGACGCAGCTTTCGGTGTCGCGGGTGTTGAGGACGAAGCGGACGCCGGGCAGCAGGCCGCGGAGCCAGTCCAGGTCCGCGGCAAACTCTTCGTAGGACTCGCGGCCGTATCGGATTTCCTTGAAACCGATCAGGTCGCCCGGGCCGTGCATTGCAATCACCATCTGGCGGAGGTAGCCGAGGATCTGTTCGTGGTTGCAGGGCGCGGCCCAGGCGAGCTTGTAGAAATTGCTGTGGCGGTGGCGGTCGGCCTGGCGATAGTTGTCGGCAAAGTGTCGGAGATGGTCGAAGGCGCGGAGGTTTTCGCCAGAGATGCGCACACCCGGCACGCCGTTGAGCAGCCGGAGGATCAGCGTCGAGCCGCTCCGCCCCTGGCCCAGAACGATCACGAAACGGGGTGAATCCACCTTGAACACGGTTGATTCCAGCATGAACGGCGAAGCCGGTTCGGGCAACCGACGGCGGCGGTTTTCCGGGCTGTTTGGGGCCGACCGGTTCCGTTTGCGCCGGGGTTTTGGCCCCTGCGGGCGCGCCGGGCGGAAAATCCACGGATGTACATACATCGGCCGCCAGCCGGGCATGCCATTTTCGTAAAAGTACGAAATAAGATTACACTTCGGAGCATAACGCTTCAAGTCGGATGACGAAATCCCGGGGGCCGCCCCTGGCGGCGTGGCGATACATTCACGGCGATTCCGGCTCGATGATGACCGCGGTTCCGTAGCAGAGGACTTCGGTGGCGCTGCTGGTGCGGCCGCCGCCGATCTCCGAGGCGTCGTAGCGCAGGCCGACGACGGCGTTGGCGCCCACCGAACGAGCGTGGTCGATGAGCAGGTCGTAGGCCTGCTGGCGGGTCTGCTCGCACATTTCGGTGTAGGCGCCGATCCGCCCGCCGATCACCGCCTTGAGGCCGCCGAGAATGCCCTGGGCGATGGTGGGCGCGCGGACGATGATGCCGCGTACGACGCCGAGGTACTGGCGAATGCGGTAGCCTTCGATGGTGAACGTGGTGGTGACGGGCATCGAGCCCGGTGGAAGCGGGAGGGGTTGGGTGGACATGGGTTTCCTCATGCTCAGGTATGCGCAACATTCCTTTTCGTTTAGCCGCCCAGCTTGCTGGGCGCGAGAGGTGCTCGTACGCGCCCAGCAAGCTGGGCGGCTAAGCGGAAAGGAATGCTGCGCATGCCCGAAAGATTCAGGGCAGGATTCGCATGCGGGGTGCTCGCGGCGTTTCAAGCTTGCAGCAGTCGAGTTGCATCGTCAACGCCGGCCTTGGCGCCTACTTGGCGGCAACCGGCCACAACTCACTGGTCAATCGGCTGCTGCATCACTGAGCTTGCAGCAGCTTCCCAATGACCCCGCCGACCTCTGCGCGAAGCGTTTTGCTGTAGCCGCCGTGGACGTCGCGGATGATCCCCTGCTGGTCGATGACGATGAGCGTCGGGAATCCGTCCACGGCGAACTTTTGCGCCAGTGGCTCGGCCCGCAGCGTGGGGTATTTCAGGCCCATTTTCTCGATGACATAGCGAGCGTCGGCCGGGTCGCGATCGACGTTCATCCCCAGAATCACAACCGGCTGTCCCGCGAAGTCATCGACCAGTTGATTGATTTGCGGCATGGCGGCGATGCACCAACCGCAGGTGCGATACCAGAAATCCAGGACGACGACTTTGCCGTGGAAATCCGCAAGGCGAACTTTCTTCCCGTCGATATCGGTGGTTTCGAATGCCGGGGCCGGCTTGCCAATTGGGTTGGCTCGTGCCGCGTCGATCGCCTCGCGCGCCCACGCCGTATGCCGTTTGAGAAACCTGTCGGCCGCGGCCTTGAAATCGGGTGTTGAGAGTTGCGCCAGCGACGAGTCCAGGTTCGTCTTTGCCGCTGATAGCATCCGCCCCGCATCGTCCGGCGTTGCTTTTTCGGCGGCGGTGAGCAGCGCGCTGTACGATTCCACCGCCGCGAAGTACACGTCGGCGTCGTTGGCGAGGGGACTCAATTCATCGGCGGCGATCGTCTTCACCGAGAGGAGCTCGAACGTTCCCTTTCCGTCCTCGATCAGGCCGGAGGTCCGCCCGAAGGCGTCCTCGGATTTGACGATGAATCCCCTGGCAGCATCGAAGCGGCATTGGATCGTACGCGTTTCGAGATCGGTCCTGTTGAAGGGCGTCTCCAACGTCGCAACGAATCTGAAGTCCGGCGACGCGCTGACCAGTTTGCAGGCGAAGTGACAAAGCTGTGACGTTGCTTCCCACCCTTCTTTGGCCTGGGCAGCGTCGCGTGGCAGGGGCGGAAAGAGGATGCCGGGGATGACCCGATTCTCAGTTGCCTTGCTCGGCCGGATTCGGCCATCGGGAAAAATGTCGGCGTAGGAAATCTCGGTCGTTTGCTGACCCGGTTGCCGGGCCCCATCGGTCGTTCGTGCCGTTACGTCCTCCTGGTTGACCACGGCTCGATAGCTGCCATCCGAGTTGGCGCGGATTATCCAGATGGTTACGTCCGTGCGCACATCGGAAATGGTGGTGCGCTTGCCTCTGGAATCGTGGATGGACCAGGCCATGTGATAGCGCAGCTCCTGGCCCGGCGCCAACGCGTATCGGGGAACCTCGGGCGCCGCCGTTGCCGCCCGCACGATCATGGCAAACCAGCACACAACGATGATCACGAGTCTTGGCGCGGCGATCACAATCCAGCTCCGTCTGCGGCAGAAAACAAAGGGCCCACGGACAAGTTAGTATCGGTCGAGATGCAACTTATTCCAGGCGCACGGCGGTCTGGAGAGGAGAGGGAAGGCCGGCGGATGTATCGCAATAATCCGCTAAATGGCACAAATGGCACTGGCCAAAATTAGTGCCAAAATCGGCCAAAAGTGCCATTTGGCTCACGGAGGTTCAATCTTCCAGCAGGAGATGCTCGGTGGGGATGACGCGGAAGATTTCTTCGATGCTGGTTTGTCCGCGGACGACTTTGAGGAGGGCGGCCTGGCGGAACTGGAGCATGCCCTCCTCGACGGCCTTGTCGCGCAGCTCGCGCGAGGGGCGTGCGCCGCCGATGAGCTCGCGGATGGCCGGAGTGACGTGCATGATCTCGAAGATGCCGGTTCGGCCGGCGTAACCGGTCATGTCGCAGGCCTTGCAGCCGGCGGCGGCAAAAAGCGTGCGGCCCTCGCCGGGCTCCAGCTCGCTGCTGATCTCCTCGAAGGCAAACGGCGCGTCGCTGATATCCAGGCTGGTGCGGCAGCCGGGGCAGAGCGTGCGGACCAGCCGCTGCGAGATCACCCCGCGAAGTGAGGCGGCCAGGAAATGCGGATGGGCGCCCAGGTTTTTGAGGCACTGCACCGCCGCCGGGGCGCCCGGGGCGTGCAATGTCGCGAAGACGAGCGTGCCGCTGTTGGCGGCGTGGACGACGGTTTTGGCGGTCTCTTCGTCGCGGATCTCGCCGACCATGATCACGTCCGCGTTCTGTCGCAGCACGCTGCGCAAAAGCTGGGAGAAGCCCAGATCGATGGCGGGATTGATCTGCGACTGGCGCAGGCCGTCGATGGAGAATTCGATCGGGTCTTCGATGGTATTGATCTTGCGCGTGCCGTCGTTGAGGCGGATGAGCGTGGAGTACAGGGTGGCGGTCTTGCCCGACCCGGTGGGGCCGGTGATGAGGATCAGGCCGCCGGGATTCTGGATCATGGTGCGGTACTGGCCGAGCTGCGTGGGCGTCATGCCGAGCTGTTCGAGCACCATGTGCTGATGATTGTGGGGGACCAGCCGCAGGGCCAGGTCTTCGCCATGCAGGGTCGGAATGGAGCTGATTCGGAGGTCGACGCCTTCGGAAGAGGTCGAGTCGTCCAGCTCGACGATCCATCGCCCGTCCTGCGGTCGGCGGCGCTCGGCGCCGTCCATGCCGGCTTTCACTTTCACGTGGGCGAGGCAGCGGCGGCCATGATCGATGGGCAGCACGCTCAGCGGCCGCACGATTCCAAGGTGCCGCATCTGCACGGTGACGTGCTCGCCGGTGGCGGCAAAGAAAAGGTCGCTGGCGTTCATCCGAACGGCGTGATGCACCAGCTGTGCCACGGCACTGTCGGGGCTGACGGCGCCCAGGTCAATCAGGTTGGTCGTTTCGATGACTTTGCCGTCCACGATGTGCTCCTTCTCAGGCCGCCTGGGCCGAATGTCCGCCGCCGCTGAACATTTTTCGGGCTGCGTTTTCGTCCGCGACGATGGGAATGATGCGGCCGATCTTGAGCAGATCGAGCATCTGCCGGACGCGCGGGACGATCGAGTGGATCGCGAACGATCCGCCGTTGGCGCGGAACTGCTTGGAGGTCGAGATCAGCCACGCGATCGCCGTCGAATCGATGAAGTCGGTTTTGGAAAGATCGAGGATGATGCGGTTGCACGGCCAGTTCTCGCCGACCAGGGCTTCCAGCGGGTTGCGCGGGCCGAGGGTCATCTCGGCGGCGGTGATGTTTCCACGCGATGCGACGCGAATGCACCCGTCTTTTTCCACCGAGACAAGGCTGACGATCGGATTTTCATTCATCTGCTCTCCTGGCCGCCGAGAAATGCCGCGCCAAATTGTTTTGACGGGGACAGGAGTCTCATCGGATCAAAGCCGGGAGGGATTGAGACGGCGCGGGTTGCGCAGAATTGCCGGGATGCAGCGGCCAATAAGAAAACGATCCGGTCGATTGCCAATGACGAAACTCGAATGACGAATGACGAATCAAATTCGAAATATAAATGACCGAAGCTCGAAACCATGACCGGCGAGGTCTTCGTTTCGTCATTTGAATTTCGGTGATTCGGTTTTCATTCGTCATTCGTCATTCGAGTTTCGTCATTCTGCGGCAACGTTTACCCCGATTGCGAAGCAGCGCCCAAGACGCGGCAGGTCTGGCAGTCGGCGTCCTTGCAGGGTTCGATGTGCGCGGTGGCGTTGCCTTCGCCCAGGGCCTGCTCGATTTCGTACTCGATGGCGCTGGCGATTTCGTGGCCGCGGCGGATGTCCCAGTCGGCGGGCATCATGATGTGGAAATCGACCCAGTGATACCGGCCGCTGTGGCGGTGGCGCAGCTTGTGGAAGCTGCAAATGTGCGGTTCCGCCCCGCCGGGGCCGACGTGGGAATTGAGGATCTTTTGGAGCAGTTGCTGGTCGGCGCGATCCTGGCGGTCCATCAATCCCGCCGCCGCGTGGCGGATCAGTGCGATGCCGATGCCGGCGATGTAGATCGCCACCACGATCGCGACCGTCGGGTCGATCCAGTCTTTGCCGGTCAATCGAACCAGAACCAGCGCGACCAGGGCAAAGGCGCTGGAGACGGCGTCGCTGAGCAGGTGCTTCCCATCGGCCTGGAGGGTGATCGATCCCGTGCTTCGCCCCAGCCGCAGGAGGGCGAGGCCGACGACGGCGTTGACGACGAGGCCGCCGCTCAGGACCAGAATTCCGACGGTCAGGTTCTGGTCCCTGATCCCGCCGTGAATGAATGCGTCTACGGCTTTGCCGATGGCAAGCACCGACGCGAGCAGGATCATTCCGCCTTCGAAGCCGCCGGCAAAAAACTCGATTTTGCCGTGCCCATAGGGATGCTCGCGATCGGCGGGGGTGTGGGCGACGGCGAGGGAATAAATCGCGAATGCGGCGGCGGCGACGTTGACGATGCTTTCCAGGGCGTCGGAAAAGATCGCCGCCGATCCCGTGAGGAGGTAAGCGAAAAATTTAGCCCCGAGCAGCACCAGCGAAACCAGCAGCGCCACCATCGCCGCCCGGCGCTCGTTCTTGGGGACATGGGTAGGCCAGATGCTCATCGCCAGGTGGATCTTCTTCGCGGATCGCTGTTTCGCAATAAGGCTGGGCGCGACGGTATTATAGGAATCGCGTTTTGCGGCACGGTTCCGAGCGCTTCCTGATGCAACATTAGTAATGCCCGCGGGAGGAATTTCCGACCAAAGGATTTGTGAAGTTGGTAGTGACGCCGCACTTATCCGAATCGATCTGCCACCGCCAGCAGGCTGTGGAGCGATGGGCT
>DATHPP010000281.1:0-2653 GCA_035483795.1 Tepidisphaeraceae bacterium | reverse complement strand
GGCGGATCGACCACGAGAAGCTGATCAACCGCGGCTACGTGCACTGCTCGGCGTTCATCTCGGAGGCCGACGCCGAGGCCGAGTTCCGCCGGAAGAATCCCAAGGTCAAAGAAACCCGCATCGTGAAGTACGTGAGCGGACGCTACCAGCGGGCCTGGGTGAAAAACGTCGTGGCGATCGGGAATTCCGGCGGGTTTGTCGAGCCGCTGGAAAGCACGGGACTGGGCGCGATCTGCGTCGAATCGCTGTGGCTCTCGGCGGGTCTTGCGGAGATGGAATCGGAAGTGCGCCCGACCGTAAAGAAGCTGTTCAACCGCCGGGTCGGCCGAAACTGGGACGCGATCCGCGGTTTCCTGGCGATTCACTACAAGTTCAACACCCGACTGAACACGCCCTTCTGGATCGAATGCCAGCAGAAGGCCGATCTGGCCGGCGCGACGGAGATCGTGGAGTATTTTCAGGAAAACGGCCCGAGCATTCAGTGGTGGATCTCGCTGCTGGATGCGGACGATCAGTTCACCTCGGAAGGATACCTGGCGCTGCTGGTGGGGCAGCGGGTGCCGTACCGGATTTTGACTCCGCCGAGCCAGGAGCAGCGGGCGATCTGGGAACGGATTCGCAAGTCATTTCGCGACGCGGCGGCACGAGGCTTCACCGTGGAAGAGGCGCTGCGAACGGTGAAGTCGCCCGACTTCAAATGGCCCGAGCTGTGGGCGAAGGTGCTGCCGGGCGCGCCGGTGCGGACGTCCTGATCAAACTGCGGGAAGCGGACCTATTTCTTGGTTTCAAACACAAGCAGGTACGGCACGGCCTTGTGTCCGGTCGCGTCGCGGAAATTGCTGAAGTTCTCGCTGTTCAACCAGATCGCGTAAATATGGCCGGGCTCCAGTTTGACGGGGGCGACGCAGGTGCGGTGGTCGGACGCGTAGTGGGGTTTGCCGGTCATGTTGGGGAAGGTGTTTTCGCCCCAGGTTGACCAGGACCAGCTTCCGTCGCGCATCGGCTTGCTGAAGGTGACTTTGATTTCGGTGATCGAGGGATCGACATTGGCCGTCCCCGCTTCGGGCACCGTTTTGACGACGACCGGCGGCGCATTGGCAATGCTGACCTGTTCGTCGGCGGCTGCCTCGGTTGCCAGCGGTTGCACCGCCGCCGGCGCGGGCGTGGCCACGGCAAGGCCGGCATCCGTCGCCAGGGGTTGTGCCGCCGCGGACGCGGGTTTGTCGGCGGCGAGGCTGTTTTTGACTGCGACGACGCCGCCCGCGCCACCGATCACGATCGCGGCGGTTAGCGCCGCCGCCAGCTTCATTTTGGTCCACGCCATCATGGTCATCGCTCCTTTCGCGATCGAGATTCCTGCGGCGGATGCGCCACCCGTAGCGGCGGCAAGCGCCGCAGAGCCGAGCCCCGCGGGCGCCGCCTGCACCGCATGCGACTCCAGCAGGCCTGCCAAAGCACCCGCGTCGATTTGCGACATCATCGCGCCGTGATGCCGCGACAGACGCCGCCGCAATCTATCGATCGCGCGGCTCAGGCGTTGTTTGGCCGCCCCTTCCGTTACGTTCAATGCCGCGGCAATCTGGCCGATCGGACGGTCCTCGAAATACCGCAACAACACAGCCCGCCGGTCCAGCGCCGGCAGCTTCAGCACGGCGTCGTCGAGCTGGGCGGCGATCTCCTGCCAGATCAATACGTCCGTCGGATTGCCCGAGCACGCGCCGGCCCCCGCGCCGCTCCCCGCCAACCCCGCCGATTCTTCATGCCTTTGTCGTCGTGTTTCCATCTTGATCGCGTTGGCCGACGCGTAACGCACGCACTTCAGGAGCCAGGCGCTCATCGCCCCGCCGCCGGTACAGACCCGTGATGCCTTCTTTGCGAGAATCACGAACACGGCCTGTGTTATGTCCTCGGCCAGGTGCCGGTCGTGCGTGCGCCGCATGGCCGCGGAAAAAACCAGGTTCACATAACGGCGGACGAGCTGTGCGAAGGCCCCCTCGTCGCGCTCCTGCGCGTAACGCCGGAGCAGTTCAAAATCGTCGCCCGCCGGCTCCATCGTGACATGAATGTACGGCCGAGGCCATTGGTCACACAATTCTTCATCGTTCCCGCTGAGTGGGATGCGCTTCCAGCTTCGCCACGACCTGTGTGAGTTTTTCCTGCCCGGCCGGGTCCGCGGGCAGCGCCTGGTCCCCCAATGCGGGATAGAGCTTGTCCCAGATGACGTTGAGCTCGCCTTGCATGTTGCCGGTCTGGGCAGTGATGGCGATCACGACGTCCTTGTCGGGGATGACAACGCAGAACTGGCCGTTGGCCCCGTCGCCGCGGTAGGCGTTGTGAGTGCAGCGCCAGAACTGGAAGCCGTAGCCCTGCCGCCAGTCATCGCCCATTTTGGCGTGGGATTCCTGGTCGTTGGGCACTTGGCGGCTCGTCGCCTGCTCGACCCAGCTTTGCGGGACCAGTTGCTTTCCATTCCATTGTCCTTTTTGCAGGTAGAGCTGGCCGAACTTGGCGATGTCCTCGGTGCAGAGCTTGAGGCCGTAGCCGCCCAGCGAGTTGCCTTCGGGGCTGGCGTCCCATTGCGGGTTTTCGATCCCCAGCGGCTCGAACAGCCGCGGCTTGAGAAACTCCAGCGAGGTCTGGCCGGTGACTTTGG
>DATHPP010000280.1:0-18808 GCA_035483795.1 Tepidisphaeraceae bacterium | reverse complement strand
CTCCCACCCCCGCCGCCAGCGCCCCCACCACCATCCCCAGCCGCGGATCATCGTCCCGGACGTTGACGAACTTCCCGGCGATCACGCCCACGAAGAAACCGACAACAACCCAACACAATAGCGCAACCAACATGACGCGCTCCTCTTCCTGCCGAAGCAATGCGCGCTTCGATCAAGAGTAGCACTCGCAGGACGGCCAGCGTTTTGGCCTACAGGCTAACGGGGCGAGGGAGGCAGACAGCGGAGGTGAGAAACGTCGCTTGCCCTGACTCGGTCGTTCGATTGGCCACTATCATTCTATCACCGCGCCGCCGGCAAAGCTACTGGAAATGCAAAGAGAATCCCTGCCCGTGCGGGTTGTTGTGCATGGGCGATCCCCCCGTTGACATGAGACGATACCACCGGCTTCAGAGCCTCCACCCCTCCCTGAACCGCGGCGTCAGCATCTCTGTCGCCGTCGAGCTGTTCTTGAACCGCATGCCCGGCCCGCCCCACTGAAGCTCCTGGCCCAGATTCCGGACGGCAATCAGACCGACGAGGGCGATTTCGGTGAGCGGGCCGCCGTAGCTGAAGTCGGAGCCGCCGGGCATGCTCGTGCGGATCGAATCCAGGAAGTTGCGGTAGTGGCCGCCCTTTACGCGCGACAGGGTTTTCTTCAGGGGTTCTGACTTCAGTTTCTCCTGGTATTCGTGGTTCTTCTCGGCGGGGATGATGCGGACCTGGCCGGCGCCGTGGGAGCCGTACATGATCGCGCCTTTGTCGCCCAGCACGATGGCGCCTGTGGTGGGGACTTTCTTGTCGGGCTCGAGGCCTTCGGGGTGCGGGATCGCTTCGTCGCCCGTGTGCCAGTGCAATGTGACCGGCGGGCGGTCGCCTTTGGCGGGAAACTGGTACGTCACCACGCAGCCGCGGGGAAACGTGTCGGCGTCGGCGACGGGATCGTAGTCCTTTGCCTTGGCGATCACGGTGTCCGGCGCGCCCAGGTCCAGCGCCCAGAAGACGGGATCGACGACGTGGCACGTCCAGTCGCCCAAGGTGCCGGTGCCGAAGGGCATCCAGCTCCGCCACGACGCCGGGCAGTAGGCGTGGTTGTAAGGGCGGAATTTCGCGGGGCCGATCCACATGTCCCAATCGAGCGTTGACGGAACCGGCTCCGCCACCCGCGCCTCGGCCAGTTGCCCCATCGCCGAGTTGGGCGCATTGCACGCGACGTGAATCGTGTGCACGTTCCCGATCGCGCCGTCCCAGATCCACTCGCAGAAGGTGCGAATCGAATCGAAGGAGTGGCCCTGGTTGCCGAGCTGCGTGATGACCTTGTTCTCGGCGGCGGCCTTCATCATCCGCCGGACCTCGTACACCGAGTGGGCCATCGGCTTTTCGCAGTAAACGTGCTTGCGGCGCTCCAGCGCCGCCATCGCCGCGACGGCATGGAAATGGTCCGGCGTCGCCACCAGCACGGCGTCCACGTCCTTCTCGATCGCGTCGAACATCCGCCGGTAGTCTTTGAACGGCTTGGCGTCGGGAAAGAGCTTGTACGTGGGCGCCGACCGCTCCAGGTCCACATCGCACAGCGCGACAACCTCGGCCAGGTTGGTCTTCTGGAATTCTTTCAGATCGCTGCCCCCCTGGCCGCCAACTCCGATCGCCGCCAGGCGGATCTTCTCGCTCGGCGGCGTCTGCCCGCTCCGGGCCAGGCAATGCCGCGGCACGATCGTAAACGCCGCGATCGAAGCCGCCGCCCCTCCAATAAACCGGCGGCGGGAAGGCAAGGGGGTCTGGTGGCGCATTGGTTCTCCGTGGGTTGAATCTGGGAACGGTTCTGTAGGCAGTACCCGCGGAATTGGGATCGCGTTGGCATGTATCGCCGGTGCCCTCACCGGCGGGCTTCGCTGCACAGACGCGGCGTCGGATTCCGCCGGTGAGGGCACGTGAGGGCACCGGCGGCACTTTAGATCGAACCCTGCACCACAACTCGTTGGGATCTTCCGCGAGCATTAAAAATGCTCTTCCTGATCGCGACGAAACGTCAGTCCGGCTACTCGGTAGATACCAGTGGTCGTGGCGCCAAAGTGGCGCGTAGCGTCGGGCGGTTCGAGCCGCGGTATTGGTTCACATCCCCTTATGGCAGGAGAGTCTTCATGAACTCGAGCGACAACTCCACCGTTTCACGTCGTGAATTGGGCAAGCGTGCGGGAAAGCTCGCGGCGGTTTCCGCGCTGGCGGGCATCGCCATCCCCGCCGTCCATGCGGCCGGCGATTCGACGATCCAGGTCGTGCTGATCGGCTGCGGGGGACGCGGCACCGGCGCCGCCGCCAACGCCCTGAGCGTCAACAACGCCCAGACCAAACTCGTCGCCATGGCCGACGTGTTCAAGGACCGGCTCGACAGATCCTACAACACGCTGAGCCGGTCCAAGCAGGTGGCCGACAAGGTGCAGGTCCCTCCCGAACGCCGGTTCCTCGGGTTCGACGCCTACAAGAAGGCGATGGACTGTCTGAAGCCCGGCGACGTCGCCATCTTCACCACGCCCCTGGCCTTCCGATGGGTACACTTTACCTACGCCATCGAAAAGGGCCTCAACGTCTTCATGGAAAAGCCGCTGACCGCGGACGGCCCGACCAGCAAGCGGATGCTGAAACTCGCCGACCAGGCCTCGGACAAGAACCTGAAAGTCGGCGTTGGCCTCATGTCCCGCCACGCCCGCAATCTCCAGGAGCTGCAAAAGCGCGTCACCGACGGAGAGATCGGCGACGTCATCCTCATGCGCGGCTATCGCATGTCTGGCGGCGGCGCCAACGCCGTGCCGCATAAGTTCGACCAGTACTCCGACGCGTCCGAGCTGGAATACCAGATCCGCCACTTCCACAGTTTCCTGTGGGCGAGCGGCGGCTGCTTCAACGATTTCCACATCCACATCATCGATCATCTTTCATGGATGAAGAACGCATTCCCCATCAAGGCGATGGGCGTCGGCGGACGCCATTTCAAGACCGACCAGGACGGCATTCCGTTCGTGGACCAGAACTTCGACACCTATGGCATTGAATACACCTTCGCAGACGGCACGAAAATGATGTATGACGGCCGCACCATCCCCGGCACCACCGCCGTGTATTACAGCTTCCTGCATGGCACGAAGGGGTGCGCCGTCGCATCCAGGATCGGCGACTGCACCGGGCCGTCGAGCATCTACAAAGGCCTGGCCCAGGTCACCGATAACATGACTTGGAAGTCCCCCGGCGATCGCCGCGGGCCCTATCAGAATGAGTGGGACGAACTGGTGGACGCGATCATCAACGACAAGCCGTACAGCGAAGTCAAACGCGGCGTCGAAGCCAGCCTCACCGCCAGCATGGGCCGCATGGCCGCCCACACCGGCCGCGAGATCACCTTCGAGCAGATGCTCGACTCCCAGCACGAGTTCGCCCCGGACATCGACAAAGCCAGCTTCGACGCCCCCCCGCCCCTGCTCTCCGACGCCAAGGGCATGTACCCCCTGCCCGAACCAGGACGCGGCAAACGGGAGTATTGATGGCATGGGACATCAGCGGGTTCGAAACTCAATCTGAGCGGTTTTCGTGAATGGCGAGGCTTTTTTTCGTGGCACGGGTTTGCAACCCGTGGACGACCGAGTCGTTGAACCAACGCCGGTCTTGGTGTGGGAAAACCACCTTGCCTTGCCGCGTGCTTTTGGGCTCAAGCCGCGTTGCGCTCGCCAATGGAACTTGGTTTTCCCACACAAAAACCGCTGCCTGTTGAACGACTTCGCCCACGCACGGGTTGGAAACCCGTGCCACGAAAAAAGGACGCGCGCCGGACTGAAACCGCTCAGTAGAGTGCCGCCGGTGCCCTCACGTGCCCTCACCGGCGGTCTTCGCTGGATTGTCGCATTCCGCCTGTGAGGGCGCCGGCGGCATGACACAGCATCACCGGCTCACGGCTCGGAGCCGTTGAAGATTCGCTTCGGAATCATCCCATGCACCCCCTTGGTTCCGTCGACGAGCTGCGTGATGTGGAAATCGACGGCAACGCTGGCGAGCATGTACGCATCGGATTTGCTCAGGTGTTTCTCGGTCACCAGAAAATCGATGGCTTCCCGTGCGGCGATCTTCGTCGCCTCGGTCAGGTCCTTGTCGATTCCCATCACGATCCAGTGCGTCGGCGTCTGCGCCCGCGGCCAGTGCAGGTGCATGTCCTTGCGCACGATGAATTGAAACGTGCCGACCAGCGACGTCTCGAGCGCCGTGATGTCGATCTCGCCGTCGCCCTGGGCGGCATGGCCGTCGCCGACCTCGAACAGCGCGCCCTTGGCATGCACCGGAATGTAGAGCGTCGTCCCCGCCGTCAGTTCCTTGTTGTCGAGGTTGCCGGCGTGAATGCCCGGCGGGCCGCTGCTGATCCGCCCCATCGCCGGCGGCGGCGCCACGCCCATGCTGCCGAAAAACGGATGCAGCGGAACTTCGATCCCCTCGCCGAACTGCCCGACCATGCGCTTCGGGTCCAGCGGGACGATCCTGGTGTGCTGGTAGGTGAAGTCCTCGGGCAGAAAGCCGAACCGCGGCGAGAAGGCGTTGTAAGCGTATGGGAGCGCAATCGAAATGGACTGGATGCGGACTTCCAGCGTGTCGCCTGGCTCGGCCTCCTCGACGTAGACCGGGCCGGTGAGGATGTGTCCGCCGGGGCCTTTGTCTTTGACCTGGGCGTAGACGTCGCGCAGCGCCTGCTCGATCTGGTCGGCCCCGACGCCGGCGCGGCGCAGTCCCGCCGGGCTGTTGGTCAGGAGCGTCTGAATTTCGACGGTGTCGCCCGACTTGATCCGCAACACCGGCCTGGCCGCGGCATCGTAGTAGCCCCAGGCAACCGTCTGCGGCGTGGCCTTGAGTTGGTACGTCTGCCCCGCCAGGTGCGTCGATTGCGCCAAGGCCGTTTTGGCCGATGTCGCGCACGATGCGATGGCCAGTATGATCGCGATCCGATAAACCATAAATCCCTCACGGATTTGGGAGGTTCCTCGGTCATTGTGCACTGTTTCGGACTGTTGCCACAAATAAACGTGCATGATTCTGCGCTTTCCGTGGCACGGGTTTCCAGCCGGATTCCAACCCGTGGACGAGGGGGAAGAAAGACACGAAACGGCAGTGGTATGGGAAAGCCAAGCTCCATAGCGCGAACAACCCGCGGTTTCGGCGCAGAATGACTTGGGCAAGGCAAGTTGATTTTCCCACACCAAGACCGGCTGCGGTTGAACGACTCGATCGTCCACGGGTTGGAAACCCGTGCCACGTGAAATCCTACAGCCGGCTAATCAGCAGCTCGCGCTGGAAGATCATCTCCTTGGGCAGGTCCCCGGCCATCTTCAGGAACAGCTCTTCCTGGTTGAGCAGCTCGATCTTCACGGCGTCGTTGTCGACGGCCTGGGCGGCTTCGAGGTCGCGGAGGTTCGTCTCCAGGCCGGCGATGTCGATGTCCTGGATGCGCGGCATCCAGCCCAGCGTCCGCTCGACGGCGTAGGCGCGGCCGTGGCAGCGGTCGATGATCCACTTCAGGACCCGCATGTTTTCCCCGAAGCCGGGCCAGAGGAACCGGCCGGCCTCGTCGCGGCGGAACCAGTTGACGTGGAAAATCCGCGGGCAGTCGGTCATCTGCCGCCGCATGCGGAACCAGTGGACCAGGTAGTCGCGGATGTTGTAGCCGATGAATGGGAGCATGGCCATCGGGTCGCGGCGGACGACGCCGACCTGGCCGGTGGCGGCGGCGGTGGTCTCGCTCGACAGCGTCGCCCCGACGTAGACGCCGTGCATCCAGTTGAAGGCCTGATACACGAGCGGGATGGTTTTGCTGCGGCGGCCGCCGAAGATCAGGGCGCTGATTGGCACGCCCGCCGGGTCGTCGGCACTTTCGTCCAGGGCCGGGTTGTTGGTCATCGGAGCCGTAAAGCGGCTGTTGGGATGGGCGGCCAGGCGGCCGCAGCCGGGCGTCCAGGGCTGGCCGGTCCAGTCGATGCACTCCGGCGGCGGATCCTTGGTCTTGCCTTCCCACCACACGTCGCCATCGGGCAGCAACGCGACGTTGGTGTAGATCGTGTCGTGGGACATGATCTGCATGGCGTTGGGGTTGGTCTGGCGATTGGTGCCGGGCACGACGCCGAAGTATCCGGCCTCGGGGTTGACGGCGCGAAGCTTACCGGACTTGGGATCGACCCACATCCAGGCGATGTCGTCGCCGACGGTGCTGATCCGCCAGCCTTCCTTCTGGAATTTGGCAGGCGGGATCATCATCGCAAAATTGGTTTTGCCTGAAGCGCTTGGGAAGGCCGCCGCGACGTAGGTTTTTTCCCCGCCCGGCGCCGTCGCGCCCAGGATCAGCATGTGCTCGGCCAGCCATCCCTGCTCGTATCCCAGGAAGCTGGCGATCCGCAGGGCCATGCATTTCTTGCCGAGCAGCGCGTTGCCGCCGTACCCGGAGCCGAAGCTCCAGATCGTATTGTCCAGCGGGAAATGGCAGATGAAGCGCCGCAGCGGATTCACGTCCCCCAGGCTGTGCAGGCAGCGGGTGAACTCGTCGCTATCGCCCAGTTGCCGCCAGGCGACCTCACCCATGCGGGTCATGATCCCCATCGAGATCGCGACGTAGATCGAATCGGTAAGCTGCACACCCACCTTCGCCAGGGGCGAGCCGACCGGCCCCATCACGAACGGAACCACGTACATCGTCCGACCCTTCATGCAGCCGCGGAAAAGATCCCGCAGCTTCGCGTACGCGGCCTTGGATTCCATCCAGTTGTTGGTCGGCCCGGCCATGTCCTCGCCCGGGGTGCATATGAAGGTGAGCTGCTCCGAGCGGGCGACGTCGTTGGGGTTGCTGCGGTGAAGGTAGCAGTTGGGTAGCTTCTGCTGATTCAACTCGATCAGCACGCCCTCGGCGACGGCCCGGCGGAGCAGCGCCTGGCGCTCGCTCTCGGAGCCGTCGCACCAGGTCACCTGGTCGGGCTCGCACAACTGAGCGCAATCCTGCACCCACTTGCGGACGCATTCGCTGGCCGCCGCGGGCACCGACTGGGAGACCCGGCTGGGCTGAATCATCGGACGCTGCACACCTGCTGTCATCACCGACTCCGTTCCGGCAGTTAAAGCTCGCGCCTATTTTATTACGGTATTGACCGCCGTTGCGAGCGCCAGAGCAAAAATCTTGCCGCGACGCGCGACGGCGCCGTATCATGTGCCGCAACCCTTCTCGCGCGAAAGCGCGCTATCCGGTTGGAGCGAGACGTGCGTGGGCCTCGATTGAGAAAGCGACTTGCGCGGATCGGGCTGGCGGTGGCGATCGGGTTGGCGCTGTCCTGGTTCATCGCGCCGATGCTCTTGCGGCGCCTGTTGCGTACGCGACTCCAGGCGATGATTGCCGACCAGCTCAACGCCGAGCTGCGGATCGGCGGGCTCTCGTATTCCTTCCCGTACGCCGTCGATGTGACCGACGCCGAGCTGGTTGCGCAGGATCCCCAGGGCAATCCCCTGGAGCTGGTTCGCGTGCCGCACCTGGCGCTCAGCCTGGCGCGATCGCCTCTGCGGAGCGGTCCGCTCGTCATCCAAAGCGTCCAGATCGACGACCCTGCGATCCATCTCATCCAGGCGACCGGCGGCCTGGTCGGGCAGCGCTCGCAGGCAAAGGCTCAGAATCCCACCCCCGAGTCCGGCGCGGCCGAACAATGGAAGCTCTCACAGATGTTCCAGCTCCGGCGGCTTGCCCTGCATGGGGGCACGGTCATTTACGAAGACCGCACGCTCGCCCGCACCCGCCCGCTGGTGTGGAAGAATCTGAACGTCGATCTCGACACCGCCCCTGAGTCGGGGTCGCAATATTCCTTTCACTTCATCGCCGACAACGCCCCGCTGGCGACGCTGGACGCGATGGGGCAGGCGGACATCGACGAATTTCTGCTGCGGCTGTCGAGCTGTAGGCTGTCGCTGAACGTCGACCCAGGCCGCGAGCACAGTGCCCTGCCGCCTGAATATCAACAGGCCCTGGAACGACTCGGCGTGCGCGGGGCGCTGGTCATCAACACCGTGGCGACGTTGCCGCTGCGCGACCTCCAGCATAGCCGGTACGACACGACGCTCGAGCTGCGCGACGCGTCGGCTTCGCTGCCGTCGCTCTCGCGTCCGATCGAAAAGCTCTCCGCCAGGCTCAATGTCGTCGACGGCGGCGGTCATCCGGCGCTGCACCTCAATTTCGTCGACGCCACGTCCGAAGGCGTGGCCGTGCGGTTGATCGGCGGGTCTGTTGCCATCGACCCCGACAGCCTCATCTGGACACTCTCCGCCCTGAATGGCCAAATCGAGGCCACACCGCCGGGCGGGCCGTTCAATGGCGCCGTCGAATTCACCCTCAGCGGCTCGGCGCCGCTCCTGGCCGGCGACGTGCGGCAGTATGCGGGCGAATTGCATCTGCTCCCACACCATCTGACGACGACGCTGCCGGCATTTCCGCAGGGCCTCGACCAGTTCGCCGACACAACGATCGCGCTGAAGGGCGGCATTCTCGCCGCCCGCCAGCTCCGCGCCGGCTATGGCAGCGACGTCTGGTACATCAAGCAGGCCGATGTCGATCTCACCCGGCTGCCCGGGCAGTTGGTCATTCGCAACGCCCAGGGTTGCCTGACGTTCGGAACCCGGCGGGCGAAATACCCGTCGGGCATGGAAGAATTCCTCGCCCCCCTGAATCCCGCCGGACCGTGGTTCTTCGATGCAAGCGACGTCCGCGTCTCGTTGTCCGATCCGAACGACGTTGATTATCACGGCTTGGTTCACACCGCCCGCGGCGAGTTTGCCCTCAACAACGGCCGGTTACCCATCTACAACATCAACACCACCATCGGCGTCACTCCCGACCTGATCGAGGTTCGCCAGTTCGACGCCGGAGCCATGAACGGCGAGTTGCATCTGGCCGGGTGGATGAAGCCCAGGCAACAGGCACGATACGTTTTCAACGGCAATGTCCGCCGCGCCGACCTGAACCTCCTGGCGCAGGCGCTCCAGAAGCCGGGCCAGAAAGCAACGCCGCTTTTCGGCAAGCTCGATCTTCGCATCGGTGGCGACGGATTCTTCCCGACCGATAGCCGATCGGCGGCTGACGTTCTGGTCGCGCGCGGCATGGCCCAGATCCGCGACGGAGACTTCTGGCGGATCCCCGTCATGAAGCAGATCGCCGAGAGTTCGGGCGTTCGCGAGGCCCTCACGGTCGGCCAAGCCGCAACGGTTTTCGACATTTCCCGCGCCACGGTTCACCTTCATCGCGCCACCGCCAGTGCCCCGCTCCTGGGAGTGCAAGGTTCGGGCGATATCAGCTTCAAGGGCGATCTCAACCTCGAGCTGATCGCCACGCCGCTGGGCAACTGGGGCGAGAAACTCGACCACGGCTTCTTCAGCGGCGTCGCCAACGCCGTGCAACAGGGGATCAACGTCGCAACGCGAACCGCCCTGTACGACATTCATGTCCGCGGCACGCCGAACAATCCGAAGGTGAATACCGTCCCCGCGCCGTTCATCACCAAGGAGGCGACCGACCTGGTGAACTTTCTCACGGGCAAATCGCAACACCACGACATGCTCGATTACACGCAGCAGCAGGCAAATTAGTTGGAGAGACTATGTGGGCCCGTGTTGTCGTTGCAGTGGGAGTCGCCGTACTGTGCGGCTGCGGGAACAAGACTCCCCCGGCGGAGCAGCCGCTGGTGGCGATCGGGGATTACGCCCCGCCGGCCCAGCCGGCGCCGCGGCTGCGGGTTGCCGTGCCCGATCTGGCCGTCGACGACGCCAAAGGCATGGCGCCGGACGTCGACCTGATTGCCGTCGGCTCAGACGAACTTGTTTCGCTGCTCGATTCCAGCAATCGCTTCGACCTGACCGAGCGCAACCGCCTGCGGCAGTTGCTTGCCGCGCAGGGGCAGGCGGACATGATCGAGCCGGGCCGGCTGGTCCACCCCGTCGCAACGGTGCAGGGGTTCGATTACCTGCTGCTCGGGAAGATCACCGGTCTTGCCGCCACCAAGGCGCCTCCTCCGGATTCGGTGAGCATCTCCCATTTTGAGCAGATGACCGGCGTGGAAAATTATGTGCCAACGTTAACCGTCACCGCCAAGGTCGAGCTGTGGCTCGTCGATGCCAGAACCGGCGCCCTCGCGGCGGTACAGAAGGCGGACTTCAACCACCTTGGCACGCCGCAATCCATGGGACTGCAACTGACAGCGGCCCAGCTTGGCCCCGCGCCCGCCGCCCAGCTCAACCCCGCCGATACCCGGCACATCCTGCGGCTGGTGCTCGACAGCGCCTTGCGGCCAATGCTCCCGCGGATCGACCGCTTCGCCGCCGGCCGACAGCTCCCTTCCGACAGCCTTGCCAACTCCGTGTCGAACGTGACGACGCAGCCGGCCACCCAGCCCGCGCCGCCATCAGCGCCGGCGGCTTTCGTCATCTGCCCCGAATGCGGTGCCCGCGTCTCCGCCGACCTGGAGTTCTGCCCCAACTGCGGGCATAAGTTGAAATGAGTTGAAATCAATGGAACGCCACAGATGGACACGGATGGATACAGATAAGATCCAGCCAGGAGTCCTGACCCACCGAGACGCGGCGGGCTTTGGTGGGCGCTTTACCAGTGCGACGCATCGATTCCCATGGCTTCTGCCATGACTTCGGCAATGTGTTTCGTGCGGACATTCACACCCTGGCGGTGGCACATGCCGGATATGTTCATGGTGCAGCCGGCGTCGTTGCAGATGAGGGTGCGGGCCTCGGTCTTGGCGATGCATTTGACCTTGTCGTCGACGATGGCGCCGCTGATGGCGGGGTATTTGACGGCGAAGGTCCCGCCGAACCCGCAGCACTGATCGGTCCTTTCCATGGGGCGGAAATCGACGTTGCCGATCTGTCTGAGCAATCGAACGCCCTCGTCTTTCACGCCGATGCCGCGGAGATGGCAGGTGTAGTGATAGGTGGTCGGCTCGGGGGCGGGTAGTGAAAGTTTCGACAGATCGGCCTTCAGCACCTTGTCCAGAAACTCGACGAACTCGTACGTTCGTCCCACCAGGCTCAGCATCGGCTTGGCAAACGTCGGATCGTTGTGAAGCAGCTCGTGGAACTGCTCGCGAACCATGGCGCAGCAGGAGCCGGAGGGGGTGACGACGTAGTCGAAGCCGTCGAAGACTCCGATCATCCGCCGGGCGAGCTCGGCCGCCTCCTGATGAAATCCGTTGTTGAAGAACGGCTGGCCGCAGCAGGTCTGCGCCGGCGGAAAGCCGACGCGGCAACCCAGCCGCTCGAGAATCCGGGTCACGGCAATTCCGACCTGCGGATAGAACTGATCGGTCAGACAGGTGATGAACAGGGCGACGTTCGGTTGCGGCATGGGCGTGGAGAATCTAGTCGTCTCATGCGGGGCGCACAAGTCGGGGCGGGCTGATCGACGCAAGGCTGTGGAAAAAAATCTTTGGCCTGCATGGCGTGGTTGTTATGATCGCTGTCGCTTTCGAAATTCGCGCAGAACCGTTGGGTGGGGAATCCTCGGCGACATTGTGTTCAGGTTGCGATCCATTCGGTTTGTTGTTCTGACTGCGATGGCGGCGACGGGTCTGGCATGCGCATCGCATCCTCAGCCGCCGCCCGCCCTCGAGCGGCCTGGGGTTGCGCTGCACGTGGATCACTTTGCCGGAGCGCCGCTGTCGCGGGCGATGCCGGCGACCCAACCGGTGAGAGACGAGCCGGACGTCCGGCTCACCATCACGGCAATGGAAAAGCCGGCATGGTCGATCGGCGATCCGGTGGGCTCGCACGCGCAGCTGGTCTCAGTGGCCCGCGGCAGCACGCCGGTCCTTCCTGAGGCCAGGCTTACCGACGACGTCCGGCTGGTTCTGGCGGACGGAGCCTCGGCGTTTGAGCGCAATCTTCACGCCGGCAACCTGGGCCGGACCGCAGCGGTGGGCGTGCTCGAATCCGTGCTGGTGCCGGGCGTCGCCAGCCGCTTCCAGGTTGTGCAGATCAAGCCGCGAACCGATGCGCTCTCGGGCCAGACGGCGCAGCGCCGGTTCCTTCTGGAGTTGGGTGCCGGCCCGCAGGACCACGTTCAGGCGGCACTCACTGTCGAAGACTTCGTTCCAGAAGGCGGCTCGACACGACAACTGTTCTTTCAGACTGAGGCGGTCTTGCTGGACCCGTTCCAGCCGGGAACGCCGGCGGCGATGTTGATCGTCCCGTTTGCGATCTCGGATACGCGGGGATTTGCCCTGACGGTGGAAATCGGCCGGCTCTTTGACGCCGAGCAGCATGCCAAGCTCGCGGCGGCCTGCCAGGCGGACGCCATCGCCGCCGCGGCGGCGGCAAAGCCACTGCCCACCACCCTTCCCGCCACCGATCAGTTCGCCATCCAGCGCGCCTTGGCCGCCCTGTCGCGCCGCCCGGATGACCGGGCCGCACTCGTTTTCCTGGCCGATCAGACCGACGCGCACCTCTGCGCCAAAACGGCGATCGTGGCCGACGGCGCGACTTTAACGCGGCTGGCGCAGACGATCGTCAAGCAAAGCCCGCCTCTGGACCGCCAGCAGACCGGCTGGATGCTGGACCGGGCGACGCTCGACCTGCTTTCGAGCCATTTGGCCGCCGAGAGCCTTCAACCGGAGCTGGCGGCGGTGCTGACCGATTACGGCGGCGAAGCCGGCCGGCACGCGGCGTCGATCGAGGAGGTGCTCCGCGGTCCTAACAACCGCTCGGCGGTGGAAGCAGGCTTCGTGGCCGAGAACCTGATCTTCCTTGCCGACAGCTCCCCCGCGGCTCGGGTGCGGGCCTTCGACTGGCTCACATCCCACGGACAAGCGCCGACAGGATACGACCCGCTCGCCCCACCCCGCCAGCGGCGCGCTGCCCTGGAAAATGCCCTGGCGGCCGCGGCCACGCAACCGGCGGAAAGAGGTGCGCCATGAGCGAGACCCCGACCTCACCGCCTCCGCCGGCTTCATCCCCAGCGCCCGTCTCGCCGCCTCCGCCCGCCTCGTCCCCGGCGCCCACTCCGCCTCCCCCACCGGCGCCGGCCAATGCCGCGACTCCGACACCCAAGCCACGCCGCTGGCGGCGCCGCCTTTATCGCGCGGGCATCGTCGTGCTGCTGCTCCTGGCCCTGGGCCGGCTTAGCTTCAATCTTCTCCTGCCCTGGGCGCTCAACCGCAGCGCCAAGTTCTTTCAGTTGACCTGCTCCTACGACCGCTTCGACATGAAGCTGCTGGGCGGCGACGTCAACCTGTGGAACGTGGTGATCGCCCCGGCCGAAGGGGGCAGTCCGTTCGCGAAGGTGGATTACGTCAATCTGAGGATCAACCCGCTGAGTCTCCTGCGGGGCCGGCTCGACGTGCGGCGGGCAGTCGCCGACGGGGTCGACCTGAACATCCAGCGCCGCGCCGACGGCACCATTCCGCTGCTCAGCCGGTTTGCTTCCAACGCGCCAACCCCACCCAAAGCGCAGCAGCCCTTGAATCTCTCAGCGCCGCTGCGGATCGAGGCCTTGCGATTGCTGCACGTGGTCGCACACGTTCAGGACCTGGCAGTTTCACCACCGCTGGATGCGACGATGGATGTAGACGTGCGCCTGTCGGACCTGGCCGCCCCCGACCGGCCGGCGCAGTTCCAGATCGCCGCAACTTCCTCCTCCCTGTTGGATCAACTGATCGCGGAAGGCGCGGGAAGCAGTAATCCCCAAACGCTCAGCGCCGACGTCCGCCTGATCGTCAGAGGGCTGCATCCCGAACCGGCGGCAGGGTATCTGCGGGCCATGGGAATCAAGCCGATCGCACAGAGCATTTCGCTCCTGGCGGTTGCCCATCTGAACGTGTCGGTCGCGGCGGGTTCGACGGATGCGCTGACCGCACGGATGTCGCTGGATCATGTGAGCTGCGCCGCCGACGGGCAGCCGGTACTGAACATCCGCGACGCGCAGTTCGTTGCGGATTCGCTTTCCCCCACCGCAATCCGCGTGGCAAAGATTTCGCTCAACGGCATCGAGGCCAATGCGGCGCGCTCGCCGGAGGGCGCCCTGCGCGCCGGCGGCTTTGAGCTGGTCAGCGCCGCCGCCGGTGGCGCGGAAGTGGAGGATCCGCCGCCACCGGCCCAGTCCGCTCCGCCGGTCCAGTCCGCCGCGCCAGCGACGACGGTGATCAGCCTCGCCGAATTCCGCATCACGGACGTGAAAGCAGCGGTGCGCGATCAGTCGGTATCCCCCCCGGCCGACCTGCAAATCCAGATTCCGTCTGTCACGGTGAAGAATCTGAGCACCGACGTCGCGACGACCCAGCCCGATTCGCTGATCGACGCGACCGTGCTGGTCCCGGGCGTGTCCAGGTCGGTGCACCTGACGGGGACCGCGCGTTCGGTCGGAGATCATCGCGCGCTGAAGCTCGACATCGACGCCGAGGGAATCCGCCCCGATGCGCTACGGCCCTATCTGGATGCGATGGGCGTGCGGTGCGATCTGAATGACGCGAAACTGACGGCCCAGGTTGACGGCAGTTTGAGCTCGATGCCCGGCGGTGGAGTTCAAAGCGATCTGCTGCTCCACAACGTTCGCCTCAGCGACAACAAAGATCTGTTCACATTCGAACAGGTGAAGGTCGCCGGGCTGACCATCGATCGGGCGATTTCGCATGTGGGCGTGGACGATATCGACGTTTCGGGGCCGGCGCTGGCGATCCGTCGCGACGCCGAAGGCTCGTTCGGCGCGATGGGCTTTCGCTTCAACCCCGCCTGGCGAAAAGCGAGCCCACCCGCGCACGCCCAAGAGAGAGCAACCACCAAGGCCGCTGTGACGACGCAACCGACGTCGCCGGCAATCGATCTCCGGCATCTGACGTGGCACGGCGTCGACATTGAGCTGCGCGACGAAACCGTCAAACCGCCGACGGACATCAAACTTCCTGACGCCGGGGTGGAGGTTTCCGACCTTCACTTCGAACCCGCTACCACCACGCGCCCTGCGGCGCCGGGGAAATTCCGCGCCTGGCTCAAGTCGCCGCAGCTCGTGGAGGACCTGGAAGCCTCGGGAACGCTCGCGCCCAGCGGCGATCGAATCGTTGCCGAAGTCGACGTTTCGGGAAAGGGAATTCATCTGGTTGCCGCGGCGCCGTACGTTCGCGACTTTGGCATCGAGCCGGTTCTGCATAACGGCTCGCTTCAACTGCATGCCAGGGTCGACATGAATTCTTCCAGCGACACCCTGGCGGCGTCGGCGGCGATCAGGGACCTGTCGCTATCTGACGATGGGAAGGAATCGCTCGGCCTGGGCAGCGCGCAAGTGGACAACCTGATGCAGCGGCTTGAGGCCATCTCGGTGGATTCCATCACGATCGACAAGCCACGGATGGTGATCGATCGCGACGAGAACGGATTGCTGTCCTGTGCGGGCTTCAAGATGCTGCCGAAGAAACCGGCTGCTGCGTCACTGCAATCGACGGCGATGCAGGTTGCCCCGGCGCAGGCCGCGGCGACGCAGCCCGCGCCGCCCACCAAATCCGCCGCGATCGTCCTCAAGCACCTCGCCGTTCATGACGCGAACTTGAAATGGGCGGACCACGCGGTCCGGCCGGAAGCGCGCCTTACCGCGATCGCCAACGTCGAACTGAGCGATTTCGACTTTGGCCCTGGGGCGGCGCCGGCAAAGCTTCGGATCGACGCCAGGGCGGAGGGAGTCTTCGATGAGGCGACGATTTCCGGAACGGTCGCCGCGTCGCTCGACTCGGCGGCCGCGGCATTGGATATCGCCGCCCGCGGCATTCGCCCCACCGCCCTGACCCCCTATTTTCCGCCCGGCGTGCAAAGTGAGCTCAAGGACGGCCGCTTCCACCTGCGGCTCGACGCCACGGTTGCCGACGACAAAGGCGTCGGCAAGGGATCGCTTGCCGTCACCGACCTGAATTACCAGGACACAGAAAATGGGACTCCATTCGTCAAATTCGACTCGGCCAGATTCGTCGCTTCGCGGATCGAGGCGCCCAAGGCGATCGCAATCGACGAGATTTCGCTGAAGGGCCTGGAGGTCGATGCGCAAAAGTCAGACGACGGGCGGACGCTGGCAATGGGTCTGTCGTTTGGAAATCCGCTGCCTGCCCGCGAGGGCGAGGCTCCTGCCGAGCCGCGACCTGCGCGCAACGAAACCGCCGGCTCGGCCGGAGCCTCGCCCTCCCCAATCCCTGTTCCGGCAACTCAAACGGCCCCGACGCTCAGCGCCAGCCAGCTCGCCCGGGCCAAGCTCCGGCCCGAGCCCCTGGTGACGGTGGAGAACCTCGATCTGAACGTGAAACGGATTTCGTTTACCGACCACTCCCACGCCGGGTCTGCGCCCCTGACGCTCGACGATTTCCGCCTGCACAACCTCAAGCGGATCGAGCTTCTGGGCCAGGACCCGGTCTCGCGCCCGCCAATCGAGCTGGAGTTGAGCGGCGCGGCGCACCCGCTGGCCGAACTGATCGACGCAAAGCTTTCGGCGGCCCCGTTTGCCACCAAGCCGACGTTGGCGCTGGATCTGACCGTGTGCGGCATCAAGGGGGACGGCGTCACCGCGCTGCGCCCCGAGCTTAAGAATACGCTCGACGGCGGCGGACTGGCCGATGGTCAGCTTCGCGCGAAAGTCGAGGGCCAGGCCGACATCTTTCGGCCCACGCCGCTCGAATGGGACCTCTCGCACCCGTTTGATCTGTCATTCGTGACGCGCGACATCGAATTCCGCCGGGCGGCCGACGGTCCGGTCCTGGCCGGCCTGGAAGAGGTCAGGTCCGACGCGATCCACGTCGACCCCGCCAAGCAGACGGTGACGGTCCGGTCGCTGGAGATTACCAATCCCGCGTTTTCGGCGTCGCACGAACACGACGGGTTGCATGCGCTGGGATTCGTGCTGAAGCCCCCGTCGACTCAGCCGTCCACGGCGCCCGCCGAGGCCGCAGCGCCGGTTGCGACCACATCGGCCACCGCCCCTTCAGTGGCGAGCGGCGATTCAGCCGAGGTTCGCATCGACCGGCTTCTGATCAGTGGAATCAACCTGCTTTATGCCGACCATACCGTCGATCCGAATCTCCTGGTTCCCCTGAACGGCCTGGACCTGGAGGTTCGCGGCCTAAGCAGCAAAGCCACCTCGCAGGATATTCCCATCCGATTCAGCGCCGTGCTGAACGCCGGCAAAGTCTCGCTTCCCCGGCGGCAACAGGTCGGCGCACTCACCGGCGCTGCCGCTGACATGCGGGCGATCGCCCAGGGTAAACAGATCGCAACTTCGCAGCCGCTCGAACAGCGGGAGCTTTTCTCGCAGATCGCGGCCGCTGGAATCGTCTCGCTCTACCCGGCGCCGCACGGCTGGGCCAAGGCGTCGGTGAGCGGGCTGGAACTGGTGGCGCTCAAGGGGATTGCCGGGGAATACGGAATCATGCTCGAAGACGGCACGTTCGATGTAACCGAGGATGTGCGACTACCCGGCGACGGGTCGATGCTGACCCGCACACGCCCCGTGTTCACCGACCTGAGCGTCACCGAGCCGCCGAACGGACCGATCTTCCGCTTTTTGCATCTGCCGGCCCCGCTGGACGCGGTACTGGTGGCGGTACGCGATCAGGATGGGTCGGTCGCCGTCCCCTTCGATGTGCCGGTCAAGAACGGACACATCAATGGCAGCGACGTCACCGCCGCCGCCATCCAGGCGCTGAGCGCGATTCTCGGTCGCGCCGTCGTGGCGGCGGGAGCCAAGGCCGCCAGCGCCGTCGGCGGCGCGGTGACCGACGTCGTCGGCGCCATCGTCCCGTTGGGGCTGGGAGGCAAGCCGCACCCGAACCAGCCCGTCGCCGTTCCCTTCGCGGCCGGCGATGCCAGCCTCGAGGCCTCCCAGCTTGGCGATCTGCAACCTGTCATCGATCGCATGAAGCAGGATGATTCGCTGGAGCTGACCCTCCGGCATGATTTGGGCAGCGGCGACGTTGCCCGCGCCGCCCAGCGCGCCAACCCTTCGCCGCAGGAGGCGCAAACGCTGGCGGAGCAGCTCCGCCATAAACGGGCCGATCTGGTGGCGCTGGCGGCGGAGCTGGAGGGACAAACCCGCGCCCAGCTTGCCATCGCCCCTGCTGCCGCCTCCGCCGGTTCGGTGGAACGGCTGCGGATGGTCCGCCGCGAGATCGCCGCCACTGATGACGCCCTCGACCAGCTCTACGAGCTTCTCCGCCCCGGCGCCGACCACCAGGCCAACCGCCGCACCCGCCAGGCTTGCCTGGCCATCGGCCAGGCACGCTTGCAGGCCATTCAGGACGCCGTCATGACTGCCGGCATCAAAGACGCCGACAAACGGGTTCGAGTCGTCCGTTCCCAGTTCAACGTCGTCCAGCCCCAGGGCGGGCAGGTGGTTCTGTCGCTGGTGAAGAAGAAGTCGTAACCACCAACGCCGCGTCGACGCCCGATCTTCAAACTCTGCCAGTTCGTAATATAGCGGCGGCCGTCACCGCCGCCCCATCGCGCTCCGATACAACTTGCTTTCGGCGGCGACGACGCCCAGCAACGCATTGATCCGTTGCTTGAGGCGCGCCCGGCGGTCGTTGGCGCGGCAAATCCTCAGCGCCAATTCGCCGATGTCGCGCGCGACCCCATCGACCATCCCCGCGGCGCGAATCTCGTCCTCCATCTGCCAGAGTTCCTGATTTACTGCGCGCAAGTCGTTGGCCAACTGCTCGAAAGGGTCACCCGGCGGCACAGAGCGCTGTCGCGTACGCGACAGTGTTGCCACCTCTCGCAGCGCGACGGCCGT
>DATHPP010000279.1:0-3548 GCA_035483795.1 Tepidisphaeraceae bacterium | reverse complement strand
TTGGCGTGGTTTGGCGTGGTTTGGCGTGGTTTGGCGCGGTTTGGCGTGTTTTCGACACGTTTTGAGCCATCGGCCATCTTCCCACCAGGCACTGCTCGACTGTTCTCCTGCTCCACTGTTCTCGCTCGCCTCGCGAGCGGGGGATTGCGGGATCGGGGGAAAAGTTCACAATGACCGGCCGCGCGGGCGGATCACGCCGGTGCTCAATCTTTTGAACTTTAATCAGGAAGGATCGTGCCATGGCTGGTCAGGCATTTGGGGTGATTGGGCTTGAAGTGATGGGGCGGAACATTGCGTTGAACATCGAGCGGAACGGGTTTCCGATCGCCGTGTACAACCGCACCTACGCCAAGACGGAGGATTTCCTCAATCGCCTGGCCAAAGGCAAGAAGGCCAAGGGCGGCAAGACGGTTCAGGAGTTCGTGCAGCTTCTGGAGCGGCCGCGGCGGATTCTGATCCTGGTCAAGGCGGGCGCGCCCGTCGATGCGGTGATCGCGGAGCTTCGGCCGTTCCTTCAGGATGGGGACATCGTCATCGACGGGGGCAACTCGCTGTTCACGGATACCGAAAAACGGATCAACGAATTGTCGGGGACGGGGATCAAATTCTTCGGCATGGGCGTGAGCGGCGGCGAGGAAGGCGCTCTGTGGGGGCCCAGCCTGATGCCCGGCGGCGATCAGGACGCCTACCGGCACCTCGAGCCCATCCTCAAGGCCATCGCCGCCAAGACCGAAGACGACGGCCCGTGCGTCACCTACATCGGCGCCAAAGGCGCGGGCCACTTCGTCAAGATGGTCCACAACGGCATCGAGTACGGCGACATGCAGCTCATCGCCGAGGCCTACGACCTGCTGAAAAATATTGGCGGCCTTACAAATCGCCAGCTCAAGGAAACGTTTCTCCAGTGGAACGAGAGTGAGCTCAAGAGCTTTCTGATCGAGATCACGGCCAAGGTGATCGATTTCCCCGATCCGGAAAATCCATCGCGGTCACTGGTGGACATGATCCAGGACCAGGCCGGGCAGAAGGGCACCGGCAAGTGGACGACGCAGACGGCACTGGACCTGGGAATCCCCATCCCGACGATCACGGCGGCGGTCGACGCTCGCGGCATTTCATCGATGAAGCAGGAGCGCGTCGCCGCGTCGAAGGTCCTTTCCGGTCCCAAGCCGTCGGTGCTTGTCGGCGACCTCAAGTCGTTCGTGGACGACGTGCGTGCGGCCCTGTATTGCAGCAAGATCTGCTCGTACGCCCAGGGTTTTGCCATGATTGCCGCCGCCAACGCGCAGTTCAAGTACGGCATGAAGCTGGACGAAATCGCCCGCATCTGGAAGGCCGGGTGCATCATCCGCGCCATCTTCCTGGATGAGATCAAAAAGGCCTTCCGCGAGCATCCGACGCTGACCAACCTATTGATGACCAACCGTTTTCGCGACGCGATCGCGCAGCGGCAGGATGCCTGGCGGCGGGTCATCGCCACCGGCGCCAAGAACGGCATCGGCCTGCCGGCTTTCGGCGCCAGCCTGGCCTATTACGACAGCTACCGCCGCGAGCGGCTCCCGGCCAATCTGATCCAGGCCCAGCGCGATTTCTTCGGCGCCCACACTTACGAGCGGACCGACCGGCCCGGCTTCGTGCACACGGAATGGACGCAGCCGGCCGACAAGTGATCGCCTGCCGATGTCGTTCGATCGAGCAACTCTCTTTCAGCTTGCAACGGAACTTCAGCGCGCCGGCCGCCTCCAGGAGGCAAGCTCGACCTGCCAGCAGCTTCTCGCGACAGAGCCCTCCGATGCCGAGGCGCTTCATCTGATGGCCATTCTCTCAGCTCAGCTTGGACTGATCGCCCAGTCCGAGCAGTTCTTCCGCAAGGCCATCGACGCAAACCCAAACGTGGCGGCGTATCCAGCCAATCTCGCGTCGCTGCTGGCTCAGCCGGGACGAGTGGCCGAGGCGATCGAACTTTACCGTCGAGCGCTTCTGCTGGCGCCGACGATCGCCGACCTTCATAACAATCTGGGCAACGCGCTGAAGGTGGCAGACCGACTCGACGAGGCGATGGATGCATATCGTCAGGCGCTTCGGTATCGGCCGGACTTTGCCGAGGCGCGCAACAACCTTGGTGTTGTGCTGCGGCAACGGAGAAGGCTTGCGGAGGCGATTGCGGAATTCCGCCACGCCGTGCGACTCCAGCCCGACCGGGCGGAGATGCAGATCAATCTGGCCCAAGCGCTCAAGGAAGACGGCGCACTTGAGCAGGCGGGCGCCGCGGCACGTCAGGCGGTCGCGCTTCGTCCCGACCTTCCGGCAGCCCATCTGGCACACGCCGAGGTCCTGCTCGAGCAGGGCGATGTGGAAAGTGCGATCGAAACCTATCAGCGGGTGAGACAGCTCGATCCGGCAAACGCGGTCGGCCTTATCGGCATTGGCTCGGCGCTGAAGAGCAAGGGTGACATTGGAGGCGCAATCAAAGCTTTCGCCACGTCGGTCACCGCTCATCCCGATTCAATCGATGCCTGCAACAATCTGGGCGGCGCGCTGATGCAGGCGTGGCGTCTGGATGAGGCGGTGAGCTGTTTCCGTGACGGTCTGGCGCGGGGTCTGGCGTCGCCCGAAGTTTGCGGCAACCTGGGTAACGCGCTCAAAGAACAGGGGGAGTTGGACGAAGCGATCGAGGCGTTCGATCGCGGGCTGGCGATTCGTCCCGATTCCCGCGTCGCCAGCAGCCGGCTCTACACCCTGCATCACCACCCCGGTTACTCACCGCGGCGTCTGCTGGCCGAGCATGTGCGGTGGGACCAGATTTACGCGCTGCCGCTGCGGCAACAATGGCGGCCGCACGACCACGATCCCGATCCCGGCCGCAAGCTACGGATCGGATACGTCGGCTGGAATTTGGGGAATCATCCGGTCGGCCGGCTGCTGGTGCCGCTGTTCGCCAACCATGACCGCGAGCGTTTCGAGGTGTACTGCTACTGCGACCTGCGCGGGCAGGACGCGGTCGGCGACGCGCTTTATCGAACCGCCTCCGCCTGGCGAGTGACCCGCGGCATGAGCGACGAAGCGCTGGCCGATCTGATTCGCAAGGACCGTATCGACATCCTCGTGGACCTGAACATGCACACGCTGGGCAACCGCCTGCTCATGTTCGCCCGCAAGCCCGCGCCGGTGCAGGCAACCTACCTGGCCTACCCGGGCACGACCGGACTGACGGCCATGGATTACCGCATCACCGACCCGTACCTCGATCCCCCTTCGATTTCGCGTGATGAATTATACGTCGAGAAATCCGTCCGGCTCCCGCACTCGTTCTGGTGTTACCCGGCACCGCCCGAGGCTCCGCCGGTCAATCGGCTGCCTGCCCTGAGCTCGTCGAACGGACCCGCGCTTGCCACCGGACACATTCAGTTCGGGTGCCTGAACAGCTTCGCGAAAGTAACGCTGGCGGTGCTTGCGCAATGGTGCGAGCTTCTCGGCCGTGTGCCCGATTCGACGCTCCTGCTGCACTGCCCTTCGGAAGCGGCGCGGTCGCGCGTCAGTCAGCTCTT
>DATHPP010000278.1:0-3056 GCA_035483795.1 Tepidisphaeraceae bacterium | reverse complement strand
GATCGGCACGCCAGCGCGGCCATCGATCCGCGATTCGCTGTCAAGATTTTGCGCGCCGATCT
Organism: Tepidisphaeraceae bacterium; assembly: GCA_035483795.1. GTDB lineage: Bacteria > Planctomycetota > Phycisphaerae > Tepidisphaerales > Tepidisphaeraceae > DASXMX01. The sequence goes on along the minus strand of DATHPP010000278.1, from coordinate 2,994 downwards.
CGACACGGGCGACGTCCTTGACCCGCAGCACCGAGCCGTCCGGATTCGCCCGCAGCACGATGTTGCCGAACTGCTCCGTGGTAGTCAGCCTGCCCAGCGTCTGCACGTTGAACTGGAACTGTTGCTGGTCGCTGATCGGCCGCGCGCCGATGCGGCCGACCGGCGCCTGCACGCTCTGGGCCTGGATCGCGGCGATGACATCGGAGGGAGCAAGATTGAGGCTGGTGAGCCGCTGCGAATCGAACCAGATCCGCATCGAGTAATTCAGTTTCCCGAACAGGCCGGCCTGGCCGACCCCTGGGGTGCGGGAAAGCGCATCGAGCACGTTGATGATGGCATAGTTGGTGATGAACAACGGGTCCTGCTCGCCATTCGCGCTGTAGAGCACGATGAACTGCAGGATCGCGGAGGACTTCTTCTGCACCGTCAGGCCCTCCTGCTGCACCTCGGTCGGCAGTTGCGACAGCGCGGTCTGAACGCGGTTGTTGACGTTGACGGTATTGATGTCGGGATTGGTGCCGAGCGCGAACGAAACGGTGAGCGTGTAGCTGCCGTCGTTGCCGCTGGTCGACCTCATATACAGCGCGCGGTCGACACCGATCACCTGCGCCTCCAGCGGCTGGGCTACAGTGGTCTCGACGACTTCCGCGGAGGCGCCGGGGAACGTGCCCGTGACCGTGACCTCGGGCGGCACGATGTCGGGGAATTGCGCCACCGGAATCTGCAGCAGCGCCAGCGCGCCCGCCAGCGTGATGACGACCGCGATCACAATGGCAAGCCGGGGGCGATCGACGAAAACCGCGGATATCATTTGCGGTCACCCGTCGGTTTCCCCGCGCCGGCGGCGTCGCCACCGGCTGGCGTGTCGCTGGCGGCGGCCTTCATGCTGGACAGAATCAGCGCGCTCGCCGGCCCGGGCGAAACGATCTGACCGGGGCGAACCCGCTGCAGACCCTCCACGATTACCGTCTCGCCGACCGCAAGGCCGCTGATTACGGCCGCGATGGTAGGGGTCGACTGTCCGAGTTGGATGCGGCGCTGTTCGGCTTTGTTGTCCGCGCCGACCGTGAAAACGTAGCTTCCCTGTTGATCGGAAAGCACCGCCGAGCGCGGAATCGCCACGACCTCGACTGGCTGAACCCCCTCAAGCAGGACCGTGACGAATTCGCCGTCGGTCAGTTCATGGACGGTAACGCCCGTCGTGGAAGGGGCACGCAGGATGGGATTGGCGATTTCGCCACGCACGATAATCGTATCGGTGTTTTGCGCGATGGTGTTGTCGACGAAGTTCAGCTTGCCGGACTGGCCGTACATGCGGCCATCGGGCAGCCGGAGCCTGATCAAGACAGCCTCAAGCCCCCCCAGCGGCGCGTACCGTTCCCGCAGCTGGAGTCCCTGTCGCAGCGGCACCGGGAAGGTGACATACATGGGGTTCTGACTGACGATCGTGGTGAGCACGCCCGAAGATGGACCGACGACGTTGCCTTCGGTTACCGCGGTACGTCCGATCTTCCCATCGATCGGCGATCTGATCTCGGTGTAGTCGAGATTGATCCGGGAAGCCTGGACCTCAGCCTGTGCGGACTGCACCTGGGCTTCCAGGCTGCGCTGGGTCGCAATTGCGGCGTCGTAGGTCGACTGTTGCCCGGCCGGCCCTCCGAGCAAGGTGCGGGCACGTTCGGTCGTTAGTTTGGCGTTCTCCAGCGTCGCCTGCAACTGCGCCACCGCCCCCTGCTTGGACGCAAGGTCGGCCTCAAAGGGACCCCGCTCGAGACGGTAGAGTAGATCCCCCTTCTTGATCTCGGCGCCTTCCACGAACAGGCGCGCATCCAAAAACCCGGTAACGCGCGCGACCACGTTGACCCGGTTGATCGCCTCGATCCTGCCGAGAAATTCACTGGTCTCGGTGATCGGTCGCCGGATCGCTTCCACTATGCCAACAGCAGGCGGTCCGCCCGGAGCAGATTGCGACACGGCCGCTCCGCTGGAGCCGGTCGTGACGAGGCCTGCCAGAAGCAACCTGATCGAGGCGCGAGCAAGGTACATCTTGCGCTCCTTGCTTCACGTCCGCGACAAACCTGCCGAACCCCAGGAGGGCCAAGCACATCTGGCCGGCTGGAGCCGCGGCTTGACGTCGACGCAATCGAAAATGCCATTATCGGAAAGCTGGCGACGTTGCTGCTTGAGGTTGACGATGTAAGCGGCCCCCAGCCCAAGCAACACCACCGCCAGCAATAAGCTGACGACGAAAATCAGCATGGTCTGCCAGCTGAACTTGCGCATTAAATCGTCGCGGCCAGATTAGGGTTCGCGTAAATCGCCGTCGTGTATCCCAGGCTGTTTATAATGTTCCTCCGCCGCGCCTTGATATCAGGCGATTACCCTAGTGCTCGAAAGGGATTTACCCCAGCGGTGGAAACATCGTTTTGTGTTGTGTCCACCTCCACTTGGTGAGCCTTTCGAAACATCCGCACAGTGGTTCGTCGCTTCGCATAAGCCGCATTAGCTGGCGCGAGCGACTAGGGTAAAACCCGATGGGAGATTAGTCTTCGCCCCGTTAGGTCTTGGTCCTCGTAACCGTCCATAAGAGGGTGCAATGGAAGCCGTCCCTTCCGGTCATCTCACCAGATCTGACCGCGAGGCCGTTTTGGTCGATCTGGCGCTGCAGGGTGGCGGCTCCCACGGCGCCTTTACGTGGGGCGTGCTCGATCGGATCCTCGAGGAACCATGGCTGCGGATCGACGGCATCTCGGGCACCTCTGCGGGTGCGATGAATGCCGTGGTGTTGGTCGACGGCTATGAAAGCGAAGGATGCAGGGGAGCGCAGCTCGCGCTTGAAAAGTTCTGGCGGCGCGTCTCGCATTCCGCCCGGTTCAGCCCGATCCGCCGGAGCCCTCTGGATATTCTCCTGGGACGGTGGACGCTGGATTCGTCGCCATTCTTCGTTGCTTTCGACATGGCGGCGCGTGTGTTCTCGCCCTATGACCTGAATCC
>DATHPP010000277.1:0-4717 GCA_035483795.1 Tepidisphaeraceae bacterium | reverse complement strand
AACCAGGTGGTGAATCAGCCGGGCCAGAGCCGTGTCGAAGACAACATCAGCGTCTTCCAAACCAGCGGCACCACATCGAGTCCCATTCTGATCCACGACAACTACATCGACGGCGCCTACCCCGCCGACCCGGCCAACGACAACTCCTACACCGGCGGCGGCATCATGCTCTCCGACGGCACCGTCAATAGCGCCGCCACCGACACCGGCAACGTCCAGGCCTACAACAACATCGTATTGGATACCACCAATTACGGCATCGCCATCAGCTCCGGCCACAACGACGTGATCCGCAACAACATCGTCGTCTCCTCCGGCCTGCTGCCTTCGGGCCAGAAGGTCGCCAGCCAGAACGTCGGCATCTACATCTGGAACGAGGGCAACGACCCCAACTTCGGCAACGACCAGGAGTACGGCAACACGATCGGCTGGATGGGAAGTAGCGGCCGGAGCGACACCTGGACCCCCAATGCCTCGGGCCAATCTGGCGACACATCCCTCCCCGGCACCATCACCATCCAGCAGGTGCAGGCCTATTACACCGTGTGGGCGCAAAAGGTCGGCGCCGCGGGATGGGTCATCGGAGCGTCGTAAACTGGTCTGATTCCCCGCGTCTTTGACGTGGCACGGGTTTTCAACCCGTGGACGGATCAAGTCGTTCAACCGGCGCCGGTTTTGGTGTGGGAAAACCGACCTGCGTTGCCGAGGCTTTTTTGCCCGGGAAGCAGGGAGTTGTTCGCGCTGTGAAACTTGGCTTTCCCACACCAATGCCGTCTTGTGTCTTTCTTCCCCCTCGTCCACGGCTTAGAAAGCCGTGCCACGAAAGGCGCGGAATCACGCGCTGTCATTTACTGTAGTACCGTAACTACGGCGCTCTTTCGATTGTGAAATCGGACACGCGGGCCCAGTGTTCCTGGTCCGCCAGGCCCTGGTAAAACTGAAGACTGATTTTCACCACAAAGAAAAGTCGGCCCATTTTGCCGAACCTTCCCCCGCGCTTTTCGTAAACCATTTGACATCCCATGCGATCTCCCTGGCCGGAAAAATAGTGTGAAGATTTTTTTAATTTGCCGGTAAAAAACCGTTGTGTCGCATGTTGACTTGGACCTATAGTCCCCGCGTCCGCCAAGAAGCGGGCTGTGGCTTTGGCAGCGTGAATCAACTTTGGAGGAGTTGCATTCGCGCGGCAAGCGGTGATGACCAGGGTGGCACACCGGCGTCCGCCGGTCTCTGTGGCCCCGCGAAATACCGCGTAAATCTGAGCAGGTCGGCCGGAGTTTGACGGTTCTGTCCCGTTCGCGTGGCAGAAGCGTCGTCGTCTCTACCCGCCGACGTTCCGCTCTACGAAGCCGGTTAATACGTACAGGCTCGGCCGTCCCACGATCGCACAATGCGGCGATGCGATCCGCGGCCCAACCGCCATCGCAGGAGAGTTGATGCCCAGGCGAGAAGCTTTTGGGAGCAATCTTGGTTTGCCTTCGATTTTGCCCGCGCGTGTGGTGCGTCGCCGACATGGCGTGAGCATCGAGACGCTCGAGTCGCGGATGCTTCTGAGCGCGGCGACAACGACCGCAGTGCCGCGCCATCACCACCACGGTTCGCCCACCGCCACTGCGGCTGCGCCCACGCCCACCACTGCCGCCGCATCGGCCTCATCGTCGCTTGCCTTGGTGGGCGACACCAACCTCGACGGCTCGGTCAACATCGTCGACCTCAACACCCTGCTCGCCCATTACGGCCAGACCACCGGCCAAACCTGGGCGACCGGCGATTTCGACGCAGACGGCGCCGTCAACGCCAATGATCTCAACCTTCTGCTGGCCAACTATGGAAAGACCGGCGGTGGAACCACCATCCCCACCACCGGCGGCACGATCACCGCCGTCCAGCCCACCGCCCCGTCCACTATCACCTGGTCCGGACCGATCACGATTACCAAAGGCGGGACGTACAGCGGAAACTGGCAGAGCCTCAGCCCCAGCACACCCGCCGTCTCCATTCAGACGACGCAGCCGGTCACGATCATCAACTCCAATGTCCAGAGCGAAGACACGCTCATCGAATCGATGACTCACGGCGCCAACCTCACCGTGAAAAACACGCACGGCTGGGCGCTGAACCCCAATGTGTCCGGACAATCGCCGGGCCGGTTCATCAATGCCGAGTATTTCTCCAATCTCGACATCGAAAACAACACGATGGCCGGGACTTCGGGCATCGAAATGGGCTATTGGCAGCCTTCGACGAGCCTGCCGGGCGGGGGTACTGTCAAAGTCCTCTACAACAACGCCCTCAACATCGACGGACGCTGGTCGGATGGCAATGGCGGGTTCCTCACCGGCGCCAATCAGAATGATTACGTCCAGTTCGCCCAGTTCAACGACGACTATGGCATGACCGGCGCCGAAATCGCCTGGAACCAGGTCGTCAATCAGCCGGGCCAGAGCCGGCCCGAGGACAACATCAGCGTCTTTGAGAGCAGCGGCACCAGTTCCAGCCCGATCCTCATTCACGACAATTACATTCAGGGCGCCTACGCCGCCGACCCGGCAAATGACTCATCCTATACAGGCGGCGGCATCATGATCTCCGACGGCAGCACCGGAAACCTCACCACCGATCCCGGCTACGCCTCGGCGTACAACAACATCATCATCAGCACCAGCAACTACGGCATCGCCATCAGCTCGGGCCACGACGACACCATCTACAACAACACCGTCATCTCCAGTGCGCTTTTGCCCAACGGCCAGAAGATCGCCGCTGAAAATGTCGGCATCTACGTCTGGAACAGCATTGCCGATATCCTCTGGGGTAACAACCAGGAGTACGGCAACACACTCGGCTGGATGGGGCCCAATGGCCGCAACGACCTGTGGACCCCCGACGCCACGGGCCAGACCGGCGACACCCACCTGCCGGGCAGCACCATCACCCTCGCCCAGGAACAGTCTTACTACACAGTCTGGGCACAAAAGGTCGCCGCCTCAGGCTACACCATCGGCGCGACCTAGCCGCAAAACTGCTGAGCGGCGTTCGGACTGGCCGACAAATGTAGTGTTCGCATGGGACGGGAGCCGTCGTGGGTGACGCTCCCGTCCCTTCTTTTTGCGGACTTTCTTCCCGGCGGATGACTCGCCCCCCGAATTCCCGGTACTCCGGGGAGGGCAGGGAGCGGGTTTGAGCGCACAGCTTGCTGGTTCCAAAACCCTCGCCCGGAGCGGGGCGAGCCTCCCGCCGAGTCGCTCCTTTCGCGTTCTCAAGTACGGAGAGATCCTCAAAAGCAGGGGATTTGGTGGAGCACGCCGGTATCGGCTGATTGTGACACGGGTTTTCAACCCGTGCGAGCGGCGCAAACCGAAAAACAACCACGGATTTCAGGGGGTTATTCAGCCCGGCTCTTCGCCGGCACAGCTTAAAAAGGCTGAAAAGCCCTGTCACAGTCAGCGCGTGATCTCGCACATCTATTTTGCATCCAAATGGCGAAAAGCGAAAAGGTGGCGTCCACGGTGGATGTCACCTTTCAGCTTCCACCTTTCAGCTTCCCTCGAACCGGGTGGTAGTGGGTCAGTCTGAGTTTTTCACCCTCAGTCGCGGCGAGCAATATCGGGAGATGTTTAGACTTCTCATGCGACCCAAATTGTCCCCGCCCCCGCCCGAAATCAAAAAACGCACGCCTCCACCGAACGCAATAGCCGAGGCAAAGAAAAAGCCGAACGGATGGGTTTACCAGATTGAAGGCCCTTACGGTCCAGACGACGCCGTACCGCCAGAGGCAATCTGTGGGGCATGGAAGGTTGACGAGAACGGCAATATCGTTGGAGAGTTCATCCCCAACCCAAATTACAAGCCGAAAAGCAAGTGATCCTCCATGCTTGACCAATGCCGCCCGGCAACGATCGGGCGCGCACATGGGGTCGGGCGCGCACATGGGGCACATGGGGGGGGCACATGCGCGCACATGGGGTCAACTCTTGACTTTTGACATCATGTCAAGAGTCAAGAGTTGACCCGAACGCGCCCCCGTCGAGGGCACGGCCCTCTCCTAAGCGGCTCTGGGTCCGATCGACCTGTTTTGCTGTGTCCCTTCCGGGGTGTCCCTTCCGGGGTGTCCCTTCCGGGGTCAACTCCTGTCCCTTCCGGGGTCAACTCCTGCCGGGGCTTCCGGGGTCAACTCCTGACTCTTGACAAAATGGGCATCAATTTTGTCAAGAGTCAGGAGTCGACCCCAGAGCCCCCGACCCCAGAGCCCCCCGACCCCAGAGCCCCCCGCACGAGCGCGTCCCCATCCGCATCCTCGACTGGTCCCTGATGCCGCAGGTCCGGCGGGATGGGAAAGAAAGGCGAGGCCGTCGAGGCCCGCGGGCCGAGCAAGAAAATGCAAAATAGCCACAAGCAATAATTCGTTAGATGCAGTGCCATTTCAGGCCACTTTTGGCCATTTTCTGTTACGGGGCCCCCCTCGGCACGGCAACAAGCATGGCGATGTTACAAGATGTTACAAAGGGTTACATTCCCCGGGGTAATGCGACCGCTTTCCGTTCCAAGAATCTGATAATGGCGCGGTTTGGCGCGATTTCACGCGCTGTACAATGTTCCAAAATCGCTTGTAATCGAGTCGTTTCTTCCGCGGGCGTCGCAGCGGCCTATTTTTGGCGGCGGACGTTCAGCCGCGACCGCTTCGGCGTCTTCAACCCCTCTTCGCGTGGAAGCCAGG
>DATHPP010000276.1:0-4671 GCA_035483795.1 Tepidisphaeraceae bacterium | reverse complement strand
AATGCCGCCGCCGGCAGCGTCCGCAGCCCGCGGAGCCGCCCCCCGGCCGGTGAGTCGAGGGGGCGGCCGGGGCCGGCCGGCGCCGCCGATTGTGCTGGCCGCACGCGGAATTACCATCAAAGTCGGGAACAACGCCGCGATGTCCTTCGACACCGAAACGCTTCGCTGGGCCGGCGCCTGGGCTGGCGGGTTTCTCGATCTTTCCCACACCAGCGAAGTGCGCATCCAGGGCAACGGCGCCGCCATGCCCGGTGGTCCGCTTGCATTCTCGACCCTCGTCGGGCCGGGTTGGGCAAAAGCAGACAACTTCACCGACCCTCGGCCCGGTCAGTTCGGCGCGCTCCCGGCCGAGTGGGCCCACTACAAGGGCCTGTACCGTCACGGGCAACAGGTGGTCCTCTCCTACTCAGTCGGCAACGTCGATGTCCTGGAACTGCCGGGAAGCGCGATGTCTCGTGATTCAGTTGCCTTCACCCGCACCCTTCATATCGCCCCGTCCACCCAGCCCCTGGCGCTTCTGGTCTGTGACCTGGCCGGCGGCTCGCCGGTTGTACGCTCGCACTTCACTTCGACGTCGCGCAACCCAAAGATCGACGCCGACAACAGCCTCACCCTGACGAGCCGGGATGGCGCTACGACTGTGACCGTCGCCTCTCCGCCCGACGGATTGAAGCTTGAGTTGGTCGAGAATACGCGCATTGTCGCAAGATTGGCGCCCTCGCCAACCCCCGTGAATTTCAAGTTGATCATCTGTAAGCGATCACCCGAATTGTCGCGCCAATCGCTCGATCTGCCGAAATCCACCAGCGAAATTGAGGACCTTCCCTCCCTCTGCAAGGGCGGCCCCGCCCTCTGGGGCGAACCCATCGTGACGCAGGGCCATCGCGCTGCGGACAACAAGGCCTACGTCGTCGACACGATCGCCCCTCCGGAAAACAACCCCTGGCACGCCTGGATGCGGCCGGTGGCGCTCGATTTCTTCTCCGACGGCCGCTGCGCCGTCAGCACGATGAACGGCGACGTCTGGATCGTCTCCAACATCGACGACAATCTTCAGCGCGTCAGTTGGAAGCGCTTCGCCACCGGTCTCTACGAGCCCCTCGGACTGCGCATCGTGGACGACCAGATCTACGTCCTGGGCCGCGACCAGATCACCCGCCTGCACGACCTGAACGGCTCCGGCGAAGCCGATTTCTACGAAAACTTTTCCAACGGCGGCGTCACCTCCCCCATCTACCACGCCTTTAAGATGGACCTTCAGACCGATTCCGAAGGCAATTTCTACTACTGCGTCGACGGAAACCAGATTCCCATCAACGTGCCGATGCACGGCGCGGTGCTCAAGGTCTCCAAGGACGGCAAGCGCACCGAAGTCGTCTGCACCGGGCTGCGGGCCGCCAACGGCTCGGGCATGAGCCCGGACGATGAGCTGGTCTGCTCCGACAACCAGGGATATTGGACTCCTGTCTGTCGAATCAATCTCGTCAAGCCGGGCGGGTTCTACGGTCACTGCGGCGACCCGCGGGCCTTCAGCAGGGAAGAACTCGCCCGCGCCCCCAAGGTCTACGATCCGCCCCTCTGCTGGATTCCTTATGAAAAAGACAACTCAACCGGCGGGCAAATCTTCGTCAGTAACCGGAACTGGGGACCGCTCGACCGGCACATGCTCAGCACCTCCTACGGCAAATGCCGCCTGTTTGAGGTGATGTGGGAAAGAGTTGAAGGAGTCGCCGAGGGCGCAACCGTCGAACTACCGCTCGAATTCGACTCGGGAATCCAGCGGGCCCGGGCCAACCCCGCCGACGGCCAGATCTACGTCTGCGGCCTCAAAGGCTGGCAGACCGCCGCCAGCCACGATGGATGCCTCCAACGCGTGCGATACACCGGCAAGCCATTTCGCCTGCCCACCGACGTTCATCTCAAGAGCAACGGAATCGCCATCACCTTCGACTGCCCGCTGGATCCGACCACGGCCAACGACGACCAGAGCTTCGGCGTCGAGGAATGGAACTATCGCTGGTCCCAGGAATACGGCTCCAAGAAGTACAAGCCCAGCGACGGCGCTAAGGTGGGAACCGACGAGGTGAACGTCAAATCGGCCAAGCTGCTGGCGGACCGGAAGACCGTGTTCCTCGAAATCCCCACCATCCATCCAGTCATGCAGATGGGAATTCAGGTCCACATCAACGCTGCCGACGGGACTCCGATCGAGTGCGAGGTCGACGAGACGATCAACCACCTGCCGGGTTCCTCGATGCCGGCGGTGCTGAGCAACCAATAGCCGATCACCGGGAGCGAACCATGCGCGCAAAATTTCACGTCCTGCTGGGATGCCTTCTGGCAATCGTGATGCTCCGGATGGCCCTGGCATCGGACCCGACCGACGCTCCCGTGCCGCTGACGCACGTTCACGCCCACAACGACTACGAACACAAGCACCCCCTCTTTGACGCGATGGCCTGCGGAATTTGCAGTGTCGAGGCGGACATCAACCTGGTCGACGGCCAGTTGCTGGTCGCCCACAGCCGCAGCGCCGTCAAGCCCGGCGTCACCTTGCAGTCGCTCTATCTGGACCCCATGCGGAAGCTCATTACCCAAAACGGCGGCCGGCTTTATCGCAACGGTCCGCCCGCCTGGCTGCTAATCGATTTCAAGAGCCGCCCCGACTCCACTTATCCGGTCCTGCGCAAGATTCTCCAGCAGTACGCCGACATCCTGACGACCTGGGATCATGGGAAGATGCATCAGGGTGCCGTGACGGCGATCCTGACCGGCGACCATCCGTCCGAAGACGTCGTCGGCGCCGAAGAAGTCCGTTTTGCCGCGATCGACGGAAAGCTGGATGCGCTGGACCGAAATCCTCCCGCCGCCCTGGTCCCCTGGATGAGCAGCCAGTGGAGCCTCAGCTTCAAGTGGCGCGGCCGCGGAGCCATGCCCGACGCGGAGCGCCGGAAGCTCCGGCAAATCGTTGACAAGTCCCATCAGCAGGGGCGTTTGGTGCGATTTTGGGGTGCCCCGGACAACGCCACCACATGGACCGAGTTGCAGGACGCCGCAGTCGACCTCATCAATACCGACGACCTTCAGGGTGTGAAAAAATTTCTCTCCTCCCGCCCCTACCCGGATTCATCGACGCCGCCACATAACTGACGCTTGAGTCATTTAGCACACAGTTCTCTGGGCTCACGGCGCCCACCCGCGGCTAAAATGGAACTTCTTGGACCGCAACATCCTCTGGTGTAGTGCGTATTCATTGCAAAGGCATACAATTCCGATAATGGGTGGGAATCCATAGACAGAGGGACATGTCATGTTGAGCTGGCCGAGTGGGCTGAAAGAAACGGGAATCCGCAAGACATGGTATGCGAAGATTTCGCGGCTCGCCCCCGGACTGGAGCTGCAAAAGGCCGCGCGGATGCTGCACGAGCCGTACGGCGCCGTCCGCAGGTGGGGAGTGCTGTTCGGATACAAATTCCCCGACCGCCGCCGGACCGTCTCGCGCGAACAATGGAGCAAGGTCGATTGGAGCCAGCGCGACGCCCAGATCGCCCGCGAGTTGGGGGTGACCCGCGAGTGCGTCCGCCTGGTCCGCCGGGCACGCGGCATGGGACCCAGCGCCGCCCAGGCCGCCACCCGCGAACTCGAACATTTCATTGCCCTCAAGCGCGACAAGCTGCATGGCCTGCTCGTCGAGGAAGTGATCCAGCACTGCCGGACCGACCTGCCCTACCACGTCGTTCGCCGGCTGCTCCGCGAGCATGGCGTGCGACCGCACGAAACCCAGTCCCCCCTCCGCGACATCGACTGGCGGCTTCCCAACCGCGACCTGGCCCAGGTCTGGGGCACCAGCCCCCGCTACATCGCCAACCTGCGGGCGCGGGTCGGCGTCGGCCGGGCCAGTTGGAGCGCCCGCAACGGTGAGCTGCACCGCAACGGCAAATACGCCGCCGCCCTCGCCGCCGAGCGGCAGAAGGTCAAATCTTCTCGCCGCCAATCCAAAAACGGCTCGGCCCGCGAAAAGGAACTCGCCCTCGCCTGACCTTAGCGGCCCTACACCAACCACGGCTTTGCGCAGCGCTACGACGCTCCGATAACGCCGCCTGCCGCACTCACGTTCTGCGCCCAGATTGTGTAGTAGTCCTGCACCTGCTGGATGGTGATGGTGCCGGGGAGGGTTGTATCTCCTGTTTGGCCGGAGGCATTGGGGGTCCAGGTGTCGTTGCGGCCGCCTGAGCCCATCCAGCCGAGGGTGTTGCCGTACTCCTGGTCGTTGCCGAAGTTGGGGTCGTTGCCCTCGTTCCAGACGTAGATGCCGACGTTCTGGCTGGCGACCTTCTGGCCGGTGGGCAGCAGGCCGGAGGAGACGACGATGTTGTTGCGGATCACGTCGTTGTGGCCGGAGCTGATGGCGATGCCGTAATTGGTGGTATCCAATACGATGTTGTTGTAGGCCTGAACGTTGCCGGTGTCGGTGGCGGAAGAGTTGACGGTGCCGTCGGAGAGCATGATGCCGCCGCCGGTGTAGGAGGAGTCGTTGGCCGGGTCGGCGGGGTAGGCGCCGTCGATGTAGTTGTCGTGGATCAGAATGGGACTCGATGTGGTGCCGCTGGTTTGGAAGACGCTGATGTTGTCTTCGACACGGCTCTGGCCCGGCTGATTCACCACCTGGTT
>DATHPP010000275.1:0-7726 GCA_035483795.1 Tepidisphaeraceae bacterium | reverse complement strand
TCCAACTGTGTCTGGCGGTCGCGCTGCTGACCGCTTTTTCCTCCGCGACGTTCGCGGACGAACAGTGGCTGACCTTCCCCGGCCAATCCGGCCCCGGCAAGGGCAAGAGAATCGTCCTCGTGTCCGGCGACGAAGAGTACCGCTCCGAGGAAGCCCTCCCGCAGCTCGCCAAGATCCTCTCAAAACATCAGGGCTTCGACTGCGTCGTCACCTTCTCGATCGACCCCGACACCGGCACGATCGACCCCAACCTTCACACCAACATGCCGGGCGTGCAGGCGCTGGAATCGGCGGACCTTCTGATCCTGCTGACCCGCTTCCGCGACCCGCCGCCCGATCAGATGAAACCCTTCGTCGACTATTTCAACTCCGGCAAACCGATCATCGGCCTGCGCACGGCGACGCACGCATTCGAGATCAAGAAGGGTCCAAACCGAAAATACAGTTGGGACAGCAAAGTGCCCGGCTGGGAAGGGGGCTTTGGCCGAAGAATCCTGGGCGAAACCTGGGTCAGCCACCATGGAGATCACAAGAAGCAAAGCACCCGTGGCCTGATCGCCCCGGGAATGGAAAGCGGCCCGCTGGTCCGCGGCTGCGACGACATATGGGTGCCCACGGACGTGTACGGCGTGCGCCTGCCGCTCCCGGGCGACTGCCGGACTGTCATCCTGGGCCAGGTCCTCTCCGGAATGAACCCGACTGATCCGCCGGTCAAGGGGCCCAAAAACGATCCAATACTGCCGGTCGCGTGGACCAAGACGTACCAGGGCGAGAACGGCCACGTCGGCCGTGTCTTCACCACGACGATGGGCTCGGCAGTCGACTTGGAAAACGAAAGCCTCCGCCGGCTGATCGTCAATGCCAGTTATTGGTGTCTGGGAATGGAGGACCAGATTCCGCCCAAGGCCAATGTCGACATCGTTGGCGAATATCGTCCCACCGACTTTGGCTTCAACGGTTTCCGCAAGAACCACAAGCCGCAGGACTACTTCCCGGATCAATGGCCGAAGTAGTCGAACTGAGTAGATTACTGTAATTCAGACGGCGCAGCCTCGTGACACGGCTTTTTAAGCCGCGCTGGCGCCGTGCTGAGGAGATATGCGCCGTCACGCGGTTTTTTTCCCATTTTGCGTCGTCAGCACGGCTTGAAAACCCGTGTCACGAGCGACCCAACCGTCAAGCCTCTTCGTGCCGTCAGCGGCGACACTCGGAAGAGTGCCTACCTATGGCAACGCCGAGCCCGATCCGTGTTTGATGAATGAAGCCCGCAGCGCTGCCATCGTGATCGCATTCCCGGCGAACAGGTCATCCGGGAATTTCCGGTAGTCGCAGATCACGTTGTAAATCGCCGCCTCGTTGTATGTGTTGGGGTCCATTCCGGCCAGGTACTGGAGGCGGAGGTTGCGGTCGCGGTTGATCTGGGAATTAGCGAGCCACCCGGCCATGTCGCGGCTGCGGCCGCCGTACGTGCCCAGCAAATCCACCGCCGAGGTGAATCCCACCTGCTTGAGCGAACGCTTGACGCGGGCGTGGTCGTCGCGGCCCAGTCGCTCGGCCAGTGCCTCCACGTCGATCTTCAGCACCTCGCTCTGCCCCAGCAGGACGATGTCGTACCCCTTGCCCGACTGGTCGTTGCTCCAGATGGTGCCGTTGGGGAAGACCTGGAAGAACGTGGCGATCTGGCTTTTGACGGCGTCGCTGTTGCTCTCGTAAAGGGGCACCCACTGCGTGACGAACCCGCCGGGGGCAAGGTGCCGTTTGCACAGCTCGAAATACTCGCGGGTGTACAGGGTCGCCGCCCCCTTGACCCAGGGATTGATGGGGTCCGAAGTAATGATGTCGTAGGTCTGGTCGGTGGTGAGCACGTAATGGCGGGCGTCGTCGAAGACGACGTGTACGCGCGGGTCGTGCACGACGTCGTAGTTCTCCGCGGAGAAGTAGGTGGAAACCACCCGCGGAATCAGCGGCTCGATTTCGCAGATGGTTTCGTGTTCGAGCTGCGGATGGACCAGGAACGACCCCGCCGTCACCCCCGCGCCGCAGCCGACCACCAGCACGCGCCTAGCGTCGGGGTGGAGCAGCGCCGGCAGATGCCCCAGCATCCGCTGGAGCCGCATGTCCTGCGGCTCGCTGGAAGCCTCGACTTTCCCGGCCACGTGAAAATATCGATCCCCATCTTTCTGCCCGGTGACGGCGACGGATGAGTTCATCCCCTCGCCCACGTACAGCATGTGTGTGCCGGTATTGATCATCAGGTTACGCCCCCAGGCGACCAACTCGCCCGGCACCTCCACGACGTGGAACATCAGGATCGGAACGGTGCACAAGAGTACCGCCAACGCGCACGTCCATCCCAGCCGCGAGAACAGCACTCGTTTGCGCACCGGCCGGCCAAGGCTGGAAAAAAGCATCGGGGCCAGCGCCAGCGTCGCCGACAGCGCCGCAACCGCGATCAGCAACCGCTGCGCATCCTGCGTTCCGTGTCCTTCCGGACCGCGCCACGGGATCACCACCATGCTCAGAAGAACCGAGCCGAGAATGGCCCCCAGCGTATTGGCCGCATAGACGCCTCCCACCAGCCGGCCGGCGTCCTGTCCGCGCCTGGCCACCGCCGCCAGCGCCAGCGGAAAGCTCGCGCCCCACAGGACCGTGCCCGGGAAAATCGCCCACACGCACCGCATCAGATCGAGCTGGAAATTGAACCAGATGTTCCACGACAGTGATGGGTTGATCGGCCAGAACGGCAGCGATTCGGTCAGCATGTACGCCGTCCAGAAAATCGCCCCCGCCAGCGCCAACTGACACAGCCCAAGCAGCATCCGCGGCCGCGGCGTCGTCCGGGCAATCAGCGACCCCACGCTGCTCCCGATTCCCAGCCCGATCAGAAACACCGCCAGGATGATCGAAAAGGTGTATACCGTCCCGCCCAGCATCAGCGACAGCAGCCGCGTCCACACCACTTCCGCACCCAGCCCGGTGAACCCGGAAAGTGCGATGACGATGTAGATCATCCTCGGCCCGGAGAGGTCGAGCCCGGCGCGATCACTTTCGCTGCTCGAATAAGCGGCGAATTTTGCGATCAACAATCCGAGCGCGCCCACGAGAAAATCGATTCCCACCGCGACGTACGTTGCCACCGACATGTCGTAGACGCGCAGCAGGTAGAACCCCGCCAGCAGAGACCCGCACACGGCCCCGGCGATGTTCCCGCCGTAGAACCAGCCCATCCATGACACGCCATCGGGCGTCGTCTGGACGTACCGCGAGATGGCCGGCAGCGTCGCCCCCATCAAAAGCGTGGGCGGCAGCAGACACGCCGCACACACCACCGCCCGCAGCATGACGCTGGGCATCCCGTGCCCGATGCCCGCGACGTACAAATAGTTGACATATGGAATCCCCACCAGCGCCAGCAGACCCAGCACGCCCGTCCCCAGTTCCAGCAGCCCGTAAACCGCCAGCGGATGATGCCGCGGCGAGACGAACCGTGGAAACGCCAGGCTTCCCAAACACATCCCGCCCATGAACGTACCCAGCAGCACTGCCAGCGAAATCGCGGACGATCCGATCACCAACTGGAGCAACTGAAACCAGACGATTTCGTAGATCAGCGCAGCGCAACCGCTGCCGACGAACAACGCCAGCAGGAGCGGCCGCAACGGACGGACTTCCCTCGCCGGAACCAATGGCGCCGGACGCACCGCCGCCGCGCGGGCGATCGTTTTGACGGGCACGCTCTTTTGTACCTCCTGAGCCTCGGTGTCTTCCAAAGATGTGAGACCCGCGCCGGACAAGCTACCGATCTGCTCGCAGAAACTCAGCAAACAAGTCCTCATCCGGCCAATGCCTCACCTCATCCGCGGCTTTGTGCACCAGCGGATCAATCTGGTCCGCCAGGTTCTTCCCCCTGGGATCCTGCGACGCATTGAAAAGGACGGCCCAGGTCAGGCCATCGGAGCGGCGCACCAGCAGTGTCGATGTGCCGTCGAGCAGGCCGGTATGCCAGGTGTTGATGTTGCCGCCGCCCACGTCCCGCACGGACCAGCCGCAGCCGTAGAAGACCGGACCGGGCTTCCCATGATCGAGCCCAGCCTCACCCGGCGGCCGGGCGAACGTTTCTTGAATCGACCTGGCGGACAGAATCTTCGAATGGTCCGGATGATTGAACGCCGTTCCGAAGCGGACCAGATCGACCGCCGATGCGATCCATCCGCCGTGCGAATCCATCGCTTCCAGGTCCCAGCCGCCG
Organism: Tepidisphaeraceae bacterium; assembly: GCA_035483795.1. Taxonomy (GTDB): domain Bacteria; phylum Planctomycetota; class Phycisphaerae; order Tepidisphaerales; family Tepidisphaeraceae; genus DASXMX01. The sequence goes on along the minus strand of DATHPP010000275.1, from coordinate 3,477 downwards.
TAGCACCAGGGCACCCTCTGGCCGAGATTTTCTGCAAAGACGCTGGTTCCCATCCCGCTGCCGTAATACTTCACTTCGCTGGGAGCGCGGTAGCGGGGCAACGAGCGCCCTTGCCGCATGTTGTGAATTCCCAGGGGTGAAAGTACGTGCTCGCGCACATATTGCTCGTACGGCTCGTGGCTGACCTTATGAATCACCTGTCCGAGAATGCAGTACCCGAAATTCGAGTAGGCGTATCGCTCGCCCGGATCAAAATCGAGGGGCTGGCCGAGCATATACTGCGTGATCTGCTCCTGATCGGCCGGCGGGCGGGCGCCCAGCGTCCGCGCGATCAGCACCGAGCGAAACATCGGATCGAAGGATTTGTCCCGGTCCCACCCGCCGCGATGCTGAAGCAACTCGAGGATCGTGATCTGCTTCAGACGGGGATCCACGTGCTGATCGTTTCGCGGATGAAGGCCGAGAATCGGATACCAGGTGTCGGCGAGCCTGAGCTTTCCCGCCTGCGCGAGCTGCATGATCGCCGCCGAAGTGAACGGCTTGGAAACGCTGGCGATGCGGAAAAGCGAATTGGGCTGCACAGGCTGGCGCGCCTCGACATCCGCATAGCCGAATCCCCGCGCATAAACCAACTGCCCATCCCGCGCCACCGCCAGCGCCGCGCCGGGAACTTTGTGCTGGTCGACGAACGAGATCATCAGCCGATCGAAGCTCGCCAGCCGCGGATCTTCCGGCCCGGTAACCACGGCGGCCGTTGCCGATGCGACAAAATGGATAAGGCAAATTACCCAGGCAGTTTTTGCCACCATTCGCTCCCGAAAAAAATTTTCCCCGCCGAAGCGTAACCCGTTTGCATCGCCAATTGAAGCGTTTCAAAGTGGCCGTTACCCGACGAATCCTTCACGTTTTACGTTTCACGTTTCACGCGCCTTTCAGGCATCGCCGCCAGAATCATCGCGCGTCCGTTTCGCCGCCACGGTCTGTTGAACTCCGAAAAAATTGTTATACTTCGCGCGGGCAATCGGAGGCCAACTTCAACGGAGTCAGTGTTCGCATGGACGCGAAACAAACCCTCGGCGAACCCCGCGTACTGATTTCCCGCTCGGCGCTTTTGCACAATGCGGCCCTGTTGCGCCGCGCCCTGCCGCCGGGGACGCGAATCTGCGCCATCCTCAAGGCCGACGCCTACGGCCACGGCGCCTACATCGTCGCCGACGCCCTGTGCAACTACTCATCGGATACGTCCGATTCTCCCGCGGTGGATGCGCTGGCCGTCGCCAACGTCGATGAAGCCGCGGAATTGCCGGATGTCAAAGTCCCGATCATCGTTTTCCGGCCGCTGGAGAACGCGTTCCTCGGCCGTCAGCGCGCCAAGCTCGAAGAGGCGATCCAGAGCGGCTGGGTGCTGACCCTGTGCAGCAATGCCGCCGCCGACGACCTGGCACGAATCGCCGTCGCGTGCGAAAAGCGCGCTTCCGTCCAGGTGATGGTCGATACGGGAATGACCCGGGCCGGCGTCGATGCCGCTCACCTCCAGGAGCTGCTCCACAAAATCCACTCGCGGCCCTCGCTCAACCTCGTCGGCATCTGCACGCACTTCTCCAGCGCCGAAGATCCGCACTGCAACCACACGCTCAACCAGCTCGCCCGTTTCCGCCAGACCATCGATCCGTTCGCGGAAGTCTTCCGCGGTAAGGTGCTTCGTCACGCCGCCAACTCCGGCGGGATCTTCTTCCTCCCGGCATCGCACCTGGACATGGTCCGCCCCGGCATCTCGCTCTACGGCATCGACCCGACCGCCAAGCCCAGCATGCAGCGGCCGCTGCGCCCGGTGATGAAATGGACGGCGCCACTAGTGGGCATCCGCCATGTCCGCCGGGGCGTCGGCGTCGGCTACGCCCAAACCTGGCACGCCCCGCGCGATACGCGGATCGGCCTGATTCCCTGCGGCTACGCCGACGGCTATCCGCGCTGCTATTCCAACCAGGCGGTCGTCCTGATTCACGGCCAGCAGGCCTCGGTTGTCGGCCGCGTCAGCATGGACCTCACCACCGTCGACCTGGGCGACATCCCCCAGGCCCAGGTCGGCGACGAAGCCACCCTCCTGGACAACGACCCGCTTTCGCCGGTCAGCGCCTACGCCCTGGCCAAATGGGCCGACACGCTTCCGTATGAGGTGTTCTGCCGGGTTGGCAAGCGGGTGCCGCGGGTGGCCGTCGCGCCCGAAGGCTGGGGGCACGTACAATCACGACAGCCGATCAGTGTGCACTAAACCACGGAGCCGCAGGCGCTTTTTCCCCCTCTCCCTCCGGGAGAGGGTTGGGGTGAGGGAAAGCCCAAGGCGCTCTCAATGTCGGTAGGGCGGGCACCGCCCGCCGTCTTTTCTCGGTTCTCGGCAATCACCCGATCGCGTGAATAGGATTGCGCATGCCTACGGAAGCACTTCAGCTCGGCGTCGTCGCGCCCGCACTCTCACCCGACCCGCGCGAATCGGTTCGTCTCTCGCGCCAGCTCGGTTTCACGGGCCTCGCATTTGACGCCCGCACGTCATCGGTCGACCTGACCGAACTTTCCGGCAGCGGCCGTCGCGAGTTCCGTCACCTGCTGGCCGGTCAGAACCAGCAGCTTATCGGCTTGCGCGCTGATGCCGGTCCATCCGGCTTCGGCGCCGGCGCGGACGTCGATCGCGCGATTGCCAGCATGGAATCGATCATGGTGACCGCGGCCGGCCTGAACACGCCGCTGGTCTGCCTCGACGTCGGCCCGCTTCCGCCCGCGCCCCGGGCGACCCCACCCGAGCCGCGGGTCACCCCGGCGATGGCCGGTCTGATCCTGCTCCCGGAATCCGCTGCCGCCAAATCGGCCCCGCCCGGGCCAGCCGCGCCGCCCCCGGACCCGGCGATGGTCGCGCAGGTCGCCGCGGCGATGGACGAGCTGGGCCGCCGGGCCGACCGCTACAGCGTCGTTCTCGCGTTCCGCACCGAGCTGGCGTCGCTCGCGTCGCTCAAGCAGGCGGTGCTCTCGGTCAACTGCCCCTGGTTCGGCATCGACCTCGACCCCGTCGCCATGCTCCGCGACGAGTGGGACATGGACGAAATCTTCTCGCAGCTCGGCCCAATGATCCGCCACGTCCGCGGCCGGGATGCGCTGCTCGGCGCGGACCGCCGGACCAAGGCCACCGCGATCGGCCAGGGCAGAGTCGACTGGCGATCGCTCCTGGCCAATCTCGATCAAGCCGGATATCGCGGCTGGATCACGATCGACCCCATCGACCTCCCCGACCGCACCGATGCGGCGGCGACAGGCCGGACTTACCTCTCGCGCCTCAGGATTGGATAACCACGAAGTTGTTCATGAGGCGGCGCCTCACCCTGAGAGGATGAAAATGGGGCCGTCCCGCAGTTAAAGTATCGTTGCCGACGGGCCGGGTCGAGGCCGGTTCGCGAGTTGGAGCGATGGAGCCCGACACGAAGTTTG
>DATHPP010000274.1:0-43796 GCA_035483795.1 Tepidisphaeraceae bacterium | reverse complement strand
CCACATGCAGTTCCGCACCTTGCGGTAGGACCTTTGCCAACTTTTCAAAGGTATGTGCGAGGAACTCGGCCTTGCTGTGATAGTGACCGGCAAGCGGATGCGTTCCCTCGACGATCCAGTCCACGTCGTCCGCGACGTGATCGAAGAAACCTTTACCATCTCCGGATTCCAGATTTTTGAAAATCTCATGAACGTAAGCGGTGCTCAACTCCTGAGTTTCACTCGATAGTGTGGTAGGCATTTTTAAGCTCCTTCCGGTTAAAAATCCGTTGCAACGGTATGGTTGTGCGCGAAGTCACATCAAGCAGCCTCAAGCGCCAGTCGGCTTTGGCACCGATTGGGCTCGAGGAGCCGACATCATTTCTAGATTTTGGGTTTCACGTTTTCAGGCCCATCGGGGCTCCATCGAGAACCTCCTACCGAGCCCGCAAAACCAGCGTCAGCCATTGGAGGAGTTGGCGCGCTCGGCCCGCGAGCCGGCGGAGAATGCGAAGCCCGCGCCGGTGTTGGCGGGCGTCTGAATGGGCGGCGATCGCGGCGGTCTGGGTAAGGGCGGCGGTTGTCGTCTCGACGCATGAATATGGCAAATGGTACAAGGCAAGTTTATGTTAAATGGCACTTTTGGCACGTGCCAAAGTCTGTGCCAAAATCGGCCAAAAGTGCCATTCGAGCGGTCGGCAGGAGTTGGTGGGTAGGCAGTAGGCAGAAGTGGCGGGCGGTAGAAATGGGGTGCTCCAAATGTCGCGAATGTCGCACAATGTCACAATGTCGCACTTTTTTGGGTGTGACAAGTGCGACATTTGTGATTGGTGACATTGGGCCGGTTCTGATCGTCGGTTCACGCGATGTCGTAGACCAAGATCCGGCCGAAATCGGGGTAGTTGCCGTCCTTGGCCTTGGGCTGGGCGACGCCGCCGGCGAGGAACATTCTGCTGCCGTCGGGGTTGAAGCGGATTCGGGTGAGGCGGGCCTTGGTATCCAGGGAATGAATCAAGTCCCCGCCGGGCTCGTCGAAGAAGCCGGTGTTCCATTTCCCCTGGGCCAGGCGTCCGGCCATGACGAAGTATTTTCCCGATGGGTGGAAGGCGATCGCCTCGGGGTGCCCGCCTCCCGCGTCGCCGGCATGGATTTCAGCGGTCCGCGGCGAGCCTTCCTTCCGCCAAGCGAAACGCTGCCAGGTTTGTCTGCCGTTGCCCGTGTTCGGATCGCGCATCTGGCCCATGCCGCAGACGATGATGCTTTGCGAATCGGGACTGAAGGCCAGCGAGTAGACGCCGCCCTGGTACGCGTGAACCTTGATGATGCCCCAGCTCGTGAGAGAGGTGGTCTTGCACGCGGCCAGTTGTTTGCCGGTCGACAGGTCCCACACGCGGGTCTCGCCCATCAGATTTCCCGCCGCGACGTACTTGCCGTCCGGGCTGAAGGCGACCGCCTGCACCGACGGCACGTGCGAAAACGCGTGAACGAGTTTCCCCGTCCCGGCATCAAACACTTTCACGGACGGCTCGGTCTCGGGGGCCGGCTCGTACTTCGGTCCTCCGGCCAGGTACTGCCCCGTGACCGACGCGAAGTATTTCCCGTCGCGCGACACGTCCGACTGCCACGACCAGAACTCGTGGGCCGCGACGCGCCGGATCTCTTTGTTTTCGCCCAGGTCGTACCAGACCAGCGTTCCATCGTATCCCGCGGAGATAATTGTTGGGCTCCCCGGGACGGCGCATGCACCCGAGGCGAAGCTCGAGTGCCGGTAGAGCTTCGAGGCCTGACCGCTTTTCACCTCGACCTGATACACCCCGCCGTCCATGCACGCGGCGTAGAGCGACGAAGCGTCGGCGGAAACGTCCATCCCCAGCACCGTGCTGGGGAGCTTGATGATCGAGGCTTGTTCTGCCTTCACGGCCAAAGTCTCACTTTCTCAAGCGCGCTCACGCCAGAATCTCGGCGATCGCCGGGGAGTTCTCCTCGACCCTGTGGAACGTCGGCATGTTGGGCAGGTCGTATTCCGCGTAGGGATCGATCCCCAGCGCCTTGAAGATCGTCGCGAACAGGTTCTTCTCGTTGAACGGCTTCTCGATCGGCGCATAGCCCTGGGGATCGGTCGCCCCGACCACGACGCCGCGTTTCAGTCCGCACCCGGCCATCGCCAGGCTCCAGGCCGTCGGATAGTGATCGCGGCCGTGGCTGGCGTTCAGGTTTGGGCTGCGCCCGAACTCGCCCATCGCGATAACCAGCGTCTTTTCCAGCAGGCCGCGATCTTCCAGGTCGTTCACCAGATGGTAGATCACCCGGTCCAGTTCCGGCACCAGCATCTGGTGCGTCTCGTGGTTCAGGATGTGGCAGTCCCACGGCATTCCATTGGCCACCATGACGAACGGCGCGCCGTTCTCGACCAGGTTCCGCGCCAGAAGTGAGTGAATGCCGAACGTGCCGGGGCCGTACCTGGCCTTGTCGGCTTCGGACAGGCGGTTGAGGTCGAACAGGGAGGCGCAGCTCATTAGGCCCTTCACTCGCTCGAACGCCGCGTTCTGCGAGTTGGCGGCGGCACTCTGGTGATCGTTCTCGTATTTGCGGACCAGGAACTTCCGAAGCGCCTCGCGGTCTTGCTGGTCGGTGGTGGTCAGGTCCGCCTGCCGGCGGATGTCGGGAATGCCGTACGTCCCGCCCGCCCGCACGGGGCCGTATTGCGCCCCAAGCCACCCGGCCATGTTCCCGGCCTTGAACTCCCGGAACTCGTTCCCCTCCGGGCAGGGGTCGAGCAGGATGAAATTCGGAATCGGGCTGTCCAGGTGCCCCAGTTGCTGGGCCAACACGGATCCCAGCACCGGCCGCACGAACGGCTGCCGGGGCTCGGCCCCGCGGTTCAGCAGGTTGATCCCCTGAAAGTGCTCGCTGGGCTTGGTCGACATCGACCGGATCACGCACAGCTTGTCCATGATCGTGGCACACCTGGGCATCAGTGAGCTGATCTGCACGCCCGGCACGTTGGTCCCGATTGCCTTGAACGGCCCACCCGAGAGCGTGCCCGGCTTGGGATCCCACGTCTCGAACTGACTGGGAGCGCCCGTGAGCCACAGCAGGATGCAGTGCTTCTGCTCCTTTTTGGCCTGCTGGGCGAAAGCCGGTACCGAAAACAGCCCCGCCCAACTGGCCACCGACACCGCTCCGGCGGCCGCCAGCCCTTTGAGGAACATCCGACGGTGAAACGTGTGTTCCGGCGTCGGACACTTGCCGTCGGTGATTCTGGATCGGTGGTTGTCTTTCACGGTCAAAACCTTCTCACGCAGCCGGGTCAGTGGTTCAGTAGAAATTCCGCGCCGGTCAGCAGCGCCCAGGTGAACTGGCTCACAGCGGCCTCGGGCCGGTCGTTGCGGGAGTCGAGAAACGCCATCGCCGCGGCCTGCTCCGCCTCATCGGGCTCACGGCCCAGCACCTGGACGAACGCCTCGTTCACCCGCTGGGTATTGCCGGGCAGCTTCAGCAGCCGTGCGGTCAGGTTCTGTCCCCTGGGCTTGAGCATCGCGTCGAACAGCGGGTTGTTGGTAAGGAACATCGCCTGCTGGAGCGTCGCGTTGTACTCGACGTCGAACATCCCCGGGAACGCAACGATCAACGCCTGCCTGAGCGCGTCATTTTTGCTGTCGGTGCTGCCCACCGTGCCGTCTCCCGTCGCCACCAGCAACGACCGGTACAAGACTTCCGCCGGCAGCGGTTTCTCCAGCCCCTTGGCAAACAGCTCCGGCAGCGGCGGGGTCGAACTCTTCCACCCTGAGTCCAGTTGATACGTCTTGCTCAACACGATGGTCCGGACCAGGCGCTTACTGTCGTACCCGCTCTTCTCAAAATCCGCCGCGAGGAACGCGAGCAGTTCCGGGTGGCTGGGCGGGTGGCGCGAGTCCATCTGGTCCACCGGGTTGACCAACCCCCGCCCCATAAGCAGGGCCCACATCCGGTTCACGTAGGCACGGGCGAGCAGCGGATTGTCATGCGTGGCCGCGTCTGCCACCGCCTGGCGGCGCGAGAACTTCGGGACTGCGGCGCGGTCCGGATTGCGCTTATTCTTCGAGGGCGGGACGAGATATTTGTCGTCCGAGTCCTGCTCTCTGGCCCCCTCCGACGGCCGCTCCTCGGCGACGGTCTTACCGTTGGGGAAGCTGAGCACCGCAGGCTGGCTCTCTTTCTTGAGGTTCGTGAAATAGACGAACCCGCCTGTCGCCGACTCCGACAGCGCCAAGCCCGTGTCGCCGTCCACGTTGGCGGTGCGGTTGAACGCCGCCACCAGCCCCCAGTAGTGCTGTTGCTTGATCTCGTGCGCCAGCGGATGGTCGTGGCACTGCGCGCACGCCACGGTCACCCCGAACGCCACCGGCGCCACGGCTTCGGCCATGGCCTGGTAGTTGTTCTTCTTTTCGTAGAGGAACCACACCGCCCCGTGATACTGTTGCGACGTGGGCCGGCCCCTGATCATCTCCTCGATCATCTGGTTCCACGGACGGTTCTGTGCCACCGACTCCTGGAGGTAGTCGAACCACCCGTTGGCCGATCGCTCGAACTCCGCGGCCTTCCCCTTCCGGCCCATCAGCGAGATGTCGAGCACTTCCGCCATGTGCCGCGCAAATTCATCGCCGGCTAGCAGCTGATCGACCAGCACTGAACGCTTCGCGGTTTCGGTTGAATTAATGAATGCCTCCGCCTCCTGGCGGGTCGGGATTCGCCCCGCCAGATCGAGGTAGACCCGGCGGACGAACGTGCGGTCGTCGCACACGCTGTTGCCGGTGACGTGCTGCTCTTGCCACCGCGCCTGGATGAGATGATCGATCGCTTCGGATGCCTCCATGCCCGGGGGCGGTTCCCACTTCACTCGCGTCGCGCTCTCCATCAAGCTGGGCGCCGTCTGGCTCCAGATCGGACTCAAGGCGACGGCGGACGGCGTCGAGGCCGGAAGCGTCGCGATCCATTCGCGGACCATGGAGATGTCCTCGGCGCTAAGCTGCGGCTGCTTCATGGGCGGCATGTGCTCGTCCGAGGTCGACATCAGCCGCTGATACAGCGGGCTCTCCCCCGGCCGGCCCGGGATCACCACCGCCCCGTCCGTCCCCCCGGCAAAAATCGCGTTCGGCTCGCGCAGGTCCAGCCCGCCCTTCTGTCGCTCGCCCCCGTGACACTTGAAGCAGCTTTTGGCCAGAATCGGCTGGACGTGACTCAGCCACATCTTCTGATACGGCGCCGAGAGCGCGGGCTGTCCGGCCGGCGGCAGGCTCGCCGCGGCGGCGATTGCGCTGACGCCGAGCACCGCCACGACAATGCAGGGAACCGAACGCATTGGCCGCATGAGACGATTCTCCATACCCTCTACGCTGCAATTCCATTACCTGCATGGCGACAGATTGTTAACGCGCGGATTCAGTGGCCTATTGGGAGGATTCGCCCTCGTCAGGAACGAGCGCGGATGCAGGAGAACCGCCGAGCCATCATGGCGCGTCAAATTCCCTGGGTGGCAGGAGGGTGACTGATGCCGTTTGGTCTCTTTAACTGCTCATTTCCCGACAATCTGCGGAGGACGTGATGTCATTCACGACTTTCCCACCGCCGCCTTGCGGCGCCCGGCGGTTCGGGGCGAATGCCGCTGCGGCGCGGTGGTGCCCGGGCTTTCACTGTCGCGCGAAGCACCGGCGCGCCCGGCGGTCTTTTCGGCCTTGCCCGGCAGTGGCGATTCCAATTCGATTCCGAAGACGTCGGCCAGTTTTTCGTCGGCAATCCGCCTGGTCTTCCGCGCGCCTGCCTTGGGGGTCGGCATGGTTGCCTGGGCGATCAGCTCCAGGTGATCGACCTGGCGCAGCTTGAACAGCAGTTCAGGCTGGTGGTCCAGCCGGTTGCCCACGCCATAGAGCGTCGCCGCCACGTGCTTGCACATTCCCGCCCAATCGGGACAGGAGCAGGACATTTCGATTTCCGCCGGCTTGGGAAACAACCCGCCGTCGCGCGCGGTCACGATCTGCATCACGCTTGACGAGAGCTTCCCCTGGAGCAATTCCACTAGCGATCCGATCTGACCGGCGCAGCGCGATTGCAGCTCTTTCCAGCGTCCGCTCGCCAGGGGCTTGATCTTGATCGAGATGCGGTAAAGGTCTGACCCGCTCACGAGGGACGTGACTTTGCCCGGCTCGATCTGCAAGTCGACCACCGAGCCGTTCCGCACGTACGTGCGCCCGCGCGGCAAACGGTTGCTGAAGTCGCTGTACGATTCGAGATTGTCGCACCATGCCTCGCCCCAGAAGCTCGAAGCGATCGTGCGACCCTCAATCTCGACCGGCTCGATCTTGCGCCCCTTTTTCGCCAGCCGTTTGACCTCGCGCATGGCGTTGGCACGTCGTTTGGCAACGGAAACGTACGGTCGAAACCACCAGGACATGATCGGCTTCCTTTCCGAGGTTTTCAGACTCCGTTGCGGATCGCCTCAGTTAGTTCCCCCGATCTGAGGTGCGGTCCGCCAAGGAAGAATTATGAGTGGCAATTGTACGATGCTTGCAACTGAAAACAAGCGCAGGGCGCGCTTTCTGCGGCCGCCGGTGGTGTCTTAATTTGAGTTCATGGTAATTTGTTGCTGGGCTTTCGCGGCAGGTTTTCCGCACTCCGGGCAGGTGCCGCTGATGTTGCCAGTAAGGTTGTACCCGCAGAATTCGCATCGACCTTTTTTCAATCTTGCCTCTCGCCGCCAGCGCGGTATCCAGTGGATCACCCAAGCGATGTAAAGGACAAATAAAGCTACATCAAACGAAATAAGTATCAGGTCATGTGTTCCCATGAAGGCCGTGGAAAGCAGGCCGACGGCAAAGAAGGCAAAAGCACCGATCGAAAAGTCGCGGTTGGATCGGCTCATCGCAGGAATCATCTTACCACCCGCGCATGAAAAAGCCGTCCGCGTGGGGCGGCTCGTTGCGGTCCTACTCCATCACGGCATCGTACAGGTCTTCAATCGCCCACAGCTCGTTGATGACGCCAGCGGCCATCGCGGGCGTGATCTTGTCGGGCGAGCCGTGAACGCGACAGAAGTTGTAATGGGCGACGTGCAGCGCCACCGCCGCCGCGAGGTTTTCCAGCTTTTTTGAGAAGCCCAGCGACAGGCGGGTAAACCGCTTCATGAAGGTGCGGATCGTGAGGTTGCTGCGCTCAAAGTGCGACGTGCAGATGGAATACGGACCTGACTGCTCCGGCTTTCTCGGCGGCAGGATTGTAACGTCAGCGCATGAAAAAACCGCCGCACGTTTGCTTGGCGGCGGAGGTCTCCAAATGCGATACAATGATGGCAATGCCTGATCAGAACCCGACGCTGGAGTACGGCAGAAAACCGCCCAAACTGCGGCGCTGGCGGCAGTGGATCGTCTTCGACATGGTGAAGGGGCTGCTCTTTGCCTACGTCGTCGCCCTCGCCGTGCTGGGATTCCTCTGGGCTATTGGCGCACTTGTGACAATCAGAAGCCACTGATTTTCACCCGACACCACCCGGCCACCGGTTGGGTTTCGGCTTACCGGGTCGGTCCGAATCCCCGCGTTATCGCAACTGCGTTGGGGATACAGAGTATACTATCGTAAACTGACCGTGCCCCAGCAAACGAAACGCACAATCACCAAGCCGCGAGTAGCCGACGAAATTATGGCGGGCATGCGCGAGCTCCAGCGCATGATGGACGAGGGCAAGACGCCGGAGGAGCTGTTTACGGTGAAGACGGTCGAGGTCCCCGCTCCGAACGTCTACCGTGCAAAGCAGGTGCGACAACTGCGCGATTCGCTGCGCGTCAGCCAGGCCGTGTTTGCGCAACTCCTGGGAGTATCCTCGGTCCTGGTAAAATCCTGGGAGGGCGGCGCCCGAGAGCCGAGTCTCATGGCTCGCCGGCTCCTGGATACGATCAAGGCCGACCCCTCGCGGTGGCTGGAAACGGTGAGGGAAATGACGCCTGCGTAGTCCTGGCCGACCCGCGGCCATCTCTATGCCTCCAGCGCCCTTCGCACGTCCAGGGCGACGAATCGGAGCAACTGATCGTCGCTCATTTCCGTCAGCAGCGTTTCACCGCCGCCTTCCAGGAGATCGCGGGAAAGGGCGGTCTTCTGCGCGATCAGCTCGTCGATCCGGTCCTCGACGGTGCCGCGGCAGACGAATTTGTGAACCAATACGTTTCGTTTTTGTCCGATCCGAAACGCGCGGTCGGTGGCCTGGTTCTCGACGGCGGGGTTCCACCAGCGGTCGAAATGGATCACGTGCGAGGCGGCGGTCAGGTTCAATCCGGTCCCGCCGGCCTTGAGCGACAGCACGAAAAAGGGCGGCCCATCGTCGCGCTGGAACGCGTCCACCAGCTCGCGCCGCTTGCCGACCGCGGTCTGGCCGTGGAGCACCAGTCCCGGCCGGCCGAAAACACCCGAAAGAAAACCGGCGAGCGGACCGGTAATCTCGCGAAACTGCGTGAACACCAGCGCCTTCTGCTGCCGCTGGGCCAGCTCGCCGCAGATCTCGGAGAGACGCTGAAACTTGCCGCTGTGCGCGGGGTCGAAGGCGCCGTCGCCGGTGAATTGCGAAGGATGGTTGCAGATTTGCTTGAACCGCATGAGATAGGCGAGCACGATGCCGCGTCGCTGAATGCCCTCCTCGGCCTTCCCGATGGCATCCGCCAGTTCTCTCACCGATTGTTCGTAGAGCACCGCCTGCTGTTTGCTCAAGCCGCAGAAGGCGTTCACTTCGGTCTTTTCCGGCAGGTCGTCGATGACCCGCTTGTCGGTCTTCAGCCGTCTGAGGATGTACGGCTTCACCAGCGTCCGCAGCGGGCCGTAGGCATTATGCTCATGGGATTCCATTTGCTTGACGAAGCGTGAGAACGCCTTGGCGCCGCCCAGCAATCCGGGATTGAGAAAATCGAAAAGTGACCAGAGGTCGGACAGGCGGTTTTCGACGGGAGTTCCAGTGAGTGCGATCCGTCCTTCCGACCTCAACTCCTTGACCGCCCGGGTTTGCCGCGCCCCGGAGTTCTTGATGGCCTGGGCCTCGTCGAGGATCACCAGCCGCCACTGGCGCTGCCGCAGCCAATCGAGCCGGCAGAGCATTGTGTAGGTCGTGATGACCAGGTCGCTGGCCGCCCCGGCGTCGGCGGCATTCTCGTCCCCGTTCATCTCCGAAGGATGCGCGATGAAAGCGGATAACGACGGGGCAAACCGCGACAGCTCCGATTTCCAGTTGGCGACGAGCGACGCCGGCACGACCAGGAGACTCGGTTGCGCCGCCGGCTTTGCCGCCTGTTTGAGGTGCAGGAGAAGCGAGATGACCTGTATCGTTTTGCCCAGACCCATGTCGTCGGCGAGGCACGCCCCCAGGCCCAATCGAGCGAGAAAACGCAGCCAGTTGACCCCGATCTGCTGATATGGCCGCAACTGTGCCCGCAGCGAAGACGGCGCCGCCTCCGGCGTGGTCTGCGGGTCGCGCAGCTCGGCCAGCGTCCGCTCCAAGTCGCCGCCGGCACAAATGCCCGTCCATTCACGCGCCGCTTCGGGAAGGCTCGATGCCGCATCCGTCTCCAGCGCCGCCCCCGACAGCAACCGCATTCCCTCGAAGAAGGAAATGCCTCCGCCGCGCGCCTCCCGTTCCACTTTTTTCCAATGGTCCAGCGCCTCGGCCAAACGGTCGCGATCCACTTCCACCCACTTGCCGCGCAGCGACACCAGTCCGCCGGACGATTCCAGCATGGCGCGCAGCTCATCCTCAGAAAGCGGCTCGCCATCGAGGGCGACGTTCACCGAGAATTCGAGCAAAGCATCCGCCCCGAGCCTGGATTTGTTCCGCTCGCCAACCTTCACGCTCACGACGGGACGCGGCGGCCGCGACGGCTTCCACCAGTCCGGTACTCGAACGATCAGTCCGGTCTCTTCCAGTCCCACCACGTCCTTCAAAAACCGGTAAGCCTCGGGTGGTCCCCACGCCAGGGGCTGATAGATTTCTCCCGACTCCACCAGCTCGTTGATCCATTTGCACTTCTGGGCCGCCCGCTGGATCGGCTGAAGCAGCGACAAAAGTCCCGAGCGATTCTTCGCCCCCGCGTGCTCCTGGAGTGCCCTTCCCAGCGGCAAATGCTGGACGCGGCCCTGCGCCGACAGCCGGCTGGCGTACGTCGCCAGAAAAGCGAACGGGTAAGCCGGATCGCGCTTGTTCTCCGCCAGGTGAAACGTCACCCGTCCGACCGTCCGCCAGACCGGATTCAGCTCGCGAAGAAATTCCTGCGCCGCCCGCCCGGACTGGCGCAATTGTTCGCGCACCAGCCCGTCCAGCTCGCGCCACCAGCCGGCCAGGACCTCGTTCGTGAGATATTCCAAGCCGCGCATCGGCGGCGCCGAAGCCGCGAGGCTTGTCAGGTCCTGTTCGACCGGAGGATCGATCGGAGCCAGCTCTGTCTGGCCCGCAATCTCCGGCGTGTGACACAGCCGCGTGAGGTAGGTTGATCCGAAATCGCGTGCAAATCCGAACTGGGGCGGCAGGCTCGACCCCAGTTCCGCCGTCGCCAGGTGCAGCAGCCCCGCCGCCGAACCCTCCGCAAACGCCTTGGCGATCCGCTTTGACTGGGCCCCGTCCGCCAGGCCGCTACCCGTTTCGTCCGTCAGCTCGGCAAACAAACGACCGTGGGGTGAAATAGTAAGGATGAGTCCCATGAGATGTCAGGCTGAATTTTGGATGCACTGTTCCGACGGTTTATCCTTCGTCGGCTCCAGCCCATCCTATCGTCGTGGTTTCTCGTTGCATCAGGGAGGTTCGTAATGCGGAGAACTTTTGCAGGGCAAGGTCCCACATGGGCCGGGTATCCGGGAGGGCGAGGCTCCCGCCGAGCCGGGTTTCCCCGCGGTCCCAAGATTCGGCTCGGCAGGAGCCTCGCCCTCCCAAGCGAGTTTGCGATTGCCCTGAGAAGCTTTGCCATGAGCGGCGTCATTCTCGTGCTGTTTGCGTGCGTGACGCCGGGTGCGTTGGGACAAGCCGCGTCCTCGCCGAGCGTCGTGATGATGATCGGCGAAGACGAATACCACACCTGGGAGACGCTGCCCGAGTTCGCGAAGTCCGAGCTGTCGCCCCGGGGAATGCGGGTAACGATCGTTCAGGAGGACCCGCACGCCAAGAACCATTTTGCGGGACTCGCGGAGGCGTTGTCGAAGGCGGATTTGCTGGTGCTGAGCACGCGGCGGCGCCTGCCGCCCAGGAACGAGCTGGACGCAGTACGGGCGTTTCTCGATTCAGGAAAGCCGCTGGTGGGGATCCGAACCGCGTGCCATGCCTTTGCGCCGCGCGGCAAGGTCCCGCTTCCGCCCGGCGCCGCAAGCTGGATCGAGTTCGATCCGCAGGTGCTCGGCGGGCATTACGACAACCATTATGACGCCGGGCCGAAAACGGAAATCACTCTCGCGTCGGGCGCAGAGAATTCGCCAATCCTGGCCGGTGTCGATATCAAACAGCTCGTCGGCAGCGGCTCGCTCTACCGCGTCAGCCCGATCGACCGCTCGTGCGAGCCGCTGTTGATCGGCACGATTCCCGGAAAACCCGCCGAGCCGGTGGCGTGGACGCATCGATATGGGCCGAACCACTCGCGTGTCTTCTACACCTCGCTTGGCCATCCGGAAGATTTCAAGGAGGCGGCGTTCCGGCAACTGCTGCTCAATGCCATTTTGTGGGGGCTGGATCGGAAAAGTCCTGCCGACTCCTCCGCAAAAGACCAGCCTCTCCACAAGCTCGTTCCCAGCCCTTCTGTGCCCTCGCTCAACGTCGCGGACAATCTGCGGATCGAGCAGGTGCTGGCGGAGCCGCTGATCGCCAAGCCGCTCTACATCAACTTCGACGAGCGCGGCCGGCTGTGGCTGGTGCAATATCGACAGTATCCGTGGCCCGCTGGGCTGAAGCTCATCAGCCATGACAACTTCTACCGCAACGTCTACGAGCCGCCCTTCCCCCCGCCGCCCCCGTTCACCGGTGAGAATTCCCGCTTCCGCGGCCGAGACTTGATCACGATCCACGAAAGCACCCACGGCGACGGCGTGTTCGACAAGACCACCGTCTTTCTCGACGGCCTCAACCTCGCCACCGCCGCCCTGAAAGGCCGGGGCGGCGTGTTCGTCATGAACCCGCCCTACCTGCTGTTCTATCCCAGCACCAAAGACCCCGATTATCCCGACAGCCAGACGCCGCAGGTCCTGCTCAGCGGCTTCGGCATCGAGGACACCCACTCGATCGCCAACAGCCTTCGATGGGGCCCGGATGGTTGGATTTACGGCGCCAACGGCAGCACCGTCAGCGCCGCCGTCGTTCGCTATGCGGCCGACGGCAAGCCATTTCCGGGCGAAAAGCCACTGCACATCATGGGCCAGCACATCTGGCGGTACCATCCCGAGACGCGCCGCTTCGAGATCTTCGCCGAGGGCGGCGGCAACACCTTCGGCGTCGTCTTCGATTCCAAGGGACATCTGTTTTCCGGTCATAACGGCGGCGACACCCGCGGGTTCCACTACGACCAGGGCGGCTACTACCTCAAAGGCTTCGAGAAGCACGGCGCCCTCTCCAACCCCTATGCCTTCGGCTACATCAACCCGATGCGGCACGCCAAGGTCGATCGCTTCACCCACACCTTCGCGATTTATGAGGGCGGCACGTTTCCCGCGGAATACAACGGGAAAATGTTCGCCCTGGCCCCCCACCGTCACTACGTAATTTGCACCGAGCTGATTCCGCTGGGTTCGACGTTTCGGACGCAGGACATGCAGAAGGTCATCACGCCCGGCGATCAGCCGCAGGACGATTACTTCACGCCTGTTGACATTCAGCTCGGACCGGACGGCGCCCTCTACATCGTCGACTGGCGGGCACGGCAGGCCAATCACTACCGATCGAGCGAAGGTCAGACGAATCCCGATCTGGGACGCGTTTATCGGCTGGCCGGGGAGGAGCCGTCCGCGTGGAAGTCATTCGATCTGGCACAGCTTTCCAGCGCCCAGTTGATCGAGCGATATCTGAAGGATCCCAATCGCTGGTATCGCGAGCAGGCGCTGCGCCTCCTGGGCGACCGAAAGGACCGTTCGGTCGTTCCGATGCTCAGGAAGCTGGTGCGCGAGAACACGGGTGAGCTGGCGCTCAATGCCCTGTGGGCGCTCAACCTGAGCGGCGGGCTCGACGAATCATTCGGATTGACCGCCCTGGCCCACCAGGATCCCGACGTAAGACGCTGGGCCGTGCGCCTGATCGGCGACAATCGCGCCGCCTCGCCTCAGGAAGCACAGATGCTCGCGTCGATGGCCCGGTCGGAGCCCGATGACGAAGTCCGCTGCCAGCTCGCCAGCGGCGCCAGGCGCCTTGCGACGCCGCACGCGCTGCCCATCCTCGCGAACCTGCTCGGCCGCGACGAGGACGCGGCCGACATCCAGATTCCCAAGATGATCTGGTGGGCACTGGAAGCGCACGCCAACGACCGCGAGGCGATCCTGAGCGCCTTTGCGGATCAGAAACTCTGGCGGGCGAAATTGCGGCCAGATGGAAGCTCGATGACGGAGTACCTGGTTCGCCGCTGGGCGATGGCCGGTTCGCGGCAGGACCTGGTCGCGTGCGCCCGGCTGATGAATTTGTCGCCGGGTGAATCGGATACGCAGCGCCTCGTGACCGGCTTTGAGCGCGCGTTCGAAGGCCGGCCGATTCCGCCTCTGCCGGATTCGCTGGCCGATGCGCTGGGGAAAGTCGGGGGAGATTTTGCGATCCTGCTGGGCGTGCGGCGCGGGGATCCCCAGGCCGCGGACGCAGCGCTGGCGCGGATCGGCAGCGTGAAAACGCCGCTCTCCAACCGGCTCGAACTGATCGCCGCCATCGGCGACTTGCAGGCGAAGCCGCAGCAAAGCATCCCGCTGCTCCTGGATCTCAGCCGAAAAGCCGGCGATGACTCGCTTCGCGGCGCCTGCCTGGTCGCGCTGGAAAGGTTCAACGACCCTTCGATCGGAAGTAAGGTCATCGAGATGTACGGCGCTCTTCCGCCCGCCGTGCAGAACGCGGCGCAGTCGTTGCTGGCCAGCCGCCTCGAATGGACCAGGCTTCTGATGCGCGCGATCGACACAGGAACAATCAAATCGCACACCATCGACCCGGCGACTGTGGATAAGCTTCGGCTCTACGAAGACGCCGAGGTGGCGAAGCTGGTATCTCAGCAGTTCCCCATGACGCTGGCCACGGCCGCGGAGCTGGACGAAAAGATTGGGCGTTATGCCCGAATTATCCGCGCCGGCGGCGGCCAGCCGCTGGCCGGCAAAGAACTTTTCTACGGTAAGGTCGGCTGCGCCAACTGTCACACTGTCTTCGGCAAGGGCGGCCGCATCGGCCCCGACCTCACCAGCTACGACCGCGCCAATCTCGACAGCATGCTGCTGGCGATCGTCAACCCCAGCGCCGAAATCCGCGAGGGGTTCGAGACGTATCTGATCACTACCAAAGACGGCCGCGCGCTCAACGGATTCAAAGTGGAGGAAAACGACCAGGCGTTCGTCATTCGCGGCATCGACGGGCAAAACATCGTGATCCCGATCGATCAAATCCGGTCGCGAAAGGTTTCGCCGCGGTCGCTGATGCCTGAAGGTTTGCTGGATGCGCTGAGCGACCAGGAGCTTCGCGATCTGTTCGCGTTTCTCGCCAGCACTACGCCCCCACTATGACGAATTCTGCGGAGCATGCCCCCGCATTTTCCGCTCCGGAAGACCGACCCATCCGATTGATCGTCCGGACGACCTGAGGCCGAGATGGGCATTAATGCCCACGGGCGGAGAGCCGCAGGTCATGCGAAGGCGCGCTTTCGGTTCGAGCTACGGGCAGCGGGCAGAAGACGCCCGACCAGACCGTAAAGCATCTCGAACGAAATGGGCTTGGCGGCAAAATCATCGCAGCCGCACTCCAGGCATCGTTCCCGCGTTTCCGCACCGGCGCACGCGCTCAGGGCGATGATCCGCCCCTGGTAGCCGCTGGCGCGAAGCAGGCCGGTGGCCTCGCAACCGTCGATGTCCGGCATTTCAACGTCCATGAGGACCAGGTCGAACCGGCCCTTTTGGCTCGAGAGGAGCAGGTCACAGGCCTCGCGACCACCATCCACCGTCGTGACTTTCAGGCCCACGCTGCCGAGAATCCGCGAGATCATTCGACGGCCGGCGGAGCTGTCGTCGACGACCAGCACATGGCCGCGGAACCTGGACGGCTTCCACGCCACGTCATCCACTCGCCATTGCACCGGTTCGTAGCGAACTTCGATTGATCGTCCGAGCATGAGGGAAATCCTTTTCCCCGGAATTCCGTTGGCCGCAGCGCCCCGGGGGAAATGCCTTGCAGCCCGGCGGCATTGCGCGCAAGCGTCGAAGCGCCCGCGTCGCCGCCTTGCCCACTATCTGCTCTGATGGGACAGCAAGTAAATGGGGTAAAGTGCCTATTATTGCGGATTTCCGCCGTCGGATCGCTCGGCGAGCGTACTGAGACGGCTCAAATCCGCGGCGTTGAGCGCCTTGGTTTTGGCCATCAGGTTCGTCCGATGGTTGGCGACCGTCTTGATTGAGATGTTCAGGTCTGAGGCGATCTGCTTGTTGGATCGTCCGGCGGCCACCAGCTTCAAAAGCTCCAGCTCGCGCGCGGTCAGCCCGGCGAGCCGTTCCCGGACCGCGGCCTCCTCGGACCGTCGCTCGTGCCGCTCGCGGCTCTGCCGCAACCCGCTCTGCACGGCCTCGAGAAGCGCACGCGGCTCGAAGGGTTTTTGCAGCAGGTCGACCGCCCCCAGCTTCATGCTCCGCACCGCCGCCGGAACATCGACATGGCCGCTGATCACGATGACCGGCATGTCGTTGCGCTCCGCCCGCAGCCGCCGCAGAAGCTCCAGCCCCCCCATCCCGGGCATTCTCAGGTCCAGCACGATGCAGCCGGATTGATCCAGCGGGACCTGTTCCAGAAACTGCTCTGCGGATTCATAGGCGCGCACGGGCAGCGACGCGGAGCTGAGCAGCAGGGACAGGCTGTTGCGCATCCCGCGATCGTCGTCGATGACGTGGACGTTGCCGTTCTGGCTCAGTTCAACCCTCCGTCGCCACGGGGAGCGTGAAGCAGAAGCGCATGCCGCCGCCGGGATTGGCCGATGCATTGAGCTGTCCGCCATGTCCCTCGACAATCGAGCGGCTGATGTTCAATCCCATCCCAAGGCCCTGCTGCTTGGTCGTGAAGAACGGCTCGAAGAGACGTTCCATGATTTCGGGCGGGACGCCCGGACCGTTGTCGGCAACGCAAACTTCGACGGTGTCAGCCCGCCGGGCCATCCGGGTGTGCAGGGACAATTCTTTCCGTTCCAAATCGGTTTGGCTATCCATGGCCTCCAGCGCGTTGTAGATCAGGTTGACCAGGACCTGCTCGATCTGCACGGGATCGGCGAGGACCTTCGTCAACCCCGCCGCCAGTTTCAGCCTCGGTCGCATCCCCTGGTGCCTCAACTCGAAATCCAGGATGTTCAGCGATTCCTCCACCAGGGCGTTGATGTCCACCGGGGTTCGCTGTGGCTGCTTTTTGCGCAAAAACGAACGCAGCCGGCTGATGATCACACCAGCCCTGCGCGTTTCATCCATCAGCTCTTGAAGCGCGTTCACCACCACCGGCACGCCGGGGTTGCCCGACTGGACCTGATCGAGGCAGACGCTCGCGTAGTTCAGGATGGCCGAAAGCGGCTGGTTCAGCTCGTGCGCCAGCCCCGACGCCATCTGCCCCATCGCGCTCACGCGGGACATGTGCGCCAGCTCCGCCTCGCGCGACTGGATGGCGTCCTGCGCCCGCTTGCGCTCGATCGCGTAACGGATCGCCCGCGCCATGATGCTGCCGACCGCTTCCCCTTTGACCAGATAATCCTGCGCCCCCTCCTGCAATGCCCGCACGGCCAGCGCCTCGTCGTCCAGCCCCGTCAGGACGACAACCGGCAGCTCGCGGACCTTCCGCCGCATCTTCTCCAGCGTCTCCATTCCCTGGCTGTCGGGAAGGCCCAGGTCCAGCAAAACGACGTCGAATTGCTTCCCTTCCAACTGGCCCAGCGCCGCGTCGAGGCGTTGCGCGTGAGCCAGCGTGAACGGACCGTAATTTGTCGCGGAAAGTGTATGACGCATCCAGGCGGCGTCCGCCGCGCTGTCCTCGACCAGAAGGATTCGAGTCGCGTCCGTATGGCTCATCTTGGAGACAACGTCACCGCAGTCAACCAGAATTGCTCGATGCTTCGGATCACCTCGATGAACTTGTCCAAGTCCACCGGTTTGACGACGTAACAGTTGGCGTGAAGGTTGTAGCTCTTCACGATATCCAGCTCCGCGCGCGAAGTCGTGAGGACCACCACCGGAATACGGCGAAGTTGATCGTCCGCCTTGATCTCGGCGAGCACCTCGCGCCCGTCCTTGCGGGGCAGATTCAGATCGAGAAAGATCAGGTCGGGTCTGGGGGACTGTGAATACTTCTGCTGGCGACGGAGAAACGCCATCGCTTCGACGCCGTCCTTGACCACGTGCATCACGTTCTGGATTTTCCCGTCACGGAACGCCTCCTGTGCCAGGCGCACGTCCGCGGGATTGTCCTCGACCATTAAGATTTCCATGGGTTTCCCGCTCACGCCGACCTCCGTGTCTGGCAAGAAGGTTCACCAATCCCGCCGTGACGCAATTTGAATATATCAAAACGTCGGTTTGCGATAAATGCAACCCCTTGGCAAGACCTGGGGTCTTACGGCGTTTTACATGCGGGCGGGGTCGCGTTCCTGGGGGCGCGGCGGCGCGGCGATGTGAGAAATGCTGATGCCGAAAGATCGCTCTTCCGTTCGCGTTCATTCGGCAATCAGCATTCAGCAATCCGCATTCAACCGGTTTGGCCGGTTCACTGCTGTGAGGTCGGAGGCGCGGGAAGCTTAAGGACCATGCCCGGCTTGAGCCGCGTTGAGTCGGATCCGATGACCTGTTTGTTGATCTCGTAGAGTTTTTCCTGATTGTCGCCGGCGCCGTAGAGCTTGCGGGTGATCTTGTAGAGGCTGTCGCCGGACTGGACGACGTAGGTCTTGGAATCGCTGACGGCGGTGACCCCGCCGGAAGCGGCGTCGCTCTGCTTCGACGATTCCCTGGCCTTGCTCGACGCTGGCGGAAGCTGAATCACCGTGCCCGGACGCATCTTCGACGGATTCAATCCGGGATTGGCGGCGAGGATCGCCTTGTACTGGCGGCTTTCGCCGTACACGGTCTTGGCAATGGACGAGAGCGTCTCGCCCGCCCTCACCGTGTGCGTGCGCGCGCCGCTCGCGGAAGCTGGTGCGGCTCGCTCGGGTTTTGCACTGACCTCGGCCGGGGTGGAATCGGCATCCGCCTTCGGTTCGGACGCGGGCGAATCGGTCGAAGGGGAATCGGAAACCGGCTGCGGGCGCTCATGCCTGCCAAGCTGCGACTTCGCTGGCGACGTCGAGCTGGCAAAGAGGGCAGCCCACTGATCCTGAACGTCCGGCTGGCCCTTCGCGTCTACCGGCTTCACCGGTGCAGGCGGAGCCGCTGGCTCAGGTGCTTTGCCCGAATCTGTCGGCGCCGTTACGTCCAACCCGCCCGACGAGTCCGTCGGACCGGCGGCCTTCCCGCTGGTGTCAAACGCGACCGGCTTGTTGTGATTGCGATGAACGACCAGAACCGCGACGATAATGACCGCTAGCAGAATGCCGCCGACGCCGAACCCCAGTCTCACGTCCCTGCGCATAGTGGGAATCCTTTCCACAAACGAGATTTGAGAGGGCCGTCCGGCCCTCCATGCAGGGCGGGCACAGCCCGCCGCACTTGCCGTTCCTGGCGGGCAGCGCCCGCCCTACGCGGCGCCTGCCCTAAGCAGCCCGAACTCGCGAGCGGCTGGCCAATGCCGCCGGCTCCGGGGCCGGCTCGACGCCCTTGTTTCCCAGCAACAGGATTGGCGCCGCGATCGCAACGGACGAATAGGTGCCCACCAATATGCCAATCAATAATACGAAAGTAAAGCCGTGGATGCCCTGCCCGCCCAGGAAATACATAATCGCCACCGTGATCGTCGTCGTTCCTGCCGTCAGCAAAGTGCGCGAAAGCGTCTGATTCACCGCGTCGTTGATGACCTTGCGGCTGACATGCCCGTACTTCCCGCGGTTCTCACGAATGCGGTCGAACACGACGATCGTATCGATCATCGAATAGCCCATGATCGTCAGAATGCCCGCCACGACGGTCAGGTTGATGCGGAACGGCTCGAGCTGGAATATCTCCCTGAGCGCCGGCACGTCGACCAGGTAATGGGCAAACCCCAGGGCTGCGATGGTGAACAAGGTGTCGTGCAGGAGCGCGATCATTGTCGCCGTGCCGTACTTCAGGTTGCCGAAGCGAATCCAGATGTACGCCATGATGACCGCGATCGAAAGCCCCAGGGCCAGCAGGGCGTTGGTCTGGGCGTCGCCGGCCACCTGGGCGTCGAAGTTGCGGACTTCCTTGAGCTGCGCCGGGCGATCGACCCCTTCGACCACCGTTTTCCATAGCGGCCCGGCAAACAGCTCGGCCCACTGATTTTTGTCCTTCTGGTAAGACAGATTCGGGTCTTTTGAGAGGACGATGGCGACCTGAGTCGGCTGGTTCGGGCCCTTGGGCGATTCGACCGTGAACGGATGCCGCTCGGCGGTCTGGGTCCCGGTGTTCTGGAGGAACTGTCGGTTGATCCGGTCGGTGATCTGGCTGGGGGTGAGGGGCGGGCTCAGATGATCCAGCACGATCGCCACGCCGCCGGCGTAATCCGACCAGGTTTCCGGGCGGAAGGTCTGCCCGTCGGCGGTCTGGGGCCACTTCGTCTGGTCGCTTACCGGCAGGACTTGCTTGCCCAGCACGTCATCCAGCTTCGTGGCGGTCCCGCCTCCACCGGCGCCGTCGAAGGTCGAGGGAAGCTCGAGTTTCAGGTTGTTCTGCAACGTCGCCATCACGGCGTCGCGCACTGCGACCGCGTTGGTGCTGGGCGTCAGCAGGTCGAACGAGGTGTATTTGTTCCCCTCGACCGCCGAGCCCAGGGCGACGGGATTGGCGCCTTTGAGGTCGGGGCTGCCGGAATGATCGAGAATGCCGGCCAGCTCGTCCTTCGACATCGGCTGTTTGACATCGAACTGCACCGACGTTCCGCCGGCAAACTCGATGTCGAGCATCTCGCGCTGGCGGACCTTCATGCCGAAGAGGATCAGCCCGATGGTGATCGCCACGGTGCTGAACGCGTAGAAGACCCACGCGAAGCTCATCCAGTCGATGTTGGGACGGAGCAGCTTGTCCCACTTGGGAAACGTGAGCGGAAGGCTGCTGAGATTCCGCACGATCCCTTTGTCGATGAGGATTCCGAAGATCGTTCGGGTCACAAACAACGCCGTGAACAAGCTGGCGGCGATGCCGATGATGAGCGTGATACCGAACCCCTTCACTTCCTCAGTGCCGAACCAGATCAGGAAAAATGAGGTGATCAGCGTCGTGGCGTTGGAGTCGACGATAGCGCTCATCGCCTTGTCGTAGGCATTGCGCAGCGCCATGCGCAGGGACAGCCCGCGATGCTGTTCTTCGCGGAGGCGCTCGAAGATCAGCACGTTGGCGTCAACCGCCGTGCCGACGGAGAGCACGATGCCGGCGATGCTGGGGAGCGTAAAAGTCGCGTTGAGCGCCGCCATCACGCCCAGCACGATCATCAGATTCATCAGCACCGCGAAGAAGGCGACCATTCCCGCGACGTAGTAGTAGCTGATCAGAAACACGCCAACGACGCCCACGCCGACGGCGCAGGCCACGAGACCATGCATGAGGTTCGTGTGCCCGAGCTCCGGCTCGACGTGCCGCTCGCTGATCGGCTCGTCCTCAAGCTGGGCGGGAAGACTGCCGGCGCTGAGGGTGTTCACCAGGTAATCCAGCTCGGCCCGGCTGAACCCATCGCGGCCGCCGTCGATCTGCCCGTGCGACGTGATCATGCTGTGAATGTTGGGCGCGCTGATGACTTTGCCGTCGAGGATGACGGCAAGGGGCCGGTTGATGTTGTTGCCGGTCAGGGTGCCGAAATCAGATGCGCCTTGCGCATCAAATGAAAACTCGACAACGTCCTCACCGTTGTTCCCCTGGCCCGGCAGCGCTTCGGTCAGCGACCAGGCCTTCTGGCCTTCGCGATGATCGAGGGATTTATCCTGCGTAACCCATGCCAGGACATAACTCTTGTTGTGATAGCTCGCCAGGATGTTGCCCTGGAGCTTGCCAACGTCGCTGTTGGGATCGATCTGGAACCAGCGCGTCTGGTCGCCGCCCTGAAGCGCCGGGCCGGGGCCGTCGGGCTTCATGCGGTCGAGCATCCTGCTGACCTGGTCGGGCGCTTCTCCCCGGCTGACCAGAATGTGGAACTCGAGCACGCCCGATCCGCGGAGCAGCCGCTTGAGATCGGTGGTGTCGTCGAGGTTGCCACGCACTTTTTCATAGGCGTCGAAGGCCGAGGTGTAGGCGTCGATCGCGGCCAGGCGCGCAGGGAAATCCGAGTTTTGCTGTTTGATCCCGTTGAGCGATGCCGTCCGCGTGGCGGTGTCGGAAAGATCATCGCGAAGGCGCGCGGTATCGATGTTGGTGGCATCGAGGCGCGTCTTGAGCTGCTCGTATTGCTGGCGGAGCTTGGCTTCGTCCAGCGGGTTGCGCTGCTCGATCGGCTTGGCGTTGATGGCCTGAAGCTGGTCGTACGTCTTGGCCAGGTCGTTGAGAATGGCCAGGCGGGCGGCGCTGCCTTGCGCGATCTTCGGGAAATCCTCGCGGCTGCGGCCGTTCTTGTTCTCGACGGCGTCGGTGGCTTCGGAAACCGAAATGTTGGTCTGCTCGAGCGTATGCTCGGCGGCGAGCAGCTTTTCCTGCGCACCGCGGGCCTCGGCCTCGTTGACGCCGGAACCGGCGGATTGAATCTCCAGCCGATCCGCGCCCTCGGGCCGCCAGATCAGGTTCTTCACGCCGCGGGGGTCGACGCGGCGCTTCAGCGCCTGCGCCACCTTGGCCGCAAGCTGAGGATCATATTTGGCACCGGGCGCAGTCTTGATCTGGTAGACCAGGCTCGTGCCGCCCACCATGTCGATGCCGGGCTTGAGCGCGATCCACTGATCGATCTTCTCGTGCGGATGAAACAGCTTCTGGAGCACCGGCGAGAAAATCAGCGCCAGCGACCCGAATAGAACGACCAGGACAACAACGACCCGGCCGGTGTAGTTCTGAGACATGATCTAACGTCCTTCGTTCCTGCGAAAAAGTGATTTGCCCGCGCGCCTCTCCATACTCCGCCGATGCCTTACTTTCCTTTCCCGTCGTCCGCGGTCACGCGGGCGATGGCGCTGCGGGCGAACCAGATTTTGGTGTTCGACGACTCATCGACCTTGACCAGGACACGGTCGTCCTTGGGCTCGACAACCTTGCCGATGATCCCGCCGATCGTCTGGATCTCATCCCCGCGCTTCATGTTGTCCAGCATCTGTTGGCGGGACTTGTCCTGCTTCCGCTTGGGCAGGATCAGCATGATCCACATTACCCCCATGATCAGAATCAGCGGAGTGAGAAACGAATGAAAAAGCTGATAGGCGCCGCTGGGCGCGGGCGGGGTCGAGGTCGTGGTGTCGGCCAAAGTCATCCAAAATGCGATCACGTTCTTGTCTCCTGTGACACGGGTTTTCAACCCGTGCCGGGCGACGTGCGGCGCCGGGCGCATCGCAACGTCAGCACAATCTGACTCGGAATCCCGCTCGCACGGGTTAAAAACCCGTGTCACGGAGAATCAGGCCCAGCCTCTGCGGGTCCGAGCCGGCACCGCGGATCAGTCTGCCCGAAGCTGGCGAAAGTCCCTGAGGCGATGGCCCCGCGGATGTCTGCCATCAGCCGCTGGTAAAACCGGATATTATGCAGTGAAACCAGGATCGGTCCAAGCATCTCGCCGGCGAAAAAGAAATGCCGGATCGCCCCGCGGGTAAAGGTCCGGCAGGCATAGCAGGCACAGCCATCCTCAATCGGCCCCGAATCCCGTGCCAGAGCGCTGTTTTTCAGCCGCAACGGACCGGTTGCGGTGAAGGCATAGGCGTTTCGCCCGTTTCGTGTGGGCATAACGCAATCGAACATATCGACGCCCGCCGCCACCGCGGCGACGATGTCGCGGGGAAACCCGACGCCCATCAGATATCGCGGCTTATTAGTCGGAAGCATCGGCGTGACCGTCTCCAGCACACCGACCATTGCCTCGAACCCCTCCCCCACCGCCAACCCGCCGATCGCATAGCCGGGAAAATCCATACTGACCAGCTCCGCGGCACATTGCCGCCGCAGATCGAGGTCCGCTCCTCCCTGTACGATTCCGAACAGTGATTGATCGGCTGACCTCGCATGGGCCTCGATGCACTGCCTGGCCCACCGAAGCGTCCGCTCGACCGCCTCAACGTGATACTCGAGCGGCGCGTCCGCCCGCGGGCATTCATCGAACGCCATGATGATGTCCGCGCCCAGGTCGCTTTGCACCGCGATGCTCCGAGCCGGCGTCAGATTAACTGTCGCCCCGTCGACATGGCTCTTGAACGTCACGCCCTCATCGCTGATGCGATTGACGTCCGCCAGCGAGAAGACCTGAAACCCGCCGCTGTCGGTCAGGATCGGCCTCGGCCAAGCCATGAAGCGGTGCAGCCCGCCCAGCGCCGCCACAGTCTTCTCGCCCGGCCGCAGCATCAGGTGATAGGTGTTGCCCAGGATGATCGTGCTGCC
This sequence comes from Tepidisphaeraceae bacterium, assembly GCA_035483795.1. Taxonomy (GTDB): domain Bacteria; phylum Planctomycetota; class Phycisphaerae; order Tepidisphaerales; family Tepidisphaeraceae; genus DASXMX01. The sequence goes on along the minus strand of DATHPP010000274.1, from coordinate 19,982 downwards.
TGTCGCGGCCAGGTGATCCGGCAGTATCCCCTTCACGGTCCCCTGCGTCCCCACCGGCATAAAGACGGGGGTTTCGAAGCTGCCATGCCGTGTCGTCACCCGGCAAACCCGCGCGCCGGTCGCCGTGTCCTGGTGCAGAACCTCATGAACCAACGCCTCAGATGCCGCCATCTGCCGTGATCTTTGTCGCGCGCGTCATTCCGCTCAAGCCCTAAGTCATTTCCTTGACGCCACCAGCGCGACTTCACACGTTCAGGTGAACGAGCAGGTCGCGCGGCTTGGGCTTCTGAGCGTACTCGGAAGGACGGCGCATGGGGTAGCGCACGTCCTTGAAATGGTCGCGGTAGAAGCGCTGGGCGTTATAAACGCTGGAGAATTTGAACAGCATCTTCAGGAAATTGGTCTGCCCGCGGAGGAGGTGGCCGGCGAGCATGCGGGAGACCGCCGCGGCGGTCCGCCAGCCCATGAACTTGCGGTTGATGATTTCCTGCGTCTTGACCAACTCCTCGTAGAATTCGTCCAGTGGCAGCCGGGTCGCCACGACCGCGTGCTGGATGTCGTACAGACGGTAATCGACGCTGGTCAACTCGCGGGCCTCGGTGTGAAACAATTCGGTTCCCGGGTAAGGCGTCGCCACCGTCAGGTGCACAACCTCCGGCACCCCAACCGCCCACTCCCGGGCCCGCTCAAATTGCTCCCGCGTCCAGGACGGATCGGTGATCAGGTTGATGGCGACGTCGATGTTGAGCTTGCGGGCGATCTCCAGGGCCTGGAAATTGTCGTTGGGCGTGGCGCGTTTGCGGAAGAGCTTGAGCTGCTCGGCGTCCAGAGACTCCAGGCCGAGGAACATGTAGTTCAGCCCCATCATCGCCCACCGCGCGAACACCTCCTGGTTGCGGATCAGCACGTCGCAGCGGGTTTCCAGGTAATAGCGTTTGCGGACGTGGCGTTTCTCCAGCTCGTCGGCGATCGCCATGCCGTGCTCGGGGTGGATGAACGCGACGTCGTCCACGATGAACGCGTGCGGCTCGCGGATCGAGGCCATTTCCTCGGCCAGCAGGGCCGGGTCGGCCTGGCGGTAGCTTCGCCCATAGAAGGTCCAGGCGCTACAGAAGGAACAATCCCACGGACAACCGCGGGAGAACTCGATCGAGGCGCAGGGGTCCAGCTCGCCGATGAAGTATTTTCGTCGGTGCCGCGTCAGGTGCCGCGCCGGGCGAAAATGGTTCAGGTCGGACATCATCGAGGGCCGCGGGCCGGCGCCGTTGCGGGTGACGACGCCGGGAATCCCTTCGACTCGCGGGCAGGCGGCGAGCATCCGCGGGACCGTCACCTCTCCTTCGCCCTGGACGATCGCGTCAATCGCGCCGTCGCCGTGGGCGAGCACTTCACCGGCGATGAAGCTGATGCTGTGTCCGCCGCAAAAAATGAACAGGTTGGGGAATCGGTCGCGCGCCAGCTTCGCCAGGTCAATCACCTCGGGCACGTTGGCCAGATAATTGACGCTGAACCCGACGGCGTCGGGTCGGAAACGTCCCAGCTCCCGGTGGAAATCGCGGTGTCTGAACACCTGCAAATCGAGCAGGCGAACTTCGTGGCCGGCATGCTCCAGGGCCGACGCCACGCATTCCATTCCCAGCGGCTCCAGCCGCAGATAAACTTCCGAGTAAAGCAACGCGCTGGGATGAACCAGAAGGATTCTCATGCGGTCCTCCCGAGCGGCTGGCGAATCCTTACCGCTCCGGTAGGGCATCGTTGTAACAAGTGTGCGAGTGGATGCCAGCAGATTGTGCACAACGCACGTGATAAACTTCGGACACCCGTTTCTCCACATCAGCCCACATCAGCCGAAAGGCATCGAATTCATTTGCGGTGTCGAATTCACTTGCCGTGATGTTTGTCGAGCGCGACACTCCGCTTAAGCTGTGGTTGAAGCTCCGGCCCCAAGCCGTTAGCATCGCTCACTCATTTCAAGCGAGGAGACGAACCAATGATTGCTTGCCGCCCGCGTTTTGTCGTGGCGTTCATCCCGTTTCTGTTTGCAGCCGCTTCGTCCGGCCAGCAGGGGTATCAGTCGCCCAATACGGCGCACCCGGGCGGCAAACTGCCGGGGAACGTGGCTGTGCAACTGGTCGAAGTGGCCGGTGGGTTTGTCGACCCGATCCACGTCGCAAGCCCCCCGGACGGGAGCGGCCGGCTCTTCGTCTGCGAGCGCCCCGGGATCATCCGCATCATCGCCAAAGGCGGCAACGTGCTGGATGAGCCATTCTACAACAACATGTCCAACACCAGCTTCCAGTTCCTCGAGCAAGGGCTCTACTGCATCGCGTTCCATCCGAAGTTCAAGGAAAACGGTCTGTTCTACGTCAGCTACTCCGACCTGTGGTTCAACGGGGCCACATTCATCGTCGAGTACAAAGTCTCGGCCACCGATCCCAACAAGGCCGACATGAACTCCGCCCGCCCGATCCTGCGGATCGACTACCCCTACTGCAACCATCACGGCGGCAAAATGGTCTTCGGCCCCGACGGCTATCTCTACATCGGCGTGGGCGACGGCGGCTGGGAGGGCGACGTGCTCAGCACCGGACAGGACCTGAGCACCTGGATGGGAAAGATGCTCCGCATCGACGTCAACACGGGCGGCAAGGAACGCTACAAGGTCCCCGACTCCAATCCCTTCGCCCACGCCGCCGACCCGCAGCTCATGGTGCTCTTCGGCAAGAGCGAGCTGGAATTCTCCAAGATCAAGCAGAACGCCAAGCCCGAGATCTGGGCGTACGGCGTGCGCAATCCCTGGAACTTCTGCTTCGACCGCAAGACCGGCGACCTGTACATGGCCGACGTCGGGCAAAATACATGGGAGCTTATCCTTTTTCAGCCCGCCGGCAGCAAAGGCGGGGAAAACTACGGCTGGAGCGCTCGCGAAGGCACGCACCCGTTTCCGATTGAGAAAGAGCAGGCCGGAGAGAAAGCGCCCCAGATCGGGGTGATGCCCATCGCCGAATATAACCACGCCAGCGACGGAATCTGCGTCATCGGCATGGGCATCTACCGCGGCAGCGACTATCCGAACCTCGACGGCGTCTACTTCTTCGGCGACTGGGGCTCCGGACGCCTTTGGGGTGTGAAGCGCGACGACGCCGGCCAGTGGCAGATGCAGGAGCTGCTGCACACGAGCCTCAACTTCACCAGCGGCAATCAGGACGAGGCAGGCAACCTCTACGTCACCAGCGCCGCCAGCCAGTATGGCACCTGGAACCCCTTCGACAGCGCCCGCGGCTCGGTTTGGAAGCTGGTCGCCGCCGACACCGTCTCCGCCGGGGCCAAGACCGCGCCGAAGGCAAAGTGAGAGTTGGTTGTGGCACGGGCTTCCAGCCCGTGCAAAAAAACCTGCTGATGACGGACCATTGATCGTTGCAGATCACCCAGCACGGGCTGGAAGCGCTGGAACCCGTGCCACAGGAATCAGTGCTTGGAGTCGGGACATGTGTCGTTGTCTGTTTGTTTTCCTCGCGGTCACATTGCTCAACGTGTCGATCGTGCGGTCAGCTGAAGCCATCAAGAAGCTTCCGCCGCAGAGCGTCGGCGGAACCGATGCTCCTTCGTCCGGCACGATCACCGGCGTCATTCGATTCAGCGGAAACAAGCCGCAAGCGCAGCCGATCGAGGAAGCTCGCGGCAACGCCTACTGCAAGCAGCATTACCCCGATGAGCCGCCCTTGCGCGAAGATTTTGTCTTCGGCAAAAACGGGAACTCGGACACGCTGGAGAATGTTCTGGTTTACGTGAGCAAGGGGTTGGAGGGCAGGAAGTTCGATGTCCCTTCGAGCCCCGTGATCCTGGATCAGTCGGGGTGCATGTACACCCCGCACGTCGTGGCGGTGATGGTGGGACAGACGCTGGAGATTCGCAACAGCGACGCGACGCTGCACAACGTAATGGCGATGCCGCGGGAGAATCCGCCGTTCAACATCGGCATGCCGGTGCAGGGCGGAAAGCTGGAACGGACGTTCGCGCACCGGGAGTTCAAGATCAATTTCAAATGCTTCATGCATCCCTGGATGTCGGCGTACGTACACGTGTTGTCCCACCCGTTTTTCGCGGTGAGCGGGGCCGATGGCGCGTTCACGATCAAGGGCCTGCCGCCGGGCGAGTACGAGATCAGCGTGCTCCAAGAAACGTCGATGTTCGAGCCGATGCCGGCGACGGCGACCGTGAAGGTCGGCGCCGGCGAAAGCAAATCGGTTGATTTCACGTTCAGAACCAAAGCAACCAACTGACGGGAGCCCCGTGAAAAGCCGATGGGCCGTCGCGATCGCCGGGACGTTGGTGATGATCTGCCTGGGAACGGTCTATTCCTGGAGCCTGTTTACCGATCCGCTGATCGCCAGCTTCGGGTGGTCCAACAGCACGACGACCTGGACGTTCTCGCTGACGATTCTGTTCCTGGGAATCGGATCGATCGTCGGCGGCCGCTGGCAGGACCGATCGGGGCCACGGCCGGTCGTCGTGACCGGCGCGATTCTTTGGGGAATCGGGAATATCCTGGCCGGCCTGGGCACGGCGCGTTTTGGCGCCTGGTGGATCTACCTGACCTACGGAGTGATCGGGGGATTTGGGTTGGGGCTGGCGTACATCACGCCGGTCGCGGTGGTCACGAAATGGTTTCCCGACAAACGCGGCCTGGGCAGCGGGATGGTGGTGATGGGCTTTGGGCTGGGGGCGTTCTTCTACAATTCCCTTCTGAAGAACATCCCGGCGTTTGCACAGGTGGCGCGAGACGCCGCGGAGGTCATCAGCGCTCGAAAGGCCGGACACGTAAGCTCGCTGTCTTCGGGTGATGTTTCGATCATCATGATGACGCTCGTGATCTCCGGAGTGGTGTATCTCGTGGTGGGAGGCCCGTGTGCGGCGTACCTCACCAATCCGCCGCAAGGTGATGCCAGAAAACGAGCGGGGACCGCTTCGGCCGCGGATAACCGCGAATTCACCCCTCTGGAAGCCGCGCGCACCTGGCAGTTCTATGTGCTGTGGCTGATGCTCTTTCTCAACGTCACCGCCGGCATTCTGTTCATCTCCAACGCCGTGCCGATTATGCGGGAGTTGACCGGCATCGCGCCGGCCAGGGCGGTATCGATCTACGGCTTCATTGCCCTCTTCAACGGCATCGGACGATTTTTCTGGGGCGCCGTCTCCGACCGGATCGGACGGAAGCTCGCGTACATCCTGATATACGGCACGCAGGTCGCGATCTTCTTCTTCGTTGGCCACATCCATTCGCTTTTGGCGGTGTCGACCCTCTTCGCGATCGTGCTACTCGATTATGGCGGAGGCTTTGGCACGATGCCGTCGTTCACCGCCGACTACTTCGGCACGCGGTTCATGGGTGCCATCTATGGCTGGATCCTGCTGGCGTGGGGTGTCGGCGGGGTGGTCGGGCCCATCTTCGTCGCCTACGTGAAAGATCACTTTGGATCGTTCCGCGAGGCGCTGCCTTGGATCGCGGTGATGTTAATTTTCGCCACGATCCTGCCGGCGATCATCCGTCGGCCCACCGCTCCCACATCGAGCGGTACGCCTGCTCCAAATCCCACGTGAACTGGCGGGCATTCATCAATGACGACGCCAGCAGGCGCCGCCGCAGGTTCGCGCGCAAATCGGCCAGCGGCGGCCGATCGTCGGCCAGCGACGACGCAATCTGGATGTACTGATTGGTGGTGTCCGCGATCAGCTCGGACAAGCCGGCGTTGGTGAGAATGCTCGCCCCGCCGCGGGCGACGGCACGATCGCCGCGTAGCGTCACGACCGGCACCCCCATCCACAGGGCATCGCACGTCGTCGTCCCTCCCGTGAAAGGGAACGGATCGAGGGCGATGTCGACCAGCCGGTGACGCTCGAGATACGCTTGCAGCGGCACTCGGCCGACAAACTCGAGACGGACCGGATCGACGCCGCGGGCACGAGCGCCTTGCCGCGCGAACTCGCGTGAGCTGCCCTCGGGGGCCAGCAGGATCATCCGCGAATCCGGCACCGCGCGCAGGAGCCCGCACCACGTGTCCCATGCAGGCCGGCTGATTTTGCAGAATTGATTGAAGCAGCCGAACGTCACGTGACCGGCCGTCAGCGCTGGCGGCGGCGCCACCTCCGCCCCAACGTGCGGCTCGTCATAGCACCAATACGTCCGTGGCAGACGGATCGAATCCTCGGAGTAGAACTTCTCCGCACCGGGAGCCTGCCCTGAGTTTGTCGAAGGGGGATCCAGGTACGGATCGGTGATTCGATAGTCCATCGTCTCCAGCCCGCTGGTACCGGGATACGACAGATAGTTCGCCTGCACCGGCGCGGGCTTGCGGGCAAACACCAGCAGCCGATTGCGGCTCGTGTGCAGCGAGAGATCGACGAGAATGTCGATTCGGTCGTCGCGAATCCGCGCTGCCAAGTCGGCATCGCCAATGTCGCTGGTCTCCCGCCAGACGTCCGCACGCGTCTGCAATTCGCGGGTAACATCGTCTCCCAGCCGCACGTCGGCATAGCAGACGATCTCAAAACGGCTGTGGTCGTGATGCGACAGGATCGGCAGCATGAACCGCCCCACCGGATGCGAATTGAAATCGGGCGAGACATAGCCGATACGAAGTTTTCGATCGGCAGACCGATCGTTGGAAAACGAATTGGCCGCCGGCGCGAGGGCTTGGGCATACCTGTGGTTCCAGCGCGCGTGTTCCTCGTAAATCCGCCTCGCGTCATATTCCGGATTGAGATAGAGGCTGTAGAGCAGATTGCCGGCTCCCCGGGCATCGGCGCCAAGGTCCCACCCCTGGCGATAGAAAGCGATCGCTTCGTCGAGCCGGCCAGCGTCCTTCAGGGCGTTGCCCAGATTGCTGTGACTGGCTCCGTGATTCGGCCGCAACTCGATCGCCCGATGATACTCCGCAATGGCCCCGTCCAGATCGTCCTTCGTCCGCAGCGCGTTGCCGAGATTGAAATGGGCCTCGGCGAAATCCGCGTTCGCCTGGACTGCACGGCGATACGCTTCGATCGCCTGGTCAATCCGGCCCGAGTCCTCCAGCGCCTTGCCGAGATTGCTCAGCGCCCCGGCGTAGGCGGGCCGCAGCGCGATCGCCCGCTGGTGAACTTCGATCGCCTCCTCATACCGCCGCAGCTTCAGCAGCGCGTTTCCCAGGTTGTTACACGTCTGTGCATCCTCCGGATGCGCGCCCAGGAGTGTGCGATATTCCGCGACGGCTTCTTCGAGCCGGCCGGTTGTCAGCAGCAGGTTCCCCAGGGCGAACCGCGCATCGGCATGCTCGGGGCGAAACCAAAGCGATTTCCGCAACGCGGCCATCGCGTCCTCGTTCTTCTGCGCCGCGGCAAGCGCGTTGCCGGATCGATAGTGCGATTCGGCCAGGACCTCCAGCAGATGCAGCGCCGCCGGATGGGCCGGATGATGATCGAGAATCTGCCGCGCCAGCGACTCGGCCTCGTTGGTGTCTCCCGCGCGCAATCGCTCTGCCGCCAGCTCATAGGCCTGCTGAATTGTGAGGGATCGGCTCGACGGATCGTCCATTTACCGATCGTAGCCTGGGACCGCGGAAAAACGCATTGACCACAGGGCGCGGCCGTTTTTTCTTCGGCTTTCTTCGTGCCCTTCGCGCCTTGTTGGTTAACTCAAGTGTTCCATGCTAAGGACCGTTCCAGAGTTCCGCGCCCGCGTGCTCGGCCAGGCCGATCTGCTCGACCCCGCCCCGGCGGCCGTTGTACCACAGAAGCCAGCGCTCGGACTTGCGGTCGAACAGGGCAGAAGGTTTGTAGCACGCGTCGGCATCCCAGCCGGGCGTGGGCGAGATGATTGGGTTCGTCGGGAGGCGCTGCCAGGCGGTGACTCCGTCACGGCTGCGGGCCAGGCCGATCCGGGCGTGGTTCTCATCGGCAAAGCCGATGTAAAACATGTAGAACCATCCATCATGAGGGATGACCTGGCAGGCGGTCACCTTGTGCCGTTCCCAGGCGTCAATCGGATCGGCCTTGAAGATGGGGTTGGCAGAATTACGCGTCCAGTGGAGGCCGTCCGTGCTGGTGGCGTAACCGATCGCGTCGGGTTCGTACTGGTCGCCGGCGGAATACCACATGCGATACTGCTTTGACGGCTCGTCGAAAAGCACGTGCGGGCACATGACCGCAACTTTTTCCCACTCGGCCTGCGGAGCCAGCACGGGCTTCTCGCTTCGGCGCGTCCAATGCCGGCCATCGGGACTGGTGGCGTATCCGATGCGCGAGTGGCCGTGCGATTGGCCGGTGTACCACATGCGCCAGAGGCCATCGCGTCGGAGGACGATCGGGCGGTTGATGTCGGATTCCCAATCAGTTTTCGGATTGGGTCCCAGGACGATCGCCGGAGGAGACCAGTGGATGCCGTCGTCGCTGGTAACCAGCGCGACGCTCTTTTTCGGCCGCCAGGAAAAATACATGCGGTAGGCGCCGTCATCGTCCAACACGCAAATGTCAAAGCAGGTCCCGAGGCTGCCGCCGAGCACGGGACTCTCAGGGCGTTTGGTCCAAAGGGAAGTGTCGGATTTGGCGGCCCGGGCACAGGCCAGCGTTGCGAGGATGAAGAAAACGGCGCAATAGGAAAGTTCCCTCATCTGGACTTCTCCGCATCAGGTGATCGACCGTCCGCCGTCGAGGCGAATGATCTGTCCCGTGAGGTAGGAACCGGACGTGCAAAGGAAATGCACGAGGTCCGCCACGTCCTGCGGCGTGCCGGCACGGGCCAGCGGAACGCGCTTCAGATAGTTTTCCCGCTCCACCTGCGGGTAATCCTCGGGCCATTCGACCACGCCCGGAGCGATGCCGTTGACAGTGACTTCGGGGGCCAGCGCCCGGGCCAAGCCAAGCGTCAGACTCCAAAGGCCGGCCTTGCTGGCCGAGTAAGCCAGGTACTTCGGCCAGGGCCGCTCGGCCAAAAGATCCACCATGTTGACGACATGACCGCGGGCGGCGCGGAGGAACTTCTCAAACCGCTGGCAGAGTAGCAGAGGGGATTCGACGTGGATCGTCCACATCCGTGTTGAGTCAGGTAAGGCGGGGTCTTGAAGACCGCCGGGACGATAGATGGACGCGCTATTCACCAACACGTCGAGGCGGCCGAGCGGTTCGAGCTGGGCGGCGATCTGGGCGACTGCCGCCCCAGGCTGAGTGAGGTCGGCCTCGATGGCCAAGCACCGCCGGCCCGTCGAGCGAACGAGGCCACTCAACTCCTCGGCCGCTTTCCCGCCAGTCAGATACGTGAACGCGACGTCGTAGCCGCCCGCGGCAAGCCTCTCGACAATCGCACGCCCCACCCGGCGAGAGCCTCCGGTTACCAGCGCTATGCGATTGCCACTCATCGCGGCAATTGTACTGGAAGCAGCCGCCAGCGCGTGCAATCATGGAGTGATGCCCGGGGTCGTCACGCAGATCAACGTTTCCAGCGGCGGGATGCCCAAGCTCCCGGTGCCGCAGGCGATGATCACAGTGAACGGCGTCACTGGTGATCGTCAAAAGCTCCTCGAATTCCACGGCGGGCCCAACCGCGCCATCTGCCTTTACAGCGAAGAGCTTTACGAATGGCTCCGCGATAGCTGCAACGTCAATGTCACCGCCGGCCAGATCGGCGAGAACTTCACGACCCGTGGCCTCGACCTGGGCACACTCAAGCCCGGCGACCGCCTGCGCGTCGGCGCCTGCGTCATCGAAATCACCAAAGTCCGCGTTCCGTGCAGCCAGCTCAGAATGTGGGACGCGGATCTCCCCGAGCTGATCGTCGGCCGGAGCGGTTGGGTTGCCAAAGTGACCCAAGAAGGCGTGGTCCAGGCCGGCGATGCGATCGAACCGGTCGCTTGCCCCACACCCCCTGCGGCGTAACTGTCGGTATCCCCAGCATACTGTGGCGCAGCCGCCCGCGGCTGTGTTCCGCCGAAGGCGGAAATGCTTTCGACCTCCGGTCGAACACAGTCGAGGGCGATTGTGGCACATTGAAAATCACGGCTGTCAAAAGACTTGGGCGCTCTTGTCAGGCACGGGAGATTGGCTATACTTCCGGATTCGTGTCATTTTGAGACCTGCGGAGATTTGAATGTCAGTCAAGTTGAGATTGAAACGCATGGGCCGGACCAACCACGCGTTTTTCCGGTTGAGTGCGATCGATTCCCGCTCGCCGCGTGACGGGCGGGTGATCGAGGAATTGGGTTATTACGATCCGACGCAAAAGGACCAGGCCAAGCAGTTTGTCGCCAAGCTCGATCGCTGCCGGCACTGGCTGGACGTGGGCGCGATTCCTTCGCCGACCGTATCGTCGCTGCTGAAAAAGAACGGCGTGGAGCACAAGCAGCTTCGGCTTCCCAAGCCGGGCAAGCCCAAGCCCGCCGCCGCCGAAGCCCCCAAGAAGGAAGCGGCCCCGGCTGCCGCTCCAGCGGCTTCGTAAGACTGCAAATGTTTCGTTATTTCGCACAGCCCTCGTCGGCTGTGCTTTTTTTCAACCACAGCCGAGGCGCGAAATGCTGTGGCATCGCCGAAGCGAATCGACATCCTGACGCTGTTCCCGGAAATGTTCGCCCCTGTATTGGGAACGAGCATCCCCAAGCGGGCGGCGGAGAAAGGACTGGTCAGCTATCACCTGACAAACATTCGCGACTTCGCCACCGATGCCCATCTGTCGGTTGACGACCGGCCCTTCGGCGGCGGGCCGGGAATGGTCATGATCTGCCAGACCGTGTTCGACGCGGTCGAAGCGGCCGAAAAGCAGGACCCGCGGCCGGCGACCCGCATCCTGCTGTCGCCCCAGGGCCGGCTATTCGATCAAGAACTGGCCGCCGAACTGGCGACAAAGGAAAGAGTATTGCTCATTGCCGGCCACTACGAGGGCTTCGATGAGCGGATCATTGAGGGCCTAAAGCCGCTGGAGCTGAGCATCGGCGATTACGTGCTCAGTGGCGGCGAGCTGGCCGCCATGGTCGTGGTCGATGCGATCGTCCGACTCCTCCCCGGCGCCCTGGGCGCCGAAGAAGGAGCGGCTGACGAAAGCTTCGCCCACGGGTTGCTGGAGTATCCCCAGTACACCCGGCCCCGCGAGTTTAGGGGCATGGCCGTGCCGGATGTGCTGCTGAGCGGCAACCACGCCGCGATCGCCCGCTGGCGCCGACAGCAGCGCGAAGCGCGCACCCAGCAGCGACGGCCCGACCTGTGGCAGAAGTTGGTAGAGAAGCAGAAAACAGATAGTATCGGTTCCCAAGCACCCCGGCCCCAGCGGCCATAAACACGCCAGTTGGCGGATCGGAGTTCGGCCATGATCAACCAAATCATCGACAACATCGAAAAGACACAGCTCAAGAAGGACGCTCCGCAATTTGCCGTCGGCGACACCGTCGATGTACACACGCGAATCATCGAAGGCGAAAAAGAGCGCATCCAGGTCTTCACCGGCACGGTGATCATGCGCAAGGGCCGCGGAGTGAATGAAACGTTCACCGTGCGCCGGATCGTGAACAACGAAGGCGTCGAGCGAATTTTCCCGGTGCATTCGCCTTTCATCTCGAAGGTGGTGGTCCGCCGCAGCGGCGAATCCCGCCGGGCCAAGCTCTTCTATCTCCGCAACCGCGTCGGCAAGGCCGTCCGCCTCACCGAGAAACGCAAGGTCAAGAAAGACGAAACCCCAACCGAGCCGGGCGCGCAGGCGCAGCCGGAGTTGGCCGCTTCGGCGAGCTAGCCGAAATCTGAACGCCACAGATAAACACAGATTGAGCGCGATCCGCGGTCTTGATCTGCGTCCATCCGTGTTCATCTGTGGCGATTTTCTTATTCCCCTCCTACTTGCGAGCGCTAGGGCCGCCGTCATAATCTCGCCTCATGGCGCGGTGGTTCCAGCAGTTGTTCAAGCCGGTCACGGACCGCGGCGACGCCATGGGACCGCGCGGGGAAAACGTCGCCGCCCGCTATCTGCGAAACCTCGGCTACAAGATCATCGTCCGCAATTTCCGTTGTGAGCTGGGTGAGATCGACATCGTCGCCAAAGACGGCAAGACGCTCGTCTTTGTCGAGGTGAAAACTCGCGCTTACGACGAGCCGACGCCCGAGGAGCAGGTGAACAACGTGAAGCGGCATCAGCTCACCAAGGCGGCCAAGCTGTACCTGTCGCGTTACGGGATTCCGCAGCCGCCGGCCCGGTTTGACGTGGTGGCGATCATCTGGCCCGAAGGGCGGGAGCCGCAGATTCGCCATACTCCGCACGCATTCGAGGCCACCTTCTGACTCTCGCGCGGCACATCCGATGCTCTATGACCTGATCCGCCCGCTCTTGTTCCGGCTGGACGCCGAGCGGGCACATGAGACCGCCATCTCGGGGGCGCAATTCGTGGCGCACCATCCCTGGCTGGCGGAGCTGATTCGCGACAATCTGTCCAATCCCGCGCGAAACGAGAAAACGGTCGCGGGATTGAAGTTTCCCAATCCGATCGGTCTGGCGGCGGGAATGGACAAGAACGCCGTTGCACCCCTGGCGTGGTGGGCGTTCGGATTCGGGTTCATGGAGCTGGGGACGGTGACGCCGCTCCCGCAACCGGGCAAGCCGCGGCCGCGGATGTTCCGCTACCCCGACCGCCGGGCCATCGTCAATCGAATGGGGTTCAATAATGCGGGCGCTCAGGCCGTCGCGCGACATCTGGCCTGGCAACGGCAAATTGGGTTGCGGCCACCCTGCCCGATCGGATTGAGCGTCGGGAAGAACGGCCTCACGCCCGCCGAGAACGCAGCTGACGACTATCGCATCGCGACCCAAGCCCTGGCGCCGTTTGCAGATTACATCGCCATCAACGTCAGCTCCCCGAACACCGCCGGCCTGCGCCGGCTTCAGGCTGGGGATGAGATTCGCCGGATTCTTCAAGCGACTCGACGTGCCACCGGCACGAAGCCCGTTTTCGTGAAAATCGCCCCCGAGCTGGAAGAGCCGGAGGTACGCGAACTGTTGGAGGTTTGTCTTTCCGAAGGCGCTTCCGGCATCATCGCCACCAACACGCTCGCGACTGCGAACATGCAGGGCCTGCCGGAGGGCGGATTGAGCGGGTATCCGCTCCGGGACCGCGCGCTGGACCTCGTCGGTCTGGTGCGCAATGTCGCGGGCGATCAAATCGCCCTTATCGGGTGTGGCGGGATCGACGATGCCGACTCCGCCCAGCGGATGTTTGATGCCGGCGCCGATCTGGTGCAGCTCTACACGGGCCTCGTCTACCGGGGCCCGTTCCTTCCCGCGCGGATCAGCCGTGAGCTTGCCCTTCGCGACCGCCGGTAACCCACGCGACACGACCCGCGTTTGAAACGAAATGCTCCTGCCGCTATCGTCACCCCCGCTATGAAGATCGCGGTCATGCCCGGCGATGGCGTCGGAAAAGAAGTCATCCCCGAAGGTTTGAAAGTCCTCGAGGAAGCGGCCCGCCGCTTCGGCTTCACCTATGCCACCACCGATTATCCGTTCGGCGGCGAGCATTACCTCAAAACCAAACAAACCCTCCCTGATTCAGCGCTGAAGGAATTGGCGGCCCACGACGCGATCCTGTTCGGCGCGGTCGGCGTCGATCCCCGCGGCTCAGCCCAAATCCCCCAGGGCATCCTCGAAACCGAAATCCTGCTCAAGATGCGCTTCGAGCTGGATCAGTACATCAACCTCCGCCCGACCAAACTTCTCCCCGGCGTTCCGACGCCGCTGAAAAATGCCGGCCCCGGCGACATCGACATGATCATCGTCCGCGAGAACACCGAAGGCTTGTACGCGGGCAACGGCGGTTTTCTCTACAAGAATACGCCGCACGAGGTCGCCAACCAGATCGAAGTCACCACCCGCCACGGCGTCGAGCGGGCCATCCGTTACGCCTTTGAATACGCCAAAAAGTTCGGGCGCAAAAAAGTCACGCTCGTCGCCAAAACAAATGTACTGCGCTTCGCTCACAATCTCTGGATTCGCGCCTTCGAGGACGTCAAGGCGGAGTACCCGAGTATCCAGACGGATTATCACCACGTCGATGCCTGCACCATGTACATGGTGACCAAGCCGCAGATTTACGACGTGATCGTGACGACCAATATGTTCGGCGACATCATCACCGACCTGGGCGCCGCGATTCAGGGCGGCATGGGCATGGCCGCCAGCGGAAACCTCAATCCGACACGGCAGGCCGCCAGCATGTTCGAGCCGGTGCACGGGTCGGCCCCGGACATCGCGGGCAAGGGCTACGCCAACCCGATCGCCACGTTCCTGAGCGTCGCGATGATGCTCGATTTCCTCGGGCAGAACCAGGCGGCGTACGCCATCCAGCAGGCCTGCCAGGCGGTCGTCGCCGACCCCAAAAACCATACTCGCGACCTGGGCGGCGCCGCGTCGACGGGGCAGGTCGGCGATGCAGTCTGCGCCAAAATGGCCTCCTAAGATTGAATTGCATGGCGGAAAAACTCATTATCATCGGTTCCGGTCCGGCCGGGTGGACGGCGGCGATCTACGCCGCCCGCGCCAACCTCCAGCCGGTCGTCTACGAAGGCGCCATCTCGGAGCAAAACCGCTGTCGCGGCACCCTCCCTCTCGGCCAGCTCAATCTCACGACCGAGGTGGAAAACTTCCCGGGATTTCCCGAAGGGATTCTCGGGCCCGAACTGATGATGCGCTCTCGCGAGCAGGCGGCGCGTTTTGGTACGCGGATCGTCACCGAAGACGTCGTCGAAGTTGATCTGAAACGCCGGCCGTTCGGTGTGATAGACTCGGCGGGCCAGACCGCCGAAGCCCACGCCCTGATCATCGCCTCGGGGGCCACCGCCAATTATCTCGGGCTGGATTCGGAACATTATTTCAAGAACCACGGCGTCTCCGCCTGCGCGGTCTGCGACGGGGCGCTGCCGCGGTTCCGCAATCAGCCGCTGGTCGTCGTCGGAGGCGGGGATTCCGCCGCGGAGGAAGGCACTTATCTGGCCAAGTTCGCCAGCACGATCCACCTGGTGCATCGCCGCGACTCGCTCAACCGCGCCAGCCCGATCATGGCCCAGCGGATCCTGGAGCATCCGAAGATCAAGCCGGTCTGGAACAGCGTCGTCGAGGAAGTCGTCGGCGATCACGTCACCACGCCCGGCGGAGAAAAGCTCCCCAACATGACCGGCGTCCGCGTGAAAAACGTCAAGACCGGCGACGTCTCCACCATCCCCGCCGCCGGCCTGTTCCTGGCCATCGGCCACACGCCCAATACCAAGTTTCTCAATGGCCAGCTCGAACTCGACAGCCAGGGTTTCATCGCGCTCAAAGAACCGCCCCGCATGGTCACCAGCGTCGAGGGCGTTTTCGCCGCCGGCGACGTCGCTGACCCCATCTACAAACAGGCGATCACCGCCGCCGGCATGGGTTGCAAAGCCGCGCTCGACGCCGAACGCTGGCTCGCGGCGCGCCAGATTCATTGAGGCAGCGGTGCCCGCGTCTCAAATGTCGCACTTGTCACACCCAAAAAAGTGCGACATTCCGCGACATTCGCGACATTTGGTACACCCCATTTCTACAGCCCACCGCCTTCTGCCTACTGCTTACCGCCTACTGCCGCTTGTCAGGTTTTGTCAGGAATCGGCAGAGTTTTTATCAAATTATTGGCACGGATGGTGGATTCTATCTCGACATCGACCCAGCAAGCTGACAGGCAAGTGCCGTATCTGCCGCTACGATCTCACCAGCAACGTCAGCGGCGTCTGCCCGGAATGCGGAACGCCGGTTCCGAAAGAAGCCGCCGACAACAAAAGCCCCCGGGCCTGCCTGATCACAGGTCAGGGCTTTTTTTGTTTCATCGCATCGCCGCTGCATTGTCGGCGGAATTCACGGCACGCCCCAGGCGGGCATCGCACCGGCGGCGAACTGGTCCAGGCGCGGGTCGCGGTCAGGGGCATATCGGGGAAGCTCGGCAGGTTCGGGCTCGAGGCTTTCGCCAAATCGAACCCACCGTCTGACTCCGTTGCGAAACGTCACCAGGTGATCGGCGGTGATCCGCTCGATCTCGATGCGCCCGCCGGTGGATTGAATCGAATCGCCCTCGCCGAGCCACTTGCCGTCGACGTTGGCCAGAAGATGGTCGTTTCCCTCCCACAGGAGGCCGCAGTAGATCAGTCTCGGCCTCGATTCCCGGGTCAGTCCCGATGCACTCCCTTGTCTGCGTGCGTTTCTTCGCGCGCTTTGGCTTCCTTCGCGGAGCGCATTTCTCCGGATCGGTTGGGCCGCCCGTGACACGGGTTTTCAACTCGTGCAGGGCGCGAAAACCGCAGGAAAGCGCGCGATCCAGCGTTGTTCTCCGGGCACACCGTCGGCACGGCTTAAAAAGCCGTGTCACGGGGAGGCGCCGTCTTCGCGCACACGCCCGGAATGAAATCCGCTCAGTTTGAGTAAATAGGATACCCGAAGCAGATGATTGTCGTCCGAGATCGGATTACCCCGCCGTATCAAGGAAGAGTCCCGCGGGAAAGCTGCTGACCGTTGCGCCGCTGGCGTTGCCGCCGCGGGCGTTTTGCATGGCGGCGGTCAGATCGTTTTTGAACTGGTCCGGCGTAATCCCGAAGGCTTGCAACGTCTGCACGAACGTCTGCTGCGTGCCGTCGCTGTCGGCGTCGGCATCGGAAGTGGCGGTCGCTTGCGAACTCGCGGAGCTGCCGCTCAGGACCTTGGCGATCGCATCCTGCACGACCTTGTTCGGATCGGCGGTCGGGCTGGCGGACTGGAGGGCGCTGGTGACCGATTGCTCGATCTGCTTGAACAACTTGCCGTGCTTGTGATGCTTGCCCTGGGTCTGCCCCAGCGCCCCGGCAAGCGTGGAGGGCGATGCCGTCACCGTCCCTGACAGGCTATTGGCGGTCGTACTGGTCGTCGAGGCAGGCTGCCCGGTGAACTCCGCGGCGAGCTGCGACAGATTCTGGTTCCAATTGCTGATCGCGCTGATCGTCGACATGCGTGCGCACTCCTTTGCACTTGTAGCAGGCACGCTCCGCGTGCCGTCCACTCACGGATCGGCGATGGCACGCGGAGCGTGCCTGCTACTCATCGCTGGGCTTGTGTTACATCGGCAACTTCTGCCGGGAACGCTGAATGCGTCTGATAACTAAACGTTATCGGACGTGGAAGAATCACATCATTGCTGATTTCTGATTGCGGATTGCTGATTACAATACTCGCCGACCGCGCAGCGGAAACCGCACATGGATTCGAACGTCATCCTCATCGACCATCCGGTGATTCAGACGAAGCTGGCGGAGCTGCGCGACGTTTCGGCGGATCACCGCAAGTTCCGCGAGCTGCTCAACGAGATTGCCTCGCTGATGGTGTACGAGGTGACGCGCGACTGGCCGACGCGGCCGCGGCCGGTGCGCACGCCGCTCGAGGAGACGACCGGCCAGATGTTGGCCCGCCAGGTGACGTTGGTGCCGATTCTCCGCGCCGGCCTGGGTATGGCCGACGGCGTGCTGCGCCTCCTGCCCGATGCCCGCCTGGGCCACCTTGGCGTCTATCGCGACGAGAAAACCCTCGAGCCCGTTCCCTACTACCAGAAGCTCCCACCCGACATTGCGTCCACCGAAGTGTTGCTGATCGACCCGATGCTCGCGACCGGCGGAAGCGGATCGGCCGCGGTCTCGTTCCTGAAAAACGCCGGCGTCGCCAGCATGAAGTTCGTGTGTCTCGTCGCCGCTCCCGAAGGCATCGCCAATTTTCACCGTCAGCATCCCGAGGTTCCCATCTACTGTGCCGCGATCGACCGGCAGCTCAACGATCGCGCCTACATCCTTCCTGGGCTCGGTGATGCCGGCGACCGCATCTTCGGCACCTGATTCCCACATCTCGTGGCCCGCATAATCGGCTCCCCCATCAGTTGTGATCCCTTCTTAGATATTTAACGACTTATCCACAGGATATTCACTTTTGAAAGCAAAACTGAACATCGGACACAGTGGCAGTGTCGGCAGTGTCAGCGGGGCGGGGAACTGTCGCCAAGCCAGCGACCTGCCCTTGGGGATGGATCCCCGAGAGGTTTCTTTCATGGAATTGGTTGCGAATCCCGCAACCCGCGAAAGGAGCAGGATCCGATGAGCCTCCAACCCAACCCAGCCTACCCCGTGCGGGCTGACCTCCATTGCCACAGTTGCGCCAGCTCCGAGGCCGGCGAAGCCTTGCTCAACGCCATCAGTTGCCCGGAAAGTTTCAGCGAGCCCACCGAAGTCTATGCTCAGGCCAAGCACCGCCGCATGGATTTCGTCACCATCACTGACCACGACTCGATCGCTGGCGTCAAATCCCTCCCACCCGGCCGCGACCTTCTGGTTGGCGAGGAGCTCACCTGCTACTTCCCCGAAGACCGCTGCAAGATGCACGTTCTGGTCTGGGGAATCGGACGGACCGAACACGATGAGCTTCAGTCGCTGGCCCATGACATCTACAAAGTGGCGGCATACATCGAGCAGAACCGGCTGGCCCACGCCGTCGCCCATCCCGTTTACCGCCAGAACGATCGATTGGAATTGTGGCATGTCGAGCGGCTGCTGCTTTTGTTCAAAGGCTTTGAATGCCTGAACGGGGCTCACAGCCTGCTGCATCGCGAGGCGTTTGAGCCGCTGGTGACCGAGTTGACGCCGCAGCGCATCGCCGAATTGGCAAGGAAGCATGCCATTGAGCCCCACTGGCCGCAGCCCTGGCACAAGGCGCGGACTGGCGGCAGCGACGATCACGGGCTGTTCAACATCGGCCGCACCTGGACCGAGTTTCCCGCCGACACGACGTCCGTCGACAAGCTGCTCGATTGCCTGCGCGAAGGCCGCTGCCAGCCCGGCGGAGAGGCCGGGTCCAGCCTCAAGCTCGCCCACAACTTCTACAGCGTCGGCATCCGTTACAGCAAAAACCGCCTGTCGAAAAAGCCGACCGCCTCGATGGCCGTTCTCGAAGCGATGATCGGACAGCGCTCCCTCCGCAAGCGCGACATGGTGAAGGCCGCCGTCAAAGGCTCGGTGAGCGCGGTGGGCCGGCGGCTGGGGCGAAAGCTTGGTCACAAATCCGATCCGTCGGGCACCACCCTTTTGAACAATCTGTTCTGCTCCTCGGTTCGAAAACGCATTGGCTCGCATCCGACGCTGATCGAGGCGCTTCGCAGTGGCCAGGCGCCGCTGGCCGAGCATCAGGCGATGTTCAAGCTGCTGGCGCAGGTGACGCGCGACACCACCGCCGGTACGGCCGAGTCCATCCTCAAGGGATTGGCGGTGGGCAAGGTGGCACCGCTGTTCGACGCCCTCTCGGCCCTGGCCTGCCAGCAGTTCATGCTGATGCCCTACTACTTCGCCCTGTTCCATCAGAACCGCGAGCGCCATCTGCTGCCGCGGGTAACCGGGCGCTGCAAGCCGCTCGATCGCGACGGGCTCCGCCTGGGGGTCTTCACCGACACCTTCGACGAGATGAACGGCGTGAGCCGCTTCCTTCGCACGCTCGGCACCGAGGCAACTCGCCGCGGCCGGTCGCTCACGATTCACACCAGCGCGGCGGGAGTGAAGAATTGCGATCGCTTCCGCAAAAACTTCGAGCCGCTGCTTTCCATACCGTTCCCCGGATACCCACAGCTTCCGCTGGCGCTGCCGCCGGTCGCCGAAGTCATGGAGTGGGCCGACCGCCAGCAGTTCGATGCCATCCACGTCCACACGCCTGGGCCGATGGGACTGTGCGGGTTGCTGGTCGCTTCGATGCTCCGCGTGCCGCTGCTGTCTACCTATCACACCGACTTCCCCGCCTACGTGCTGGACCACACCGGCGATCATCGCATGACCAGCACCGCCGAGTCCTACATGAGCTGGTTCTTTGGCCGCTCGGAGCTGGTCTTCACCCGCAGCCACCAGTATGAGCGACCACTACGGCGGCTGGGAATCGAGGCCGGGCAGGTGATGATGCTTCCGCCGTGCGTCGATTC